>DATMVO010000516.1:0-2161 GCA_035563115.1 Solirubrobacteraceae bacterium
CGCGGCCGCGAGGGCGGCGAGCACCGCGGTCAGTCCGGCGAGCCACGCACGCCGGCGGCGCGCGCTCGTCCTGCTGGTGGCTCCCATGCGGCCCTTCGGCACGTCTCACCCTCCGTGGTGCTTGGCGAACGGCTGCTACCCGGCGCGCGCCGGAGTACGCACACCGCGATCGCCTGGAGCTTGACGGCGGCTAACGGCGTTAGCTAAGCTAAGAGCGTTAGCCGATCCGACCGAGAGGACCGAACCATGCCGCTGCCCACCACCCCGCTGACCCGCGCGCTCCACGCCGCGCTCTTCGCCGCCCTCGTCGTCGTCGCGGTACGCGGCGGCATGGGCGACGAGGTGCTGTTCTGGGCGGCGCTCGTCGCGCCGGACCTCGCGCTGATCGGCGCGTTCGCCGACGGGCCGGGGCGGCTGCACGCCCGGGCCGTGCCGCGGTACAACGCCGGGCATGCGTGGTGGGGCCCGATGGCGGTGGGCGCGGCGTCGCTCCTCGTGCCCGCGCTCGCGCCGGTCGCGGTGGCGTGGGCGATCCACGTGTCGCTCGACCGCGCGCTCGGCTATGGCCTGCGGACGCGCGAGGGCTTCCAGCGCAGCGTGGCCGCGCCCGCGTGGTGCGCGGCGTGAAGCGCGTCGCGCTCTCGCCGGACGCGGTCGTGGACGAGGCGGCGCGGCTGGTGGACGAGGAGGGCTGGGAGGCGCTCCACCTCGGGCGGCTGGCCGACCGGCTCGGGATCAAGACGCCGTCGCTCTACAAGCACGTCGGCGGGCTGCCGGACCTCCGCCGGCGGCTGACCCTGCAGGGGCTCGCGGGGTTCCGCGACGCGCTCGGCGCGGCGGAGAGCGTGGCCGAGCTCGGCCACGCCTACCGCGCCTTCGCCCGCGCGCACCCCGGCCTCTACGCCGCCACCGCGACGGCCGCCGCGCGGACGCAGGACGACGAGGAGCTGCGCGCGGCGGCGGACGCGGCGGTGGCGCCGCTCCTGCGCGTCGTCGGGGACGACGTCCACGCCGCGCGCGCCGTCCGCGCCGCGCTGCACGGCTTCGTCACGCTCGAGCGGGCCGGCGGGTTCGGGCTCCCCGCCTCCGTCGACGAGTCGTTCGACCGCCTGCTCCGCACGCTCACGCCGTGAGGATGAGCGGGCGGTCCTCGGTGATGACGATCGTGTGCTCGAAGTGCGCGCTCGGGGAGCCGTCGCGCGTGAGGTAGGTCCAGCCGTCGCCCTTGTCGACGAAGCGGTTGGTGGAGAGCGACGTCATCGGCTCGACCGTGAGGACGAGCCCGGGGGTGAGGAGGAAGCGGTCGCCCTCGCGGGTCGGGATGTTCGAGACCGTCGGCTCCTCGTGGAGCTTGCGGCCGATGCCGTGACCGGTCAGCTCGGGGAAGACCTGGGCGCCGTGGCGGGCGGCTTCCGCGGAGACGGCCTCGCCGATCGCGGAGACCGGGCGGCCCGCGACGGCGGCGGCGATGCCGGCCTGCATCGCGGTGCGCGTCGCCTTCATCAGCTTCGTCGCCGTCTTGCCGGTCGGGCCGACCGGCACCGTCACCGCCGCGTCGGCGAAGTAGCCGCCGACCTCGAGCGAGACGTCGAGCTTCACGAGGCTCCCGCGCTTGAGCCGCGTGCGGCGGCTGGGGATGCCGTGAACGATCTCCTCGTCGACCGAGATGCACGTCTCGCCGGGGAAGTCGTACGTCACCCGCGGAGCCGAGCGCGCGCCGTGCTTGCGGAAGACCCGCGCGGCGACGTCGTCCAGCTCGGCGGTGCTCACGCCCGGTGCCGTGGCCGCGCGCATCGCGCGCAGGGTCTCGGCGACGACGGCGCCGGCGCGCTTCATCCCGCGCGCGTCGTTCTCGTCCTCGATCGACATGGCTCCAACTCTAGGAGCCCGTGGTTCGTTTCCCGCCGCGCGAGAGCACGCGTCCGCGGCGCCGGATGACGCGCGGCCGACTCGTCACAGGCACCCGGCATGCATTGAGATCGGCCGCGCGTCCCCGGCATCCACGGTCACGCGCTCTCGCATCGACGGTCGAACGATCAACGGCCTCCGGCCGGGCCGAGGCGGCGGGCGGCGTCGGCGAGCGCGGCGCGCGCCTCGGCGGTGAGCCGGCGGACGACGTCCGCGGCGGGCTCGGCGGGCACGAGCTCGTGCGCCTGGCCGG
>DATMVO010000517.1:0-7057 GCA_035563115.1 Solirubrobacteraceae bacterium
CCGCGCACGTCCTCCTCGCGGAGCGCGCCCGAGGCGAGCAGCTCGGCGCGGACCTGCGGGAGGACGTCCCGGTCCTTCGGGCGGTCCGCGCCCTCCTTCGACCGCACGAGGTCGGCCGGGCTGCCGACGAGCACGGTGACGCCGCGCTCGAGCTCGCGCGGCCGCGCGTCGACCGCCCACGCCGCGAAGTCGCCGACACCGTCGGTGTGGCGCAGGACCTCGAGCATGCCGTGGCGGGTGCGGTACGCGACCCCGCGCTCGCCGGTCAGGAACGGGTCCGCACCGAGCGCCCGGAGCGCCGCGTCGAGCCGCCGGCCGTTCTCCTCGTCGGTCGCGACCGTCACGTCGACGTCCCGCGTCGCGCCGGAGAAGCCGTGGAGCTGCAACCCGACGCCGCCGACGAGGACGAAGCGAACGTCGTGCCGGACGAGCGTCGCCAGCAGTGCGCGGTGCGCCGGATCGGTCGCGCTCACGTGGCCGCGGACCGGTCGCGGTCGAGCTCGCGCCGGTGGTAGAGGCCGCTCGCGAGGACGGCCCGCAGGCCGGCGCGGTACACCGCGTCCTCCGCCCACGGCGACGCCAAGCTCACCTCGAGGAGGTCCTCCGCCAACGCGACCCGGACGACGCCGACGTCGTCCCGCGCCATCCCGACCGGGTGCGCCCGGGCGAGCAGCTCGGGGAGGTCGTGGACGCCCGTCAGCGCGCGGCGGACGGTGAGCCGCGCCGCCCCGGCGTCCCACACCTCGCGCCGCTCGCCGTTCGGCGCGACCTCCACCCGGTCGAGCTGGGCGTCCTCGGCGAGGAGCCGGTCGAACAGCGCCTCGCCGTGCTCCGGCGCGGCGACGAGGTCGACCCGGCCGCTCGCGAGCCGCTGCGGCGCACCGCGGAGCGCCGCCGCGACGGGGCCGACGACGACCGCCAGGTCCGCGACGGCCGCAGCGATCCGCAGGGCGCGCCGGCAGGCCGGCCAGTCCGGCACCAGCGACGAGACGAGCTCGGTCGGGCCGAGCACGCTCCGCTCGCGCACGAGCTCGACGAGCTTCGGCTCCGCCGGCACGAGCCGCACCTCCAGCTCGAAGCCGGCGATCCGCACCAGCTCGGTGAGCGCCTCCAGGCTCGGCCGCTGCGCGCCCGTCGTCCACCGCGAGATCGTCTCCCGCGCGATCCCGGCTCGCGCCGCCAGCTCCCCCTGCGGCACACCGGCGGCGGCGAGCGTCTGGAGGATCTGCGCCGTCGTGACGGTGGCCATACCGTCATTGTGACGCATCCGTCACAACTCGCGCCACCGAACGTCAGAAGGCGCGGCACGACCGCGCCCTTCGTGGTTCCGGCCGCTCAGCGCCGATTGGGGCGGAGCCGGGATCTCGAGCTGGGCGCAGATGGCGCGCACGAGGCCCGGACCGATCTCGCTGTGGCGTGGAACGGCCGTGCGGCGCTGGCCGTCGGCCGAGCGCTATGTCGTGTGGCGGCCGCCCTCGCCGACGAGCTCCGCGCCGTGGGCGCAGAGGTGACGCTCCGAGGTCGCGCCGCTTCACGCGGCGAAGGTGAGCTCGAGCGGCTCGCTGCGGTCGTCCGCGGCGGCGGGGTCGTCGGCGTCCGGCGTGAGCAGGAGACGGAGCGCGTCGATGACGTTCTCGCGCGCCTCCTCCCGTGTGCGGCCCTGGCTCATCGCGCCGGGCACCTGCACCACGCGGGCGACGACCCAACCGTCCTCGTCCGGGCTCTCGTAGACGATCGTGAGCTGGAGCCGCTCCTCCATTCCCGCCACGGTACCGCTTCCTCCCCGCCGCGGCTCGCGTCGGAGAGGTCGTCAGACGTCGCCGGCCCAGGCGATGAAGCGGGTGCCGCCGAGCGCGAGGAGCGCCTGCCACGAGGCGGAGGCTTCGACGGCGCGCGACCAGGGGTCGACGTGGCCGGCCCAGGCGCCGGGGAAGTCGGGGCGGGTGTCGTCGGAGACGTCCGGACGGCGGTGGCCGGCGTAGCCCCAGAGCTGGTCTTCCGGGGCCGCTCCTTCGGGCACGCCGTCGGCGAAGAGCTCGACGTTGAGCGCGGACATCCCGGCGTACTCGCCCTGGGCGTCGACGAAGCCGAATTTGGCGGCAGAGGGAGACGACGAAGCGGTCGTCGTCGGCGCCTTCGAGCGCGCTCTCGTGCAGGAGCAGGTCGTCCTCCTCGTCGAGGCCGACGCGGACGGTCTCGCCGTGCCGCTCGACCGGCTCGTCCGCCGGCGTACGCGCCATCGCGCAGAAGGCGTGCAGGACGACCGCGGGCGACGCGGCGCCGTCGATGCCGGTGAGCTCCTCGTCGTCGCGGTGCCGGACGGCGGCTCCCTCCCGCTCGAACAGGCCGGCGAGGACGTCGAGGGCGGTGTCCGGATCCATGGCGGGCAGCGTCGCACGCCACCCGGCGCAGCCTCGGCTAAGCGATGCCGAACTGGCTCGGGGAGGTGGCGACCTCGGTCGAGGGGGCGACCGGGGAGGTGAGAGAGGGGTCGGCTGCCATGGCGAGGGCGGCGGCGGTGGCCGTGGGGGTGCCGCCGGTGGTGAGGCCGGTGGGCGTGACGTTGGCCGCGGTGGGGGTGCCGGTGACGCCGGTGGCGGCGCCGATGCCCTGCGCGCGGTAGGCCTCGGCGTAGGCCATGACCTTCTTGACGTAGTTCTGCGTCTCCGCGAAGGGCGGGACGCCGCCGTACTTGGAGACGGCGCCCGGGCCGGCGTTGTACGCGGCGAGCGCCTTCTCGGGGTCGCCGCCGAAGGCCTTGAGCTGCTGCGCGAGGTACTTCGCGCCGCCCTCGATCGCCTGGGCGGGATCGGTCGGGTCGGTGACGCCGAGGCCGGCGGCGGTGCCGGGCATGAGCTGGCAGAGGCCGGAGGCGCCCGCGGGCGACCGGGCGTTCGGGTTGAACCCCGACTCCTGCTTGATGAGCGCGGTGAGCAGCGCCGGGTCGACGCCGTGCTTCGCGGCAGCGGCGGAGATCTCGGCGGCGTAGGGCGTCGGGCCGGAGCCGACGGAGACGGGAACGGCGGCGGAGACGGACGCGGACGCGGCGGTCGCCACCGGCGCGCCGGTCTTCCGCGCCAGGGCCTTGTCGAAGCCGGAGGCCGAAGCGCTGCCGGTCGTGCCGACGGCTTCAGAAGCCCCCGTCGCGGCGGGCACGGGAGCGGCCGGTCCCAGCAGCGCCTGCATCTTCGACTGGATCTCGGCGATGCGCGCGCCGATCGCGTCGACGGACATCAGAGGCCCTCGCCGCGCCGGCGGTGGGCGTTCAGCGCGAGCTCGTCGAGCATCGACGCCTCCGCGCGCTCCAGGGCAGCACGGTGCTTGGCGGCGGCCTTCTCGCGCAGCTTGTCGAGCACCTGCCGCTCCTGCGCGGCGATCTGCAGCGCCGAGCGCCGCGCCGCGACCTCCTGCTCCTGCCGCGACAGGTCCATCTCGACGGCCTTCTCGGTCCGCTCGGTCCGCTCCAGGAACGACTGGTGGGCCATCATCTCGGCGATCGAGACGCCCCCCGACGCGGCGGCGGACCGCTGCGCCAGCCGCGCGCGCACGAGCGAGCGTGAAGCGTCGTCGCGCCGCTGCGCCCAGCGCTCGCGCTCGGCCAGCGCCGTCGCGAGCTCCTCCTTCGCCTCGTCCTCGGCCTTCTCGCGCATCTCGCGGACGCGCTCCAGCCGGAACTCGAATCGCTTCGAAGCCATGCCGACCCAGCCCCTAGCCGTTCAGGTCGAGGCCGAGGGCGGGGATCGCGCTCTGGCGCGTGGGCGAGTCGCCCTCCAGCACCGCCTCGCCGGGGATGAACCCGGCGTCGGGCGCCTCGTACATCCCGGGCGCGGCCACCGGCGCAGGCTCGACCGGCTGCGGCATCCCGGCCAGCTCGCGCAGGAACCGGTCCGCTTCCTCGGTCGACGAGCCGTTCTCGGCCCGCTGGCGCAGGAAGCCCTGGATCCCCTCGCGCGCGGCGATCGCCCGGTCGACCATGGGATCGCTCCCGGGCTGGTAGGCGCCGATCGCGATGAGGTCCTCCTTCTCCGCGTACGCGCTCATCAGCTCGCGGACCGTCTGGCCCGCCTGCTGGAGGTCGGGCGTGAGGATCTCGCCGGTCAGACGCGACACGCTCTGCAGCACGTCGATCGCCGGGTAGTGCGCCTTGTGCGCGAGCTCGCGCGTCAGCACGACGTGGCCGTCGAGGATGCCTCGCACCGCGTCGGCGACCGGCTCGTCCATGTCGCCGCCGTCCACCAGCACGGTGTAGAGCGCGGTGATCGAGCCGTTGGGCGAGGTGCCGGAGCGCTCGAGCAGCTCGGGCAGCTTCGCGAAGACGGAGGGGGTGTAGCCGCGCGTCGCGGGCGGCTCGCCGACGGCCAGGCCGACCTCGCGCTGCGCCATGGCGAAGCGGGTGACCGAGTCCATCATCAGCATCACGTCGGCGCCCGCGTCGCGGAAGTGCTCCGCCACCGCGGTCGCCGTCTGGGCGGCCTTCAGGCGCACCAGCGCGGGCTGGTCGGACGTCGCGCAGATGACGACCGAGTGCGCCAGGGCGTCGCCCAGGTCGCGCTCGAGGAACTCGACGACCTCACGGCCACGCTCGCCGACCAGGGCGATGACGTTGACCTGGGCGGAGCAGTTCCGCGCGATCATGCCGAGCAGCGACGACTTGCCGACGCCGGAGCCGGCGAAGATGCCGAGGCGCTGGCCGCGGCCGCACGGGATCAGGGCGTCAAGGGCACGGACGCCGAGCTTGATGCGCTCCTCGATCCGCGGACGCGTCAGCGGATCGGGGGGAGAGGCGGTGACGGGTCGCGCGATGGTCTCCTCGACCGGGCCCTTGCCGTCCATCGGCCGGCCCAGGCCGTCGAGTACGCGGCCGAGCAGGCCGTTGCCCACCTCCACGCGCAGCTCGGTGCCGGACGCGGTGACCGCGCAGCCCGGGGCGATCCCGGCCAGTGCGCCCAGCGGCATCAGCAGCGTCGCGCCGTCGCGGAAGCCGACGACCTCGGCGGGCACCGGCTTCTTGCGCCCGCGCGCGTCGATCTCGATGTGGCAGAGCTCGCCGACCTGCGCCTGCAGGCCGGTCGCCTCGACCACGAGGCCGATCAGGTTCCGCACGCGCCCATGGCGCTCCTGCAGGTCCGCCTGCTCGAGGGCGGCGGAGAGTCGGTCAAGCGTCAGCATGCTCAGCCCGGCTAGTCGGCCAGGTCAGCGGAAGGCTTGAGCGCCTCCAGCATGGCCTCGCGCGCCCGCTCGAGCTGCACCTCGAGGCGGCCGTCGACCTCGCCGGCGGCGGTGCGCACGATCGCGCCCCCGCGGCCGACGCGGCGCTCGGCCTGGACCTCCATCGAGCCGATCCCGCCGAGCTCGGCCTGCAGGCCGTCGGCGGCGGCGCGCAGCACATCCAGGTCGTCCGGGTGGACCATCACGACGACGCGCTCGCGCTCGAGCAGCCGGCGCAGCCCGCCGCGGACGACGTCCACGACGTGCTCGGGCTTGGCCTCGATCGCGGCGCCCAGCGCCTTCTCGGCGATCCGGAACGCCAGCTCGACGGCCTCACGCTCGACGGCCTCCGCCGCGCGGCCGCGCTCGTCGCCGAGCGCCTCCTGCACGGCGGCCAGCGCCTGCACCGACGGCGCGAGGTACTCCTGCGCGCCCGCGAGGCCCTGCTGGTAGCCGGCCTGGAAGCCGTCCTGGCGCGCGGCTTCGCGGATCGCCTCGGCCTCGGCACGGGCGGTCTCGATGATCGCCGACGCCTCGGCCAGGCGCACGCCCTGCTCCTCGGCCGAGATGATCTCGACCGTCTCGAGCTGGTCGAACTCGAAGGACGCCGGCGCGCTAGACAACTTCGTCCTCGCCCGCGGCGCGGCCCAGGACCAGGTCGCCCTGCTCCTCGAGGCGGCGGATGATGGACACGATCCGGCCCTGCGCCTCCTCGACGACGACACGGCGCTGCGGCGGCTGGAACTCCATCTCCTCGCGGAGCATCTCGGCGCCGCGCTGGGACATGTTCTTGAGGACCTTCTCCTTGACCTCGTTCGGCACGCCGCGGAGGGCGAGCGAGAGGTCCTTCTGGTCGACCTCGCGGAGCACGAGCTGCACGTGGCGGTCCTCGAGCTTGACGATGTCCTCGAAGGTGAAGAGGAGGAGGCGGATCTGCTCGGCCAGGTCGGCGTTCGACTCGGCGAGGCGGTCCAGGATGTTCCGCTCGGTCGGGCGGTCGGTGTGGTTGATGATCTCGGCGAGCGCCTTGACGCCGCCGGAGGAGGAGTACTCCTGCGTGATCACCGACGAGAGCTTCTGCTTGATGATCCGCTCGACGACGTGGAGCACGTCCGGCGAGATCTCGGCCATGTTCGCGACGCGCGCGGCGACGTCCGGCTGGACCTCGGGCTCGAGCTCGGACAGCACCTGCGCGGCGAGCGTCGTGTGGAGGTTGGCGATGACGAGCGCGATCGTCTGCGGCGACTCGGACGCGAGGAACGCGATGATCTGCTCGGACGGCGTCTTGCGCAGGAACTCGAACGGCCGGCGCTCCATCGTCGCCGACAGGCGGGCGATGATCTCGGCGGCGCCCTCGGGCCCGAGCGAGCGCTCGAGCACCTCACGGGCGAACGCCACGCCGCCCTCGGCGTAGAGCTCCATCGCATCGGCGGTGGCCACGAGCTCGGTGAGCACGGCATTGCTCTCGGCGGGGTCGACCTGCCGCAGCTTCGCCATCTCGAGCGAGATCGCCTCGACGTCGTCGGACGGCAGCGAGGCGAGGATCTCGCCGGCGGCTTCGGGACCGAGCGAGATGAGCAGCGTCGCGGCCTTCTGCCGGCCGTTCAGGCTGGCTGCGGCGCTGAGCGGGTCGTACTCCTGCGCGGCAGGGGCGTCGGCCTCCTCGTAGGGGACCGGGAGCGCGCTCATCCCTCCTCCTGCATCCAGGAGCGGACCTGCTGAGCCACCTTCTCCGGCTGCTGCTGAGCGAGCTGCTCGGCGCGGCGCCGGACGTCGTTCGTGCGCTTGGCCATGATCGCGGTCGGAGCCTCGGCCTCGAGCATCGCGAGCGGCTGCGGCGCGGTGATCT
>DATMVO010000518.1:0-11589 GCA_035563115.1 Solirubrobacteraceae bacterium
CACGCGGGCGAGCTGGGGCGGCTGCTGGGGATCGGCTCGAAGGACGTCGAGGCGCGCCGGCTCGAGCACGCGCGGGCGGCGGCGCGCAAGGCGCGCGCGATCGTCGTGCTCAAGGGGGACGACACGCTGATCGCGTCGCCCGACGGCCGTGTCGGCATCAGCCCGGGCGGCGCGCCCGCGCTCGCGACCGCGGGCACCGGCGACGTCCTCTCCGGCGTCGTCGCGGCGATGCTGTCGAAGGGGCTCGACCCGTTCCTCGCCGCCTGCGCGGCCGTCCGCCTCCACCTCGACGCGGGCCGCACCGCCGCCCGCGACCGCCGCGCCGACAGCGTCATCGCGTCCGACGTGATCGACGCGCTCGGGCGGTAGATAGGCTGCCCGATCGTGCCGACCGTACGCGAGATCATGGACGCCGACGCCCCGACCGTCACGCCGCAGGACACGGTGGAGACCGTGATCCACAAGATGCGTGACCACGACCTGACCGGCGTGGCCGTCGTCAACGAGGGCGGCCGGTGCGTGGGCATCGTCACCGAGAACGACCTCGTCATCGGCGACGAGGAGGGCGATCTGCGCCTGCCGCACATGATCAGCCTGTTCGGCGGCGTCGTCTTCCTGGAGCCGCTCAGCCGCTTCGAGGACCGGTTGAAGAAGGCCGCGGCGGACGACGTGGAGGACATGATGACCGCCGACCCGATCACGATCGACGCGGACGCCGACGTGCGCGACGCGGCGAAGCTGATCGTCGAGCACAAGCACAACCGGATCCCGGTCGTCGAGCACGGGCGCTACGTCGGCATGGTCACGCGGCTCGACGTGCTCGAGGCGATCGCCGGCCTCTAGGCCGCTGGGCGTGCTGCGCGCGGTCGCGGAGATCGACACGGACGCGATCGCGTCGAACTGCGCGCTGCTGGACCGGGCGAGCGGCGACGCGGCGCTGTGCGCGGTGGTGAAGGGCAACGGCTACGGCCACGGTGCGGTGATCGCGGCGCGGGCGGCGCTGCGCGGCGGCGCGCGGTGGCTGGGCGTCGTAGCGTCGCAGGAGGCGGCGGAGCTGCGCGCGGCGGGGATCGGGGACGACGTGCCGATCCTCGTCCTCGGGGCGCTGTCGTCGGAGGAGCTCGACCAGGCGCTCGCCGCGCGCGCGGACGTGTGCGCGTGGTCGCTGGACTTCGCGGACGCGGTCGCGGTGCGGGGCGGCACGCGCGTGCACGTCAAGCTCGACACCGGCATGGGGCGCCTCGGCACGCGCGACGCGGGGTACGCCGATGCGGTGATCGAGCGGGTCGGGACGCCGGTGGGGCTGATGACGCACTTCGCGACGGCGGACGAGGTCGACGACCCGTACCTGGACGAGCAGCTCGACGCCTTCCTCGCGTGGGCCGAGCCGTGGAAGGCGCGGATGCCGGCGCTCATCCGCCACGCCGCCAACAGCCCCGCGACGCTCCGCGACCCGCGCACGCACCTCGATCTCGTCCGTTGCGGGATCGCGATCTACGGCCTCGATCCGTTCCAGGGCGATCCGCTCGCGCGCGGCCTGCGGCCCGCGATGCGGCTCGTGTCGTACGTGGCGGCGGTCAAGCGGATCGAGCCGGGGCAGTCGGCCGGCTACGGGCGGCGCTGGTCGCCGGAGGCGCCGACGTACACGGGCACGATCCCGGTCGGCTACGCGGACGGCTTCCGGCGCGCGCACACGAACAACGGCGAGGTGCTCGTCGGCGGGCGGCGCGTGCCGATCGTCGGGACGGTCTCGATGGACAACATCACGGTCGACCTCGGTCCGGAGCCGGATGTCGCCGTGGGCGACGAGGCGGTGCTGATCGGCGCGCAGGGTTCCGATCGCATCCTCGCGGAGGAGCTCGCGCGGCGGCTGGGGACGATCAACTACGAGGTGACGGCCGGGCTGACGGCGCGGGTGACGCGGCGCGCGGTGGGGGCGGGCGCGTGAACCCGCTCGACCTCGCCCGCGAGACCCTGCGCGGCGCGGACGCGTGGCTCGTCGGCGGCGCGGTGCGCGACCGGCTGCTCGGCCGGCTCGACGACGCGCCCGACCTGGACTTCGTGATCGACGGCGACGTGCGCGCCGCGGCCAAGGCGCTCGCGCGCGCGGTGGACGGGCCGGCGTTCGAGCTCTCCGACGCGTTCGGCGCGTGGCGCGTGATGGCCCGCGACCGCTCCTGGCAGGCCGACCTGACCCCGATGCGCGGCGGCTCGCTCGACGCCGACCTCGCCCTACGCGACTTCACGATCAACGCGATGGCCGAGCCGCTGGAGGGCGGCGCGCCGGTCGACCCGTTCCACGGCGCGCGCGACCTGGACGCGCGCGTGCTGCGGGCGGTGGGGGAACGGTCGTTCGCCGACGACCCGCTCCGCGTGCTCCGCCTCTCGCGCCAGGCGTGCGAGCTGGGGCTGGAGGTCGACGGCGCGACCGAGCGGGCGGCGGAGGCCGAGGCCGCGCGCCTGCGCGACGTCGCCCAGGAGCGCGTGTTCGCCGAGCTGAAGCGGATCGTCACCGCCGACGCCGCGCTGAGCGGCCTCCACCTCGCCGACCGCACCGGCGCACTCGCCGCGGTCCTCCCCGAGCTGGGGGCGCTGAAGGGCATCGAGCAGACGATCTACCACCACCGCGACGCGCACGGCCACACGCTGGAGGTGCTCGAGCGCGCCGTCGACCTCGACCGCGACCCGGGCGCGATCCTCGGCTCGCACCACGCCGCCCGCCTGCGCGCGCTCCTCGACGAGCCGCTCGCCGACGGCCTCACCCGCGGCGGCGCGCTCCGCTTCGCCGCGCTCCTGCACGACATCGCCAAGTCCCGCACCGGCGTCCCGAACCCCAAGGGCGGCTTCGGCTTCCCCGGTCACGACCGGCTCGGCGCGGAGATGGCGCGCGACATCCTCAGCCGCCTGCACGCGTCCGAGCGGCTCAAGCGGCACGTCGCGCAGATGACCGAGCACCACCTGCGCGCGGGCTTCCTCGTCAAGTACCGGCCGCTCGATCTGCGGGTCGTCCACGGCTACCTCAAGGCGACCGAGCCGGTGGAGGTCGACGTGACGCTCCTCTCCGTCGCCGACCGCCTCGCCACCCGCGGGCGCAAGCACGAGGAGGCGATCGCCAAGCACCTGGAGGTCGTCTACCAGATCCTCGGCTCGGCGCTCGACTGGCACGAGCACGGCCCGCCCGCGCCGCTCCTGCGCGGCGACGACCTCGTCCGCGAGCTGGGCGTCACCCCCGGCCCCGACCTCGGCCGCGTCCTGGGCGAGCTCGCCGCCGCCCAGTACGCGGGCGAGATCGCGACGCGCGACGCCGCGCTTGCGCTCGCCCGCTCGCTCGTCTAGCACGACTCACGACGCGCGCTCGGCAGCATCGTGGACACATGTGACCACGGTGAGTACTCTCGAGGTGTGGACGTCTTCGCGGCATCGACGCAGCACGAGGCGACGGCCCTCGGACATCGTCGCGCGCGCGACCGGGCGGAAGGGCGCACGATCGGCCGCGGCGCTCGGATCACCGCGTTCCAGCAGACCATGATCTTCTGGCCGACGTTCGCCTTCGCCGGCATGGCAGCGCCGACACGCACCCCAGCAGAGCGAGAGACCGTGGCCCCCGTGCTGGACGCGTGCGAGCGTCTGTACCGCACCGAGGCGTTCATCGACTTCTCTGCCTGCGTCAGGCCGCACCTTCGCCGCGGATGGACGTTCACGTCGGTGCTCGCCGCGGTGCGGGACGAGGCGCCCGACGTCCTGGTGGCGCTGCACCTCGAGATCAAGGGCTGCGAGCGGGATCTGCGTGAGCGGGGCCTCGGGATCGAGTCCCGTCTCGGGCGAGTGATACACGTGGCCGGGGACGTGGTGGTGATTTCCGGCAAGGACGAGATCCGGAGGAGACTGACCCCGGTCAACGTCCGGCACCTCGATCTGCGGCCGGACATGTGGGTCGTACGCGAGCGGGTCAGCCTGCGCGGCCACAGCGGGGAGCTGCTCCTGCCCGCGGTGGCGCCCACCGCGCTTCCGGACCTTCCGGTCAGTGCCGCCGACGACGATCTCCCGGCCGCCGCGGGCGGCGAGGACGCTGCCATGGCCGAGCCGTCGCAGCGCGTGCTCGCGGTCCGACCGGCCAACGCCTTGGCCTCGAACCTCGTGCGCGCCTTCGCGACCGAGAACGTCGCGAAGGACTGGACGTCGATGTGGGGGCGGGGGGAAGGCCGCGTGTACGCGGACGCGCGTGAAGCGATGAGCGGCACCGTCCCAGACGACGAGGTAGCCCTGACACATCGCCGGGCCGGCTCCGAGACGTGGTGAGCGACGACTTCTACCGGCGAGAGCCGGGGCCGCTCTCGCAGGGCGACGTGGTTCTGGCGCCGTTCGCGCGGCTGATGGCTGCCGACGCCGACCCGCCTCGCGGCATGGAGCTCGATCCGGATGGTCTCCGGCTGGACGGGGGCGATCTGCCTGACGCACGAGTGATCGTCAAGCTGAGCGCGTGCATGGTGGTGTCGCACGACTGTCAGCTGGACAAGGAGTTCAACCGCGAGGTCACGCGTCTGCACCGAGACGGGATGCCCGTACGCGACGCGCGCGATGCCGCCGAAGGCGATCGGACACTCGACCGCTGGGTGGTCGTCGCGCCGATCCTCGGGCCCGACGAGATCGCAGCAGATCTGGCGGCCGTCGCGCGGGGCGACGTGGTGGGTCTCTTCCACCTCCCTCACCACGATGCGCTCGGCGGGGAGGGGGTCGTGGATCTCGCCGTGAAGGCGACCGTCGACCGCTTGATCTGCCGTCGCGCCGCGGGACTGACCGCCGCAGCGGCCGATCTCATGCGGTCGGCGCTGATGCGTACCGACCTCGCGCGACGGCCGATCGGGCTGGCGGAGGTCGAGCGTGCGCTCGGCACCAAGCTGGTCGACATCACGGTGGACCAGAAGAGCCCCGTCAGAGCCACGCTCCATTTCGCCAACGGCGAGGCACTGGCCATCGCCCGGCCTCCGCACGCCGGGACGCCGGGCGGGACCGCTCGCACGGAGCGGTCGGCCCCGTAGCTCGCGGGACGACTCAGGCGGTCGCGGCGTCCGGGCCGTACTCCGCGTCCCCGCGCGCGATGCGGCGGGCCGTGGCCTCCGCGACGGTGGCGGCGTCGGCGACGGTTGAGTAGTCGATCCGGTCGGCCGTGTCGGTCGGCTGGTGGTAGTTGGAGGGCAGCTTGTGCTCGTCGAACGACGCGATCAGCGCGCCGCGGTAGCCCTTGCGGAGCGTGATGAGGGTGTCGGAGCCGAACGAGAGCCAGTGCTCGCGGATCAGCTCGACGCCGGCGTCCGCCGCGGCGGCCGCGACCGTGTCCTTGAGCGGGCCGGAGTACGGGCGCTTGGTCAGCATCCCCTCGCCCTCCATGAGGATCAGGCGCGGCGAGCCGACGGTGTCGAGCACCAGGATGTCCGTCGATTCGCGCGGCAGCTCGTGCTCGTGGCGCTCGACGAACGCCGTCATGCCCTCCTCGAACGACTCCTCCGAGCCGGTCGAGACGAAGAGCACCCGCAGGCCGCCGGGGAGCGGCTCGTCGCGCAGGCGCTTGGCGACCTCCAGCAGCGCCGCGACGGCGGACAGGTTGTCGTTCGCGCCCGGCACGACCTGCGACGCGCCGATGTTCGCCATGTTCGCGGCGGAGCCGAGCGACAGGACCGTCCCGAGCGCGCGCAGCCGCCGGAGCCGCAGCAGCGAGCCCAGCGCCACGAGCACCGGCCCGTAGAAGACGAGGTTCATCGTCCCCGGCCACGCGCGGCCCTTCTCGACCTTCTCGGGGAACCGCTCGGCGTACGCGCGCACCGCGGTGAAGTCGAACGCCAGGCCGGTGTGCGCGGCGTCGTGGTGGGCGACGAGGACGAGGGTGCGGGACGCGTCGGCGTCGCCGCCGCGCCCGACGACGTTCCACGTGGAGCGCTTCGGCAGCAGCTTGCGCGTCCAGTACCCGCGCCACAGCCCGCACTCGTCCCACACCGCCAGTGCGCCGACCGCGGAGGCCAGCGCCGCGCCCAGCCGACGGCGCAGCGTCGTCGGCCGCACGAGTCCCGCCGCGCCGGCGACCGCGGTGGCGATGCCGATCGGCCACCAGTACGTGCCGTGCGCGCGCTCCTCTTCGACGTCGGCGGTGTAGCCCAACTCGCGCAGCTCGGCGGCGATCCACTCCGCCGCGCGGCGCTCGCCCTCGGACGCGGAGGCGCGCTCCCAGGTGGTCAGGTGCTCGATCGTGTGTCGCAGGTCCGTCGCCATCAGGCGGACGAGGCTACACCGGGCCCCAGCGGGAACTAGGCTCCGCCGAATGGCCCCGGATCCCGACTGCATCTTCTGCAAGATCGTGGCGGGCGAGATCCCCGCGACGAAGGTCGACGAGGACGAGCGCACGATCGCCTTCATGGACATCAGCCCGGCGACGCGCGGCCACGCGCTCGTCATCCCGCGCGAGCACGCGCGCGACATCCACGAGATCGACCCCGAGGATCTCGCCGCGGTCGCCCGCACCGCGCAGCGCGTCGCCAAGCGCGCCAAGGACAACCTGAAGGCCGACGGCGTCAACCTCCTCCAGTCGAGCGGCGAGCACGCCTGGCAGACCGTCTTCCACCTGCACGTCCACGTCATCCCGCGGTACGAGGACGATCCGCTCAAGCTCCCCTGGATCCCGGGGCAGGGCGACGCGGACGAGATCGCCACCGCGGCCAAGGAGCTGTCCGCATGAGTTCACTCGGTCCCTGGAGCCTCGAGACGGAGGGGCCGCTCGCGGTCCTGACGATCGACAAGCCGCCGCTCAACCTCTTCGACGACGCGGTCTTCGACGGCCTGATCGCCGCGGTCGAGCAGGTGCGCACCGAGGGGCCGCGCGGCCTGCTCATCCGTGCCGAGGGCCGCGCGTGGACGGGCGGCGTCGACGTCCACATGTTCCAGGGCCTGACGCCCGAGACCGGCGGCGACGTCTGGCGCAAGGGCCTGGACCTCATCCAGGCGGTCGAGGACCTGCCGTTCCCGGTGATCTTCGCCGCGCACGCGCTGACGCTGACGTGGGGCTTCGAGCTGGCGCTGGCCTGCGACCTCATCGTCGCGTCCGAGAAGGCGAAGTTCGGCCTGGTGGAGATCGTCGTCGGCCTCACGCCGTCGATGGGCGGTCCGCAGCGGCTGGCCGAGAAGGCCGGCCCGAACCGCGCCAAGGAGCTCGTCATGACCGGCGAGCTGTACGACGCGCAGACCCTTCACAGCTGGGGCGTCGTCAACAAGGTCTGGCCGGTGGACGAGTTCGACGCCAAGGCGCGCGAGCTGGCCACGCGGCTGGCCAACGGCCCGACGCTCGCCCACGCGGCGACGAAGGAGCTCGTCAAGGAGCAGAAGGAGGGCGGCGCGCGGGCGGCCGACGTGCGCGTGCCTGAGCTGGGCGGCGGCCTCTTCGGCACCGAGGACCTGCAGAACGCCGTCGAGTCGTTCCTCACCGAAGGCCCGGGGAAGGCGACCTACCAGGGTCGCTAGCTAGCGGCCGACGCGCCGCATCATCGCGATGGCGCCGCTCCCCAGCGCGAGCAGGAGCAGCGCCAACGCGAGCAGCGCGTGCCACGTGCGGTCCCACGTCAGGCCGTAGACGAACGCCTGCCGCACGCCCTCCAGGACGTACGTGACCGGGTTGACCGACGCGATGTCCGCCAGCCAGCCGGCCAGCAGCGCCTCGGGGGCGTAGGCGGTGGTGAAGAGGATCGAGGCGAAGGCGACGATCTGCATCAGCGGCGCCGCCTGCTGCGTGCCGAACCGCAGCGCGACGACACAGCCCCAGCACGCCAGCGCGGCGGCGAACAGCATCACGATGAGGAAGGCGAGGACCAGGCCGGGCACGGACTGGACGTGGACGCCGAGGGCCAGCGCGAGGAGCAGCAGGAACGTCGCGGGGAGCAGGGCGCGCAGGGAGGCGCTCGACACGATCCCGATCAGCAGGACGATCCGCGGCGCCGGCCCGGTGAGCAGCCGGTCGAACCACCCGCGCTCGATGTCGCGCGCGAGGTTGACGCCCGTCGCCGCGCCGGTGAACCCCGCGCCCTGGAGCATCCCGACCGGGACGATGAACGTGCGGAAGTCGCTCGCGTCGAAGCCCGGCAGCTGCGAGGCGGCGCCGAAGACGCCCGACAGGCCGACCATGAAGATCGCGGGCGCCAGCACGCCCGGGATCGCGCCGCCGGGGACGCGGAGGATCTCGTTGAGCGCCCGGCGGCTGAGCGCGAGGATGACGCGGAGGTTCTGCGCGGCGGTCATCGCGCTCAGGCCTCCCGCAGGCGGTTGCGGAGCGCGAGGAGGGCGAACCCGCCCGCGACGACGATGATCAGCAGCGCGGCGGCGAAGCCCTCCAGCACCGGCCCGGCGTTGACGCCGCGGATGATCGGCTCCCTGAGGCCGTCGGCGATGTAGCTGAGCGGGTTGTAGTCGGCGATCCAGCTCGCGGGCGACTGGAGCAGGTCGCGCGGGAAGAAGGCGCTGGAGACGAACAGGACGACGAAGACGAGCGGGAAGATCCCCTGGACGGTCGACGCGTTCTTCGCGCGGAAGGCGAGCAGCATCCCGATCGCGCCGAAGCCGATCCCGCCGAAGATCCCCAGCAGGATCACGACCAGCGCCCCGGGCACGCCGCCCTCGATCTCCGCCCCGAAGATCAGGCCGATCACGAGGAACCACAGCACCTGGAAGACCGCGATGGCGCCCGTCGCGATCAGCCGCCCGACGAGCAGCGCGGCGCGGGGGACGGGGGACGCGACGAGCCGGTCGAAGAACCCGCCCTCGATCTCCAGCGCGGTCGCGATCCCCGCCGTCACGCCGCCGAGCAGCATCGACTGCGTCATCGCGGCGGCGAGCTGGAAGTCGAGGAAGCCGTTGACGTCGCCGAAGCCGGGGAGCTCGGTCGCGCGCGCCATGCCGCCCGTGTTGACGGCCAGGAACATGCTGGGGAAGAGGAGCAGCGGCGCGAGGAACTGGGGGCGGCGGAGGCTCGTGCGCAGCGCCCGCGCCGCGAGCGCCAGCGAGGCGCGGATCACGCCGCGCCCGCGCCCTCGAGGTGGCGCCCGGTCTTCTCCGCGAAGACGTCGTCCAGCGTGGGCGACTGCAGATCGAGCGACGCGACGGTGAACCCGGCGTCGTCCAGTGCGCGGACGATCGGCGCGACGCCCGCCGCGCCGTCGGGCAGCGCGACGCTCAGGTGGCAGTCCGGGCCGGCCGGGCGCTGGTCGCCGAACCGGGCAAGCACCTCGCGGGCGCGCGCCAGGTCCTGCTCGGCCTCGCCGTCCAGCGACGCGAGCGTGATGTCCAGGTGCGGCACGCCGACCTCCGCCTTCAGCTTCGCCGGCGTGTCCTCGGCGACGATCCTGCCGGCGGAGATGATCCCGACGCGGTCGGCGAGCTGGTCGGCCTCCTCCAGGTACTGCGTGGTGAGGAAGACGGTCGTGCCCTCGTCGCGCAGCCGGCGGACCTCCTCCCACAGCGTCGAGCGCGAGGTGGGGTCCAGGCCTGTCGTGGGCTCGTCGAGGAAGAGCACCTCGGGCGCGTGGATCAGCGCCATCGCGAGGTCCAGCCGGCGCCGCATCCCGCCTGAGTACGTGCCGACCCGGCGCTCGGCCGCCTGCTCGAGGCCGACGCGCGTGATGAGGTCGCCGGCGCGGTCGCGCACCTTCTTCGGGTCGATCCCGTGCAACGTGGCTTGCAGCTCCATGAGCTCGCGGCCGGTCATCAGGTGGTCCAGCGCGGCCTCCTGGAGGGCCACGCCGATGCGGGCGCGGACGGCGGAAGGCTCGGTGGAGACGTCGAATCCGGCGACCTTGGCGTGGCCGCCGGTGGGGCGCAGGAGCGTCACCAGCATCCGGACCGTGGTGGTCTTGCCCGCGCCGTTGGGCCCGAGGAAACCGTAGACTTCACCGGGCTCGACGCGCAGGTCGATGCCGTCGACCGCCTTCAGGCCGCCCTTGTACTGGCGCTGCAGGTTGACGGCTTCGATCGCGGGCACGGCGGGAGAGTACTTCCGACGAGCAACTCCTACCGGCCAGAGGTGTTTGGACCACTGATGATGAAGAAGACCCTGAACGCCGTCGTGGCGGCACTGCTCCTCCTGGTGGTGGCGCCGTCGGCGGCGCCCGCCAAGATCATCGAGATCGGGCGGGCGAGCGAGGCCGAGGAGCTGCCCGCGCCGAGCTGCCCCACCAGCCCCTGCTTCGCGGTGAGCCGCACGACCGGCTACCAGGCCAAGGTCGGCACGAACCGCGGCCTCATGAAGGTCCCCGAGAACGGCCGCATCGTCGCCTGGACGATCCGCCTGTCGCAGCCTGGCCCGAGCCAGGTCAAGTTCTTCAACGAGCGCCTCGGCGGCACGTCGTCGGCCGGCATCGCCGTCCTGCGCACGGGCAACCGGCTCTTCGGCCGCGTCGTCGCGCAGAGCCCGATCGTGGAGCTCGACCGCTTCTTCGGCCAGACCGTGCAGATCCCGCTCGAGACCTCGATCTCGGTGAAGAAGGGCTCGATGATCGCCCTCACCGTCCCGACCTGGGCGCCCGCGCTGGCGACCGGCCTCGGCGGCGACACCTCGTGGCGCGCCTCGCGCCCGGCCGGCGACTGCGACGACACCTCGACGCAGACCGCGCAGACCGACATCCGCGACCTGTCGCAGTACCGCTGCCTCTACCAGCGCGTGCGCCTCTCGTACTCGGCGACGATGATCACCGACCCGGTCCCGAACAAGGGCACCCCCGAGGGCACGGCCACGACCCCGACCACGCCGACCACGCCGGGCACCACCCCGACGACGCCGACCACCACGACGCCGGCCACCACGCCGACGACGACCACCGGCACGACGACGACCCCGCGCCGCTAAGGGCGCTGGTTCCACGGCGTCGCGAACCCTCGCGGCGCCGTCACGAGGGGACCGCCGGCGCGTCTAAGCGGCGTCGCGGAGCATGCGGACGCGGGCGTGGCCGTTCATCGACGGCGCCCAGCCGTCCTCCTCGTCCGCGCTCTCGGCCTGGTGCCAGATCGCGAGGCGCTTCTGCGCGAGCGAGCGCAGGATGACGACGACCGAGCCGAGCCGCAGGCCGGCGCGCTCGGCGACGGCGCGGGCGGCGGTGTCCCCGCCCGCCTCCGGGCTCAGCTCGACCAGCGCCGACAGCACGCGCTGCTGCGGGCCGGTGAGCGGCGGTCCGTGCCATCCGCGGCGGCGTACCGCCCGCGACGATGACCACGTCGTTTGTGCAAAGTCCCCTGCTGCCATGCCCACACCATCGACACACAGACGCGTTCCCTTGAGCGCCGCAGCCGCTCAACCGGGCAGAGCGGTCAGGAATCCGACAACCGTTGGAGCGCCGTCCGGTGAGCGTGCGCGCGACAGGTCGTCGCGCGCGGGCTCAGCAGGCGCCGGGGTTGGTGGCGCAGAAGTCGGCGGACGCTCCGCCGGCCTGCGCGCCGCCCGTCTCCTCGGCCGGCGCGTCCTCCTGCGCCTGGCCGCCCCCGGCGTTGCCGGAGGTGCCGCCGCCCGTGTCGGGCGCGGCCTGGCCGCCCGCGTCGGCGGGCGTCTCCGTGGCGGGAGCCTGC
>DATMVO010000519.1:0-3203 GCA_035563115.1 Solirubrobacteraceae bacterium
CGCGCGGCGTCGACCGTCGCGCTACCGCCGCCCAGCTGGATCCGCGGGCCGGGCGGAGCGGTGCCGGTGCGGTAGGTCGTGCACAGCTCGACCGTGGTCTGGAAGAGCGTGCGGACGGTGGGGTTCAGCGCGGCGGGGCCGTACGGGACGCCGCCGAGCGCGCCGGGGCAGACGCGGACGCCGTCCTTCGTGGGACGCGGCCGGGGGTCGGTCTGCTCGACGAGCCGTCGGGGCTTGAACAGCGTGGAGCCGTCGACCGCGTCGTAGAGCGTGTGCAGGCCCGACTTGTTGGCGTGGGCGGCGACGCGCAGCGGCGTGTCCGGGTCGCCGTCCTCGCGGGCGTCGAAGAGGAGCGGCGGCTGGCCGCCGTCGAAGTCCCACGTGTCGCCGCACACCTCGCTCTCCCCCCACTGGACCTCCCCCGTCGCGGCGTCGAGGGCGACGATCCCGCTGGCGTGCTCGATGCAGCCGTCCCGGCCCGTGGCGATCGCCGGAGACGGGTTGCCGGTGCCCGCGTAGACGGTCTTCGTCTTCGGGTCGACGGTCGGCGGCATCCAGACGCGCCCTCCGCCGACGCCGGGCGGGACGGTGAAGGTGCGCCACAGGCGGCGGCCGGTGCGCGCGTCGTGGGCGGCGACGAACCCGCGGCTGGCCCGCGCGTCGCTGCCGGCGCTGCCGACGTAGAGGACGCCGTCGTGGAACGAGGGCGGCGAGGTGCCGGTGTAGCCCTGGGCGGTGTCGGCGACCCGGACCGTCCAGCGCTCCGCGCCGGTCTCCGCGTCGAGCGCGATCAGGCGCTCGTCGTAGGTGAGCACGTAGACGCGCCCGTCGCCGAGCGCCACGCCGCGGCTGACCGGCTGGACCTCCGCGCCGCCGCCGGCCGCGAGGAAGTCGGTCTGCGGCTGGAACGTCCAGCGCCGGCGGCCGGTGGTGGCGTCGAGCGCCAGGACGTCGCCGCCGGTGGAGGTCAGGTACATCGTCCGCCCGTCGACGAGCGGGAACGTCTCCCACAGGCCCCCGGCCGGCTCGTCGTGCGTCCAGGCCACGCCGAGCCGGCCGACCGACCGCGTGTCGACGTCGGCGAGCGGCGACCAGCGCGTGTTGGCCGGGTCGCCGCCGAAGCTCGTCCACCCGGCGTCGGGCGGCGGCGCCTCGTCCGCTCCCCCGCAGCCCGCCGCGAGAGACGCGGCGGCCGCGAGGCAGGCGAGCGCGCGCCCGGGGCGCATCAGCCGCCGAGCGGGGCCGCCTCGCCCGTCGGCTTGGCCGGGACGATCTTCTTGCCGTCGAGCTCGAGCACGAAGAGGTGCGCGCCGATCGGGCCGAGCTGCTTGGACGACGTCACGCCGCCGCCGCCGACGGTGAACGCGACGTAGTCCGTGCCGTCGACGGTGTAGACGATCGGCGCCGCGGCGAACGCGAGGCCGAAGTTCTCCTTCCACACCGTCTCGCCGGTCTCGGCGTCGAAGGCGTAGAGGTTGCCGAGCTGGTCGCCGGTGAAGACGAGGTTCGCGCCGGTGACCGTCGCGCCCGCGGCGAGCGGCGTGCTCGTCTTGCGCGTCCACTTCTTCTTGCCCGTGTTCAGGTCGACCGCGGTGAACGTGCCGGTCGGGTCCGCGTCCGCGGGGAACTGCCGCGTGCCGCCGAACTTCGACTCGCCGTGGTGCTCCTCGTCGTCCACCTTGAGGATGAAGCAGAACTCGATGCCGCTGATGTACGCCGCGTTCACCTTCGGCGAGTACGCCACCGGCGAGTACTGCGAGCCGCCCATCGGGCCCGGGCACTCGAGCGTGCCCTCGCGCGTCGGCGGCTTGTGGTCCTGCGTGACGAACGGGACGCGCGGGAACAGGTTCTCGCCGGTCTTGGCGTCCATCATCGCGAACCAGCCGGACTTGCCGGCCTCGGCGACGCCCTTGACCTTCTTGCCGTCCTTCTCGGTCTCGAAGATGAAGACCGGCGACGCGGCGTCGTAGTCCCACAGGTCGTGCGGGACCTGCTGGTTGTACCAGAGCATCTTGCCCGTCTGGGCGTTCAGCGCGATGATCGACGAGGTGTGGAGGTTGTTGCCCGGGCGCTCCTCCCCCACGATCGTCGGCGACGGGTTGCCGGTGCCGGCGTAGAGGATCCCGGTGTCGGTGTCGATCGTCGGCGCCATGTAGACCGTGCCGCCGCCGTTGCCGGGCTTGACCCAGCCCGTGCCGGCCTTGGGGACCGTGTAGAAGCGCCAGACCTCCTTGCCGGTCTTGGCGTCGTACGCGGCGACGAAGCCGCGGATGCCCTGCTCGGAGCCCGACGAGCCGACGTAGACCTTGCCGTCCCAGACCGTCGGGGACATCGTCTCGTAGGCGCCGGTTCTGGGGTCGACGACCTCGCTGGACCAGGTCTCCTCGCCGGTCTGCGTGCTGATCGACTTGAGCTTGCCGTCGAACGTCAGCAGGTACGCCTGGCCGCCCGCGACCGCGACGCCGCGGTTGACGCTGACGCCGTAGCCGCCGACGCCGGTGGAGAGGCTGAAGTCGACGTCGGGCGCGTACTTCCACTTCGTCGCGCCGGTCGCGGCGTCGAAGGCGAAGACCTCGTTGGTGGAGGTGGTGACGTACAGCACGCCGTCCACGACGAGCGGGAACGACTCCATCAGGAACTGGTTGCCGCCCAGGTCGTCCTCCCACGCGACGCCGAGACGGTCGATGGTGTCCTTGGCGATGGAGTCCTGCGGGGCGAAGCGCGTGTTGTCACGGTCGCGGCCGAAGACCGGCCAGTCGCCGGGGGCGAACCGCTCCTTCTCCGCGTCGCTGCTCGTGGGCGCGTCGGCGACGACGGCGGTGGTGCGGCCGGCCTGGTCCGTGCCCTGGTCGGCGCGCGGGGCGCCCGCGTCGTCTCGGTCGCTGCCGCACCCGGCTGCCACGAGGGCGAGGACCAGGGCTGAGACGAGCGCCGCGGCGCGGGGCCGGGCGAGGGGTCGGGACACGTCTGAGGCTCTCCTGTCGGGCGCTCCGAGGAGAGGTTCCGACGCCGGGTGGATACGTCGCTGCCGAGGCTAGCATCGGGGAATGCGCGTTCCACCTCCGTCGCCGCGACGTGTCGCGGCCTGGCTCGTGCCGGACGTGCGGGAGGTCGTGCGGCTGGTCCGCCACGGGTCCGCGGCGGGCGGCGCGGGCGGCGCCGGTGTGCCGGACGTGGCCGTCGAGCTGGAGCGCTGGCGGGGT
>DATMVO010000520.1:0-3970 GCA_035563115.1 Solirubrobacteraceae bacterium
GTGGCGGTGCTGCCGCGGGCGGTGAGCGGCCAGCCGGCGGACCCCGAGATGGCGGGCGCGACGCTCACCGTGATGTCGTCGAACCTGTACGTCGGCCGGGGGAGCCCGGAGGCGGTGCTCCGGCTCGCGCGCGAGCAGGACGTGGACGTGCTGGCGCTGGAGGAGCTGACCCCCGACGCGATCGCGGCGTTCGACGCGGCCGGGGCGGAGCGGCTCTTCCCCGAGCGCGTGGTCGAGGCGCGGCCCAACGGCGCCGGCTCGGCGGTGCTCGCGCGGCGCGGGATCGTCGAGCGCACGACGCCCGACCCGGCCTACGCGGCGCAGCCGTCGGCCCTGATCCGGCTGCCGTTCGCGCGGGCGGTGGAGGTGACGGTCGTCCACCCGTACCCGCCGATCACACCGCGTCGCGCGGCGGGGTGGAAGCGCAAGCTCCGCGCGCTGCCGTCCGCGGACCGGCCGGACGGGCCGCTGCGCGTGCTCGCCGGCGACTTCAACGCGACGCTCGACCACGACGCGCTGCGCGACCTGATCGCCCGCGGCTACGTCGACGCCGCCGACGCGACCGGGAAGGGGCTGAAGCCGACCTGGCCGGTGGGCCGGCCGCGCCCCGGCATCACGATCGACCACGTCCTCGCCGACCGCCGGATCGCCGTCCGCGACTTCTCCGTCCACGAGATCCCCCGCAGCGACCACCGCGCGATCGTCGCGGTGCTCCGCGTGCCGCGCAGCTAGCCCGCGCCGCCCTCGAGCCCGCTGACGCGCATGTACGTCGCGACCCCGTCGCGGACCTGCCAGATCCACACCACCGGGCGTTCGAACCGCTCGCCCTCGACCCGTCCGGTGACCTTCCCGAAGACGATGATGTCGCCGTCCACGGCCCGGATGTCCTCCGCGTGCAGGGTGATGTCGTCCCACGCGCGGGCGGCGTCCGCGAAGTACTGGCGGACGCCGGCGTGCCCGTGGTACGGCGTCTCGCGCCCCACCAGCTGGGCGGTGCCGTGCGGCATGAAGCGGATGCTGGGCGAGATGTACGGGAGCGCGCCCTCGACGTCCAGGCGCCCGAACGCGTCGTAGATCGCGCGGATCGCGGCGACGTCGCGCTCGCGCTCCCCACCCTCCGCCTCGGCTCCCTCCGTCCCCGCCTCGTCCATCCCGCCGAGCACACTAACGCTCAGGGGAATGGACTGAACGGGAGTCAGGCCGTGGCGGCGAAGGCGTCCGCCCCGGCGGGCTCGTGCTCGGCGGGCGCGGTCGTGACCTCGAGGATCACGCGCGCGACCATCCGCGGCTCGTCGTGGTGGGGGAGGTGGCCGGCGCCCGGCAGGTCGATCCACTCGGCGCCCGGGACGAGCGCGTGGAAGGCCGGCGAGCACGCCTCCTTGGGCAGCACGCGGTCCTGCGTGCCCCACGCGATGCGGACCGGGACGTCGATCTTCTTCAGCTCGGTCGGGTAGCCGCTGCCGTGCTGGACGGCGTCGGCCCACGGCTCGAACATCTCGCACTCCAGGCCGCCGCGCAGGAGCGCGAGCGCGGTGGAGGGCGGGATGCGGTCGCCGTGCGCGACGACGTCGCGGAGCGCGAGCTTGCGCAGCCGCGGGCGCTTGGCGATCAGCTCGAAGTACGGCGCGCCCAGCTCGGTCGCGCGGCGGGTCTGCTTGAAGAGCTTGATGACCTTCGCCTTGGCGGCGTCGTCGATCCAGCCGCCGCCGGGGGAGAGCGCGACGACGCTCCGCGCCCGGCCGCGCGCCGCCAGCTCCAGCGCCAGCCAGCCGCCGTGCGAGTTGCCGACCAGGTGCGCGGTCTCGATCCCGGCCGCGTCCATGTCGGCCTCGACCTGGCGGATCATCGCGTCGAGCGGGTCGTCCATCCGCTCCGGCAGCTTGCCGCCCGCGTGCCCGAGCGTCGCGGGCGCGTGCACGTCGTGGTGCTCGGCGAGGAGCGGGATCAGCGGATCCCACGTACGCGGCGTGTCGGTGTAGCCGTGGAGGAGGACGAGCGGCGAGCGACCCGGAGACATGGCCGTGAGCTTGTCACGAAGTACCGTTCTCGTGCATGTCCGACGTGTTCGACGGTGACGGCCGGGGCGGCGAGCTCCTCGACGCGCAGCCCGGCGGGCGCCGGATCGACCTGCCGCGCGCGCAGTCCGCGGCGCGCGAGCTGCTGACGGCGCTCGGCTACGACCTCGAGGACGAGAACATCGCCGAGACGCCGCGCCGCGTCGCCGACGCGTACGCCGAGCTGCTCACGCCGGTGCCGTTCAACCCGACGACGTTCCCGAACGAGGAGGGCTACGACGAGCTCGTCGTGGCCAAGGACATCCCGTTCCACTCGCTCTGCATGCACCACCTGCTGCCGTTCACCGGCGTCGCGCACGTGGCGTACCTGCCGGGGGAGCGGATCGTGGGGCTGTCCAAGCTCGCCCGCGTCGTCGACTTCTTCGCGCGCGACCTCCAGGTGCAGGAGCGGCTGACGCAGCAGATCTCCGGGTGGCTGAACGAGAACCTCCAACCCCGCGCCGTCGGCGTCGTGCTGGAGGCCGAGCACCTGTGCATGTCGCTGCGCGGCGTCAAGAAGCCGGGCTCGCGCACGGTCACCTCGTCGCTCACCGGCCTGCTGCGCGAGGACGGCCGCACGCGCGAGGAGTTCCTCGCGCTCGTCCGCCGCTAGGGCGTCGGCGAACCCTGGGCCCGCGACCGACGTCACGTGGCCCGGCTCCACGCCGCGTGCCGCCGCTCCATCCGGCACCATCCCGTCCCAAGCACGCGGAACGGAGATGGGGACGACGTGAAGGGCACGAAGGGGTTGGGGCCGCGCGCCGTCGCGGTCGGGGTGGTCGTCGCGGCGGTCGCGCTGGTCGTCGTGGTGAGCGCGGGCGCGTGGCTGGTCTCGATCAAGGGGACCGACGTCGGCACGGTCTGCCTCGTGCGCGAGGGCGGCCCGTTCGACGGGCGCGACATCAAGGAGATCCGCCAGCCGGGCGAGGGCCCGAAGCCGATCGGCGCGTTCAACAAGCAGGACTGCCTCCCGATCACCGAGCGCGACTCGACCGACGTGATCGAGGAGGACCAGACGTTCCCGACGCGCGACAGCGTCCAGGTGATCGTCGACGGCCAGGCGCTCTACCAGCTCACCTCCGACCCCGGGAAGGTCGAGAAGTTCTACCGCGGCTACGGCCGACGCAAGTGGGGCGGCGAGGACATCTCGTCCGAGAGCGGCTGGCTCAACTTCCAGCGCCAGCGCCTCGCGCCGGTGATCCTCGACGCCCAGCGCGAGGTGATCGGCGGCTACCAGTGCAACGCGCTCAACAACCTCTGCCAGTACGTGCAGAACCCGGAGGCCGCGGTGCAGCGCACCGGCAAGGACTCCGGCGCCGCGGGCGACACGACGCAGAACCTCTCCGAGGCGCAGCGGCTGATGGCGGCGAAGATCCGCGAGAAGCTGCGCGCGGCGTTCGGCGACGAGTACTTCGAGAACGTCCGCTACCAGAACCTGCGGATCCGCTTCGAGGCCGAGGTGCAGAAGCAGATCACCCAGGCGCAGTCGCTGCGCACCCAGGCCGCCAACGCGCGGCTGGAGGCCGAGCGCCAGCGCGCGCAGGCCCGCGGCGAGGCGGACCGGAAGGTCGAGGTCGCCGAGGGCGAGCGGCGCGCCGCGTTCCAGCAGGCGCGCGCGTACCGGCTCAACCCCAACCAGGCGCAGATCGACCGGATCCGCGCGTTCTGCGGCACCGACGGCTGCGACCCGCAGGTGCTGGGCGGGAACCTCGACAACGTGATCTCGCAGATCGCGGGCCGGAGCGCCGCGCCCCGCACGCCGTGAAGCTCCTCGTCCTGATCGTCGTCGTCCTGGTCGTCGTGGCGGTGGCCTTCGTGGTCGCGCGCGCGGCGCAGGGGCGGGCGACGCGGGGCGCGCGGTGGGAGCTGGAGGAGCGGTCCGAGCGCGGGCGGGTCGTCGTCCGCGCCGTCCGCGG
>DATMVO010000521.1:0-3818 GCA_035563115.1 Solirubrobacteraceae bacterium
CGAGTGCGCAGGGCTCGGCGCGGGCGCGATCGCGGCGCGGCTGGAGCACGCGGCGATCGCGTCGCAGCAGGGCACACCGCGCGACGACATCGCCATCGCCGTCGCCCGCGTGCGGGACTAGACGGGCTCGGGCGTCTTGCCCGTGTTGCGCGGCATCATGGCCTCCGGCGAGCCGGGGGCGGTGCGGCGGACGCGCGCCTCGCGGCGCTTGCGCGAGTGGACGTGCGCGTTGGTCGCGACGCCCGCGCCGAGGAGCATCACCGTGGCCATGATGTAGAGGCCGCCGAGCAGCACCGCGAGGAGGAGGAAGACGCGCACCGCCGCGAACCCCGCCGCCGCGCCGAAGTAGAGGCCGACGAGCCACGGGATGCCCTGGATCGCGGCGCCCGCGGGCAGCGCGCCGAGGAAGGCGTGGCGCCAGGCGACGACCGAGCGCGGCGCGTACCGGTAGATCGCCGTGAAGAGGAGCACGGAGCCGAACGCGTTGAGGCCGAAGCCGAGCCACGTCGGCATCGACGACCGCCAGTTCAGCCAGGCCGCGACCTCACCGATCACCGGCGCGCTCCCCGTGCCGACGACGAACGCGACCGCGACCAGGGCGCCGAGCGCGATGTTCCGCAGCCGCCCGGTGACGACGTTGTGGCGCGGGCAGCCGAGGATGCGCGACTCGCACCGCTCGATCACGCCGATCGCTCCGCTGCTCGTCCACAGCATCGAGACGACCGCGAGTGCCAGCAGCATCGGCGAGTTGTCGCGGGTGCCGACGATGAGCTGCTGCACGTCGCCGTGCACCGCCTCGGGGAGGAAGCGGTTGACCTGCGTGGCGATCTGGAGCGCGGAGACGAGATCCTCGAGCAGGAGCGCCTGGAGCGCCGCGACGCCCAGCGCGAATGGGGCGAGTGAGAGCAGCAGG
This sequence comes from Solirubrobacteraceae bacterium, assembly GCA_035563115.1. Taxonomy (GTDB): domain Bacteria; phylum Actinomycetota; class Thermoleophilia; order Solirubrobacterales; family Solirubrobacteraceae; genus CADCVT01. The sequence continues at coordinate 914 of DATMVO010000521.1, forward strand.
TAGTAGGCCAGGGCCGGGACGTCGTCCGCGATCCCCTGGCCCCACCAGAACTGGAAGATCCGTCCTCCGACGCGGCGCATTCGGGTGCTGCTTGCCCGTTGGGCCGCCATTCCACCCTCCGCCTACGTGCCAGCTGTTCGCTAGCGGCGCTGGACGCGGAAGCCGAGCGCGTGGATCTGCTGCTGGCCGTAGGAGCCGGTCTGGACCGGGCCGGCGCCGCTGGCGTGGTCGCCGATGCGCGGGTCGCGCTTCGGCCTGAGGCCCGGGCGGACGTCGATGGCGGTGAGGCCGGGGAGCGAGATGGAGCCGCCGGTGACGATGACGTGGAGGTCGCCGTCGCCGTCGGGGTCGACGCGCTCGACGTAGACGATGCGGCCCGTGACGGCCTTGCAGCTCGCGTCCGCGGTCGCCGGGCAGCTGACGGGCTCCAGCGGCTGCGGCGGCGGCGCGGGCGGGAACGCGGCGGCGACGGCGAGCGCGGCGCCGATCAGGCTCACGGCGCGGGCGCGGGCACCGCGGGCAGCCCGTCTATGCTCGTCGCGTTCCGCTCGGCCATCGACGCGACCATCGCCTCCGGCCCCATCGTCCGCAGCCGCTTGCGCTTGGAGAGGTCGAAGTGCTCGCGCTCGCCGGTCTGCTCCATCAGCGGCACGCCGTACCCGCACGACTTCGAGATCCGCTCCACCTCCACCACGACGATCGCGCGCTTGGCCTCGTTCACGTCGGTGAGCCCGTCCGCGAACGCGCACTCGGCCTCGAGCGCGGCGAAGCGCGGGTCGCCGGCCATGATCGCCTCGCCCGTCCCGTGCAGCCGGACGATCCGCGGCGGCCCCTCGAAGGCGCAGAGCATCACGACGATCCGCCCGTTCTCGCGCAGGTGCGCCACGGTCTCCGCCCCGCTGCCGAAGTAGTCGAGGTACGCGACGCGGTGCTCGCCCAGCACCTTCAGCGTCCCGATCGGGCCCTTGGGCGAGACGTTGACGTGGCCGTCCGCGCTGAGCGGCGCGCTGGCGACGAAGAACATCGGCTGCCGCGCGATCCACCCCGCGAGGTGATCGTCGATCCGCTCCAGCACCTCACCCATTCGGTGACCGATCTTACGCGGTTCGGCGGTCGACGTACAGGGTCTGGAGCGAGACGCCGACCGGCCCGCGCTCGTCGTGGAGCGTCGAGACGGCCAGGCCCGAGCCGTCCGGCTGGAGCGTCGTGCGCGCGTCCAGGCCGACCCACTCGCCCTCCGGGTCGCGGTGCAGGTGGACGGTGAGGTCGGTGTTGACGAAGAGGAAGTCGTCCCACGCGACCACGCGGCTCAGGCCGTTGCCGAAGTCGGCCGCGGCGGCCGCGCGCTGGGCGCCCGACGGCTCCTCCCCGTGGACCAGCGGCTGGTCGAGCTTCAGCCACCCGGCCGCCGGCCCGTTCTCGGCGAACGTGCCGTGGAGGAAGCGGATGTCGGTCCCGGTGGTGACGAACGACTCGCCGCGGAGCATCTCCGCGCGCTCGGCGTCCGCGGGGCGATGCGGCAGCGGCGCCGGCGGATCGCCCTGCGGCACGTCCGGCAGCTCGCCCCGGCGCAGCAGCATCACGCGCGCGCGGCACGCGGCCCGCTCGCCGACGACGATCTCCGCCTCGGCCACCTGGAACCGTCGCCCCGGCTTAACGATCTCGGCGCGCACCGCCAGCGGCGCCATCGGCACCGGCCCGAGGATCTCCAGCGTCAGCCGCGCCACCCGCATCTCGGGTGCCAGCCGCTCCACCTCCCGCACGATCAGCGCGGCCGGCGCGCCGCCGTGCAGCGCGTTCGGGTCCCACGGCCCGCGCGCGTGGCCGGTCGGGACGTACAGGTCGCCGTCGCGGTCGAAGATCACGCGGCGACCGCCCGTGACGCGAGCTCGGCGATGACGCGGGAGAGCTGGCCGCCCTGCCAGGCGAGCGGCGACTTGCCCTCTTCCTCCACCACGAGGGTCGCGCCGGGGATGAGGCGTGCGTACTCCTCCCCCACCGCGAGCGGGTGGCCGGGGTCGGCCTCGTCGCGGTCGGCGACGACGACGGTGGGCGCGGCGATCTCGCGCAGGTCGTCGAGGCTGTCGAACGGCGCGCTGCGGGGGACGACGGTGAGCGCGTCCGCCACCGCGTCCGGGTGCTGGTGGAGCGCGAGGCGCTGGCGGAGGACCTTGACGATCGTGTCGCGCCACTGCGGCGGGGCGCCGTCGTCACCGTACGCCTCGACGAAGCCCTCGACGCCGCCGGTGCGGAGCCCGGCGCTCAGCCGGTCCCAGCGCGCGAGCCGCGGCCCGTTCGTCAGCTCCTTCGGCACGTACGCGGGCGTGATGACGCACAGGCCCGCGACCCGCTCGGGGTGGTGCAGGGCGACCCGCAGCGCGGTGTGCGCGCCCATCGACGCGCCCGCGAGCACGGCCCGCTCGATCCCGTGCGCGTCGAGGACGGCGAGCAGGTCGTCGGCGAGGTCGGCGTACTCGTAGGCGTCGGGCGTCTCGGCGGGCTCGGACTCCCCGTGCCCGCGGGCGTCGTACGCGACGACGCGGTGGCCGGAGCGCTCGAGCGAGCGGGAGCCCATCACGACGTACCGGCGGGTCGCCGTGAGCCCGTGCAGCAGGACGACGGGCGTGCCTTCCCCGGCGTCGTCGATGGCGAGGCGCGACATGCGGCCGAGCCTAGTGCCTGCGCTTTCGCGTTGACCTGGCGCGTTGGGACTGCGAGGGTGCGGGACGTGCCTGTCCCGGCCCGCCCCGACGACGTCGTCCGCATCCTCCTCGAGGCGCGCGGCGCCGGCGACGTCACGCGCGTGGTGACGCTCCTCGCGCCCGACGTCGAGCTGCAGCCCGCGCCCGGGTCGCCCGTCCTGCGCGGCGCCCACGCCGTCCGCGCCCACCTGCACGGCGAGCTG
>DATMVO010000522.1:0-2807 GCA_035563115.1 Solirubrobacteraceae bacterium
CACGCCGACGCCGACGAGGAGCGCGAGGCGCGGCTGGCGCTCGGGGCCGGGCTGCGGGGCCTCGGCGCCGCGCTGGCCGAGACGCGCCTGCCGGCGCTGGCGGAGTCGCGCGAGCGGCTGCTGACGCTCGTGGAGGTCGACTCCCCGTCGGCGGGCGAGATGGCGGCGCTGGCCGAGACCGACCCGGGCCTGACCGCGGCGCTGGTGGCCGCGTCGTCGGCGCAGGGCTCGCCGGCGGCGTCGGTCCGCGACGCGGTGCAGGCGCTCGGGGTCGAGGGCGTGGCGCTGGCGACGCGCGAGGTGCCGGTCTACGACTTCTTCCAGGCGGTCGCGGGAGCGAAGGTGCCGCCGGAGCGGTTCCGCCTGCACGCGGTGAGCGTGGTGCGCGCGGCGCGGCGGATCGCGCAGGTCGTGGAGCACCCGGCGCCCGGCGAGCTGGCTCTGGCCGCGCTGCTCCACGACGTCGGCAAGGTCGTGCTCGCCGAGGCGACGCCCGCGTACCCGCGCGAGGTACTCGGGAACGCGCGGACGCCCGAGCAGCGCGTGCGCGCCGAGCGGCGCGAGCTGACGCTGGACCATGCGTCGGCATCCGCGATGCTCGCGCAGCGGTGGGGTGTGGCGGAGCGGGTCGTCGAGGCGATCGGCGGCCACCACGACGACGAGGGCCGCTCACGCGAGGCGTCGATCATCCGCCTCGCCGACATGCTCGGCCACTACGCCACCGGCGGCCCGGTCGACCCGGGCGCGATGCTCAAGACGGCGCGCGAGCTCGGCCTCGGCCCCGCCGAGCTGCGCTCCGTGATGTTCGAGCTCCACGTCCCCGTCCCCGCCGCCGCCGAAGCCCGCGAACCGCTCGAGCCCTCCCCCTTCACCCCCCGCGAGCTCGACGCCCTCCGCGGCCTCGCCTCCGGCGGCACCTACCGCGACATCGCCGAGGAGCTCGGCCTCTCCACCTCCACCCTCCGCTCCCACCTCCACAACGTCTACGGCAAGCTCGGCGTCGCCGACCGCGCCCAGGCCGTCCTCCTCGCCACCGAACGCGGCTGGCTGTAGGTGTGCGCCCGGCCCTGCCCCGGGGCCGAGCCGGTGGTGGCCCTGTCACCGCGGTCCGTCCGGGCCGCCCACCCACCCAACCGCCAGCACCCCGCCCTCCGACGCTTTCCCGATTGGAAGACGTCTCGGTCTCCGGATCGTCAGACTGCCGCGTCGATGACGAGCGCGGACTGGTCCCTCAGCCGGCATGACACCGAGACCGGCGAGTGGTTCCGGTGGGACGCCGCCACAGCGGGCAAGCATCCGGGCCTTGCTGCGGCGGTCGCCGACTTCGAGGCGCACGGCGGGAAGAACGCCGAGGCCGCGGCACGAGCGACCGCGTGGTTGAAGGACGACGCGCTGCGAGAGGCGGCCTGCGTGACGCGGATCCTCGTCGCGAACGGACACGTCGCCGCGTTCTACGCGCTGGCCTCGGGCGAGATGATCCTGACGTCGGCGAAGAAGCTCGAGCGTCTCGGCATCCAGGGCGGTCAGCGCGTCGGCTCGTCGCACGTCGAGTGGATCGCGCGTGACCGGCGTGCCCATGCCGGTGCGGGGTGGTTGGCGGTCGAGCACGCCATCGACCTCGCGCTCCGCTACGTCTCGCGCCTCCAGGGCAACCGCGTCGTGACGATGGACTCGTACGACCAGGCGACCCAGGAGATGTGGCGCGCGCGAGGACTGCGCCTGTCGCAGTCAGGCGACGCCGATGGGCTGCGCCGCCTCTACATCCCGCTGTTCGGCGTCGACTACGGCAGCCTCAGCCGCGCCGCGGATCGTGGGCCTGAGACCGGCTAGTCGTCGAAGTCGATCGAGTGGTCGCGCCCGGCGGCGCGCAGGCGCGCCCCGTAGGCGACCGACCGAGCGATGAGGTCGGCGACCTTGGGATCGTCGACGGCATCGGCCAGGTCATCGCCATCGATGACCGAGACGGTGCTGATGTTCGCCAGGACGACCATGGAGATCCCTATCGACCAGCGTACCGGAGACCTCAACCCCGGAAACGGCGACGTCGCTCGAATCCGGACGCGTATTGCCTTGTTGGCAAGCAGGGTTGGCAAGAGTGGCGGCGCGCGGCACGCTGGGCGGCATGAGCGATGTCGCGGAGTGGTGGGAGGCGTTCTACGTCGAGGGGCGTGGACGGTGGAGCGGGAAGGTGAACGCCGCCCTCGTCGAGGAGGCGGAGGGGCTGGAGCCCGGGCGGGCGCTGGAGCTGGGGTGTGGGCAGGGCGCAGATGCGATCTGGCTGGCGGCGCGCGGGTGGGAGGTGGTCGCGACGGACGTGTCGGCGGCGGCGCTCACGAAGGCGGATGAGGAGGCGCGGGCGGCCGGCGTGGACGTCGTGTGGGAGCGGCGGGATCTGGCGGAGGGGCTGCCGGACGGACCCTTCGACCTGGTCACGACCGCGTTCCTCCACTCGCCGGTGGAGCTGCCGCGGGCGGAGATCCTGCGCGCGGCGGCGGAGCGGGTGGCGCCCGGCGGCACGCTGCTGGTGATCGGGCACGCGCCGTCGGAGGAGCACGCGCACCACGACCTGCAGACGGCGGACGAGACGCTCGCCGAACTGGCCCTGCCGGACGACGAATGGCGGGTCGTGACGAACGCGCTGCGCGAGCGCACCCACACCTTCGCGGGCGAGGAGCGCGCGCACGCGCGGGTCGACGCGATCCTCCGGCTCGAGCGGCGCCCAGCGGCCGGCTAGGTCGCGACCGGGGCGATCTCGGGGAGCGTGCGGCGGCGCAGCGCGGCGACGAGCGCTCCCACCGCCGCCGCGC
>DATMVO010000523.1:0-8979 GCA_035563115.1 Solirubrobacteraceae bacterium
GCGCCCGCGCTGCGCACCGCCTCCCGCAGCTCCTCCGCCTCGGCCGGCGTCACGGCCTCCAGGACGATCTCGCCCTGCTTCCCACCGCCCGCCGCCTGCACGTGCAGCTCCACCACGCCGAACGCGCGCTGCACCGGCCCGCGCACCGTGTCGACGGCCTGCACGCGCTCGAGCGGGATCGCGACGACCTTCTCGCTGATCACGCCCGTCTTCAGCCGCACCTCGCCCTCCACCAGCCACCACACGGTCGTGGTCCACGACACCCACGCGAAGAAGACCGAGGCGACGAGGCCGAGCAGCCCGAAGATGACGAGGCGCGACACCGTGTCGCCCGAGCCGCCGACGACCGCGACGATCAGGAGCGGTACGAGCATCTGCCGCAGGCCGGTCAGCGCGTGCGCGCCGATCGCCGCCCGGTGGAGCTGCCGGCCGGGGTTGAAGTCCCGGCCCTCAAACGTCATCGCGCGTGCGGGCCAGATCGGCGACGCGGCGCCGGATCGCCTCCGCCTCGCTCGGCGCGACCGCCGGGATCTCCGTCTTGCCGGCGGCCGTGTGGAACGCGACGCTCCGTAGGTCCATCGCGCCCTGGATCACGCCGGCCTCGGTGTCGACGTGCTGCACGCGCCGGATCGGCACGAGCGTCCGCGTCACCGTCCACACGCCGTGGCGCAGGTCGATCTCCTCCTCGCGCACCTCGTACCGCCACCGCGCATACCGCACCTGCGCGGCGACCGCGGCGCCGATCCCACCGGCCACGAGCACCGGGATCCACCACGGCGAGCCGACGACGCTCGCCACGACGATCGTCGCGACGAGCACCGCGCCCTCGTACTGCACCGTCCACAGCGCCCGCGCGCGGGCGGGCAGCCGGTTCGCGGGCTCGGGAGGTCCCGGCGTGCTCACCGGCCGACGGGCTGCGTGAGGGCCTTGACGAAGTCCTCGAGCTGCGTCGTCGTCCAGCACTCGAACGCCTGGCAGTGCTCCTCGTACGCGGAGATCACGCTGTCGCCGTAGTTCCAGTACAGGCGCGGCTCGGGGTTGAGCCAGAAGGTGCGGCCGGCCTTCGCGGCGATGGCGGCGAACGTGTCGGCGCGCGGGTCGCGGCCGTTCGTGCGCGCGTCGCCGAGGACGATCACGGTCGCGCGCGGGTGCAGCTCGTCCTCCACCAGCGCGCGGAACTCCGACCAGACGCGGCCGTAGTCGGTGTAGCCGGAGATGTCGGCCACGCCGGCGTCGCGCCCGATCGCCTCGGACACCGCGCGGAAGTCGCGCTCCTTGGTGAACGTCTCGGTCACCTCGCTCACCCGCTCGATGAAGACGAACGAGCGCATCTTGCGGAACGAGTCGTGGAGCGCGTGCATGACGCTGAGGAAGAAGACGGACGCGCTGGTGACGGACGTCGACACGTCGCACAGCACGAAGATCTCGGGGCGCCGGGGCCGCATCGGCTTCGTCTTGATGACGACGGGCACGCCGCCGGTCTCCAGCGACGCGCGCATCGTGCGGCGGACGTCGACGTGGACGCGCCGCTTGCGCCCGCGCTGCTCCTGCCCCTGCGTCTTCAGGCGCCGCTTGAGCTGCGCGACGACGCGGTGGATCGCTGCGAGGTCCTGCACCGCGCCGGTGGGGAGCGCGCGGTCGAGCTCGGAGAGGGCGCGCTTGGCGGGGAGCTGCTCGGTGCGCTCGATCTGCCCGCGCTCGAGCTCGCGGCGCAGGATCTGCTCGAACCGGCGCAGCTGCTCGCGGGGAAGGCCGTCGCGGCGCGGGTCGTCCTCGGGGAGGTCGGGCTGCGGCTCGGCGCGCAGGCCGAGCGCGCGGCGGATCCGCTGGACGTCGACGCCGATGACGCCGGAGCCGTTCCCCTGCTGGCCGAACGCCGCGATGGCAAGGCGGGCGAGGTCGCGCATCGCGCCCTCAGAGCCGTCGCGGAGCGCTGCGGCGATCTGCTGCCTGAGGACGTCGAGGTTGAGCTCGGAGATGTCGAACTCGCGCTCGGACGGCGCGCCGTCCAGCTCGGAGGCGTCGGTGCCGTCGCCGCGCTCGCTCTCCTTCACCGCCAGGTCGACGGCGGCCTGCTCGGCGGCGCGGAAGAGCCAGCGGTCGAAGACCAGCTCGAAGACCCGGCGGTCCTCGGGCGACTTGGCCAGGGTGGCCGAGAGCGCCTCGCGGAAGATCTCCGGGTCGGTCCAGCCGACGGCCTCGAGCGCGGCGAACGCGTCGAGCAGCCCGGTCGTGCCGACCTGCATGCCCTCGTCGCGCAGCTCCTCGCCGAGCTCGACGATGCGCGCGGCGAAGCCGGCAGGCGGCCCGGCGGGCATCACACCGGCCGGGGCAGCTTGACGCCGACGCGCTCGGCGACGATGTCGAGGTCGGTGCGGTGCTTGACGATCACCGACAGCGTGTTGGTGAACGTCTCGCCGTCGATGTCGCCGGCGCCGAGGAGGAGCAGCGCGCGCGCCCAGTCGATCGACTCCGCGATCGACGGCGGCTTCTTGAGGTCCAGCTCGCGGACCATGCCGACGATCTCGACGAGCTTGCGCGCGACGGTCTCGTCCAGCTCGGGCGCGTGGAGGCGGACGATCTCCAGCTCGTGCTCGGTGTCCGGGTAGTCGAGCCAGAGGTAGAGGCAGCGGCGCTTGAGCGCCTCGGTCAGCTCGCGCGTGTTGTTCGACGTGAGCAGCACGACCGGGTGCGTCTTGGCCTTGACCGTGCCGAGCTCGGGGATCGAGAGCTGGAAGTCGGAGAGGACCTCGAGGAGCATCGCCTCGAACTCCTGGTCGGTCTTGTCGATCTCGTCGATCAGCAGGACGACCGGGTCCGGGCTCGCGATGGCGGTCATCAGCGGGCGCTCGAGGAGGAACTCCTCACCGAAGATGTCCTCCTGGACGTCCTCCCAGCCGGTGCCGGACGCCTCGGCCTGGATGCGCAGCAGCTGCTTGCGGTAGTTCCACTCGTACAGCGCCTTGGCCTCGTCGAGGCCCTCGTAGCACTGGAGGCGGACCAGCTCGCGGCCGAGGTACTTGGAGAGCGCCTTGGCGAGCTCCGTCTTGCCCACGCCGGCCGGGCCCTCCACGAGGACCGGCTTGCCGAGCTTGATCGCGAGGAGCGACACGAGCGCCGCGGAGGCGCTGGGCAGGTAGCCGACCGAGCGCAGGCCCTGGTCGACGTCGGCGGGGGTGGTGGGAGCGGCGGCCATCGGGACCGTGGATGATAGGCGGATGGTCCTCGCCGCCATGGTCCTCGCCGCCTCCGACGTCCCGGCCGCCCCGGTCCTCATCCTCATGTTCGCGGGGGTCGCCCTCGCGATCTTCGGCCACCTCTACGGCTCCAACACCGTGGTCGGCTTCGGCATCTTCGTCGTCTTCCTCGCGACCATCGCCATGGTCGTCGGGGGGTACATCGCGTACAACGACGACCCCAAGGACCCGCGGCCCAAGGAAGACAACCGCACCTTCTGACGCCGGCGCTCGCCGCCCCGACCGCGCCGCGCCTTCTCCGCCCGGGCCGGTTCGCGCTCTTCCGGGCTGTGGTCCGGGGCTCGGACCGTCGCGGGGGCGGTTGGTGTGGGTGGTGGTCCGGTTGTGGGGGTTCTGCCGCAACCGGCATAACCGTCCCATCGTCGAGCCCGCGACGACGATGGGACGCTTTTACGTCCTATAGCGGACAAACCGTCCTATCGTCGCTGAGCCCGTGACGATGGGTCGCTTTTTCGGGTCCAGAGGAACGCGGTTCGAACGGACCACTGACCCACCCAACCGCCCCGCAGCGGCCGGGCCCGGCACCAAGGAGCCGGAAGAGCGCGCCGCGGACCGGGCGTGCGCGGCTCAGCGCGGCGCGGCGAGCGGTGGGGCGGTGAGGTCGGTTGAGACGCCCGCGCGGGTGACGAGGTCGGTGAGGGTGGTGCGGCGGAGCTCGGCGGTGATGGCGGTGGCGGCGCGGCGGTCGAGGTCGGCGAGCTGGGCCTGGATGGCCTGGCCGGCGGTGCAGTCGGGGGCGGCGAAGTGGAGGCCGAGGACCTGGGCGTCGTCGCCGTGGACGGCGGTCCAGACGTCGGCGAGGGTGGTGGAGGACGGGTCGGCCGCGAGGCGCCAGCCGCCGGACGGGCCGGGGCGGGACTGGACGAGGCCGGCGGTGCGGAGACGGCCGAGGAGGCGGCGGACGTGGACCGGGTTCGAACCCGCGCTCCCCGCCAGGAACTCCGACGAGATCCGTCCGCCGGCCTCGCTCGCGCACGCGCCCGCCGCGCTGAGGAGCGTGAGCACGTGGACGGCGAGGGCGAACTGGGTGTTCGTGGGCTGGGCCACGCCGACCATCGTATTCGCAACTGCCGCTGCTACGTTTCGACCCCACCACAAACGTATGCACGGCAAGCACGAATTGGAGATCACAGCGTGAGCATCGCCATCACCGGCGCGTCGGGCCAGCTCGGCCGCCTGACCGCGGAGCGCGTCCTCGAGCACGCGGACCCGAAGGACGTCGTCCTCATCACCCGCGACCCGTCGAAGCTCGCCGACCTCGCGGCCAAGGGCGCCGACGTCCGCGCCGGCGACTTCACCGACCCGGCCACGCTCGACGCCGCCTTCGCCGGTGTCGACACGCTCCTCCTCATCTCCCTCGACACCGTCGGCGCCCGCGTCGAGCCGCAGCGCTCCGCGGTCGCGAAGGCGAAGGAGGCGGGCGTGAAGCACCTCGCGTACACGTCGATCGTCAACCCGTCCGACAGCAACCCGATCGGCGTCGCCGCCGAGCACCTCGCGACGGAGGAGGCGATCCGCGCGACCGGCCTCACGTTCACCTTCCTGCGGAACGCGATCTACGCCGAGATGGCCGTCCGCACCGCGCAGGGCGGCGTCGAGCACGGCACGATCCACACCAACGAGGGCGGCGGCAAGGTCGCCTACGTCAGCCGCGCGGACTGCGCCGCGGTCGCCGCCGCCGTCCTCACCGACACCACCGGCGCGCACGCGGGCAAGGCGTACGACGTCACCGGCGCGGAGGCGCTGACGGCCGAGCAGGTCGCCGCCATCGCCGCCGAGATCGCGGGCCGGCCGATCTCCGTCGAGCAGATCGACGACGAGGCGGCCGTCCAGGGCATGGTCCAGCACGCCGGCTTCCCCGAGCCCGTCGCGCGCGTCTTCGCCAGCTTCGGCACCGGCCACCGGCTCGGCTGGTCGGCCGCGGTCAGCACCACGGTCGAGGAGCTCACCGGGCGCAAGCCGACGACCGTCCGCGAGGTGCTCACCCAGGCGCTCACCGCGAGCGCCCAGCAGGCCTAGGCGCGCGAGGCCGGCTCGAGCCCCAGCCCCTCCGGCGCATGGAGCGCGCGCATCAGCGCCTCCGGCGCCGGCTGGGCGGGGCCGCGGAGCGACACGAGCACCATCGCCAAGAACGCCAGCGGCACCGACACGAGCGCGGGCTGGACGAGCAGCGTGTCCGCGTTCGCCAGGTCCCCCGTCACGAGCGCGACGGCGACCGCGACCGTCGTGACGGAAGCGCCGACCACCAGCCCGCACGCCGCGCCCCGCGCGGTCAGCCGCGTCCACCAGATCCCCAGCAGCAGCAGGGGGCAGAACGTCGAGGCGGCGAGCGCGAACGCCCATCCGACGAGCACGCTGATGTCCACCTCGCGCGTCCCGAGCGCCAGCGCGACCGGCACGACCATCGCCAGCACGGCGCACAGCCGGAAGCGCCGCAGGCGGTCGCGCACCCGGTCACGCGGCGGCCGCACGCGATCCCACACGTCGTACGACAGCGTCCCCGCGACCGAGACGAGCAGCCCTGACGCCGTCGACATGAACGCCGCGAACGCGCCCGCCGCCACCAGCGCGCCGAGCGCGTCGCCCACCGGGCCCGGCCAGGCAGCGGCGGGGATCCGCAGCACCGCGAGGTCGGTCTCGCCGGTCACGTACAGCTCCGGCACGAGCGCTCGCCCGAGGAGCCCGTACAGCGCGGGGAAGAGGTAGAAGAGGCCGAGCAGCCCGAGCACGCGCACGGTCGTCCGCCGCGCCGCCGGCCCGTCGCGGTTGGTGTAGAAGCGGACGAGGATGTGGGGGAGCCCCATCGTCCCCAGGAACGTCGCGAGCAGGAGCGAGTAGACGAAGAGCGGCGAGGCGCGCCCGTCGCCGCCGATCGGGTCGGCCCACTCGTCGCCGCGCATCGGCTCGATCCCCTCGGCGACCGGCACCGTCCGGCCCTCCGGGATCACGGTGCGGCCGGCGGGGAGCGTCTCGACCCGGCCCGTATCCGGCCACGTCACCCGCTGCGGCTCCTCGAGCTCCACCACGAGGCCCCCGGCCGGCGCCCGCGGCAGCTCGTGGCCGAAGAGCGCCGCCCGCTCCGGCAGCCCGCCGAGGTGGAGGACGAGCAGGCAGGCCGGCAGCGCGATCGCGAACGTCTTGAGCCAGTACTGGTACGCCTGCACGTAGGTGATCCCGCGCATCCCGCCGAGCGCGACGTTCAGCGCGACCACCAGCGCCACCGCCGCGAGCCCCAGCCAGTACGGCCCGCCGGTCACCTCGCGCACGGTCAGCCCCGCGCCCTTGAGCTGCGGCACGAGGTACAAAGCGCCGATCAGCAGGACGACGGCCGACGCGAGCGAGCGCAACCGCGGGCTCCCCAGCCGCGCCTCGGCGAAGTCCGCGACGGTGTACGAGCCGAACCGCCGCAGCGGCGCCGCGACGAAGAAGAGCAGCGCCAGGTAGCCGCCCGCGAACCCGACCGGCAGCCACAGCGCCGCCGACCCGTACTTCATCTGGAGGCCCGCGATCCCCAGGAACGACGCGGCGCTCAGGTACTCGCCCCCGATCGCTGCGGCGTTCCACCACGGCGTCACCGCGCGCGAGGCGACGAGCAGGTCCGAGGTGGTCCGCGCGAACCGGACGCCCCACGCGCCGATGCCGATGGCGCCCGCCGCGACCCCGGCGATCGCCAGCAGCGCCAGGCTCACTCGTCGCCCACGAGGTCGCGGAACGCCTCATCGAGCGCGTCCGCGCGCCGCTGGTAGAGCCACCCGAGCGCCACGTACGTGACGAGCGGCGGGACGATCACCAGGCCGATCGCGAGCGGCACGCCCAGCACATCGACATCGCCCAGCGACGGCACGAGCAGGAGGAGCAGCGGGAGCGCGCCAACGAGCCCCGCGAGCACGACGAGGGCGAGGAGCGACAACGAGAGCTGCGCCCGCCGCAGCCGCCGCAGGTACAGGTCGCCGTGGGCGGTCGCCTCCTCCAGCTCGGCGCGCGTCGAGCGCGGGCGCGTCACGTCCGCAGCCTGCGCCGCAGCTCGCCGATCTGCCGCCGCGCGATCGGCACCCGCGAGCCGTCGCCGAACACGAGCACCGCCGTGCCGTTGAGCAGGGGCCGCACCTCCACCGCGCGCGGCAGGTTGGCCAGGTAGCCGCGGTGGACGCGGACGAAGCCGAACGACGCCCACCGCCGCTCGATGTCCGAGAGCCGCCCGCGCAGGAGGAACCGCCCGTCGTCGGCGACGATCCGGACGTAGTCGCCGTTGGCCTGGAGGAAGAGGATCGAGCTGCGCGGGATCAGCCGCGTCCCGCCGCCGCGGACGTTGTCGACCGGCACCACGTCGTCGTCGGGTGGCTGGGGCGCCGGCTCGGAGGCGGCGGGCGGTGCGGACGCCAGCCGCGCCACGGCCTCCTGGAGCCGCGCGGCGCTCACCGGCTTGAGCAGGTAGTCGAGCGCCCGCACCTCGAACGCCTCCACCGCCGCCGTCTCGTGCGCGGAGACGAAGACGATCGCCGGCGGTTCGGCGAACCGGCGCAGCACCCGCGCCAGCTCCACGCCGTCCAGGCCGGGCATCCGCACGTCGAGGAAGAGCGCGTCGTAGGTCCGCCGCCCAAGCGCCTGCAGCGCGTCCTCGCCGGACAACGCGGTGTCGACGTCCGCGACACCCGGCGCGGCACGCAGCAGGTGCGCGAGGTCGTCCAGCGCCGGCCGCTCGTCGTCCACCGCGAGCACCGAGAGCCCGGCGTTCACGCCGCCCGCACCCCCGCGCGGAACTTCGGCACGGTCATCGTCACGCACGTTCCCGCGCCCGGCTCGGACTCCACCGCCAGCCCGTAGTCGGCGCCGAACGTCTGCCGCAGCCGCGCGTCCACGTTCGACAGCCCGATCCCCGCGCCCGGCCCGCCCGCCAGCGCCGCCCGCGCCCGCTCGGGCGCCATCCCCGCGCCGTCGTCGCGGACGCACAGCTCGACGTCCGGCCCCACGTCGCGGCCGGTGATCTCCACGTGCCCGACGCCCGGCCGCGACTCGACCCCGTGCCGCACCGCGTTCTCCACCAGCGGCTGCAAGGAGAGCACGGGGACGACCGCGCCGAGCACCTCCGGCGCGACCTGCACGCGCACCTCGAGCCGCTCGCCGAACCGCGCCTGCTCGAGCCGCAGGTACTTCTGCACGTAGTGGAGCTCGTCGGCGAGCGTCACGTACGGGCGCTCGCGCCGGAACGCGTAGCGGATGAACTCGGCGAACTCGGTCAGCAGCTCGCGCGCCTCCTCGGGGCGCGAGCGGATGTAGCTGGCGACTGCCGCGAGCGCGTTGTAGATGAAGTGCGGCGAGATCTGGGCGCGGAGCGCGCGCAGCTCCGCTTCGGCCAGCCGCTCCTCCTGCGCGGCGACGGCGGAGAGCTCGAGCTGCGCGCTCACCAGCAGCGCCGCCTCGCCGAGCACCCGCGCGTCCTCGGGCCGCAGCCGCTCGCGGCCCGCGCGGAAGGCGCAGAGCGAGCCGACGAGCTCGTCGCCGATCCGCAGCGGCGCCACCACCGCGCCGAGCGCCGGCTCGACGTGGACGCGGCCGTTCGGCGCGGCGGCGAGCCCCTCGGCCAGCGGCCCGTCCGCCTCGACGCCGTCCGGCACGGCGCCGTCGACCGCCAGCACGGTCTCCAGGTCGCAGACCGCCACCGCGTCCGCGCCGGTCAGCGCGCGCAGGTGGGAGATCGCGCGGGCCGCCGTCTCCCGCGACA
>DATMVO010000524.1:0-7715 GCA_035563115.1 Solirubrobacteraceae bacterium
CGATCGCGCCCACCCGGCGGCCCGCCAGGCCGCCGCGTCCGCGCACGCGTCCGGCATGCGCGGCGCGCGCAGCAGCGTGTCGTACGTCGTCCGCCAGACGGCGCGGGCGCTTCGCAGGACGGGGTCGCGCGTCGGGATCGCGTCGAGGTCCGCCACCAGCTGCCCGACCGGCGCGGTGAGCGGCACGAACAGCGTCTCCTGGAACACGGCCTGCGTGAAGAGGGCCATCGCGTCCTCCCACAGCTCCTCCGGCGGCTCGGGCTTCAGCCAGATCGCGCAGGTGCGCAGGACCTCGTCGGTCCGACGGCGCTGGACCGGGACGCTCGCCGTGACGGCGGCCTCCGCGCGGGTGAAGGCCTCGACGAACGCCTCGGCCGAACGCGGCGGAGCGGCGGTCGCGGCCGGTGCGGACGCCGTCCACAGGAGCAGCGTGGCGGAGGCCGCGAACGCGGCGACGGGGCGGAGCACGGCGGGCAATCTAGGAGGTGCGGCAGACGCGGGCGAGCGCGACGCGGGCTTGCTCGCGCAGGGTGCGGCGGCCGTAGTGGTAGGCGTACGACAGGTCCGGGCGGGGCGGGTCGACGACGGCCCGCGACGGGAGCGGGGCGTCGAGCGCGCGGGCGGCGCGGTCGGCGATCTCGACCTGGCCGGTGGCGGTCGCGTGGACGCGGTCGGCCCAGACCCAGCGGGCGCCGGTGAAGTCGCGCAGGTCGACGACGGGCGCGTGGTGGCGCGCGCCCTCGTGCTCGACCGCCGAGTTGGCCTGGAGCACCTTCGCCCCTGCGGGCGGGAGGCCGAGGTCGAGCGGGAGCGCGACGAGCAGGAGCCGGTCGCACACGACGTCGAGGGTCGCGACCACCGTCGCGAGGTCGCGCGCGTACGCGGCAGGGTCCCAGTCCGGGCCGCGGACGTCGTTGACGCCGATGTAGAGGCAGCCGACGTCGTACGGGCCGGCGAGCCGCGGGAGCTGGTGCTCGACCACGTCGCGCACCGTCGCGCCGTTGACCGCCAGCCGCGTGAACGGGAGCCCCATCGCCTCCGCCAGCCACATCGCCCACGACTGGGAGCCGAGGCCGGACTGCATCCCGCCGTGGCCGTAGGTGATGGAGTCGCCGAGCGCCACGAGCCCGCAGCGCGGCGCCCCGTCCACGGGCGCGCCGGCGGCTGCCGTCACGCCTGGACCTTCGCCGCGTGCTCTTCCCACGCGGCCATGGCCTCCTCGACGGCGCGCTTGGCGGCGGTGTGGCGCGCCTCGGACTTCGGCGTCTCGTACGGCGTCGCCCAGCACGACGGGTCCGCGAGCTCCTCCTCGACCTTCGCCAGCGCCTCCTCGGCGGCCTCGACGGCCTTGGCGAGCCGCTCCTCCTGCTTGAGCGCGTTCTTCGACGGCCCGCTCGGCTTCGCCTTGGCCCCCTTCTTCCCGTTGGTGGCGGGCGCGGCGGCCGCGGCCTTCACCGGCTTGGCCTCCGCGGCGAGGTCCTCCGCCGTGCGCCGCACGGCGCGGCCGTCGGCCGTGCGCGCGTTGGGATCGGCGGGCGGGCGGGCGTCCTGCGGCGCCGGGATGTTGACCGGCTTGCCCGCCGCGCGGCGCTCCTCGCGCACGCGCTGGTACTCCGCCCAGCCGCCGAGGTAGGAGTGGAGCTTGCCGCCGTCGATCGCGATCGTCCGCGACCCGACGGCCTCCAGCAGCGCGCGGTCGTGGGAGACGAGCAGGATCGCGCCCTCGAACTGGAGCAGCGCGTCCTCCAGCGCCTCGCGCGACTCGAGGTCGAGGTGGTTGGTCGGCTCGTCGAGGATGAGGACGTTGGAGCCGCTCGCGACGAGGATCGCCATCGAGACGCGCGCCCGCTCGCCGCCCGAGCACGTCGCGATCGCCTTCTCGGCCTGCTCGCCGCTGAAGAGGAACTTGCCCAGCAGCGCCCGCGCCTTGTTCGGCGCTAGGCCGGTCCGGCGCTGCGTCACCTCGAGCACCGAGCCGGAGTCGCCCAGCTCCGACGCGTGCTGCGAGAGGTAGCCGACCTTCACGTTGTGCCCGGTGGAGAGCCGGCCCGCGTCGAACGGGCGCTGGCCCGTCAGCGCGGTGATGAGCGTCGACTTGCCGGTGCCGTTGGCGCCCACGAGCGTCACGTGCTCGCCGCGCTCGAGCCACATCTCGGCGTCGTGCAGCAGCACCTTGGGCGGGTCCTCGCCGACCTGCAGGTGCGCGCCGCTCAGCTCGAAGATCACGCGTCCGGAGCGCTCGGCCTTGCCGAACGAGAGCGACATCTCGCGGGTGTCGCGCGGGTCGCGCTCGATCCGCTCGATCTTCTCCAGCGCCTTCACGCGCGACTGCGCCTGGCGCGCCTTCGTCGCCTTCGCCCGGAACCGCTCGATGAACGACTCCATCCGCGCGATCTCGGCCTGCTGCTTCTCGATCGCCCGGCCGAGCGCCATCTCGCGCGCCGCCTGCTCCTTGCGCCACTGGTGCCAGGTGCCGTTGAAGAACCGCGAGCGCCCGGCCTCGATCTCCAGCACCGACGTGCCGACCGACTCGAGGAACCAGCGGTCGTGCGCGACCATCACGATCGCCGCGTCGAGCTGCTTGAGCTCGCTCTCCAGCCACTCGAGCGAGTCGATGTCGAGGTGGTTGGTCGGCTCGTCGAGGAGGAGCAGGTCGGGCTGGGACGCGAGCGCGCGCGCGAGCGACGCGCGCGTCAGCTGGCCGCCGGAGAAGGACGAGAGCTGCCGGTCGAACGCGTCGTCGGCGAAGTTGAGTTTGTGGAGCATCGCGACCGCCCGGTCGCGCCATGTGTAGCCGCCGCGCGTCTCGAACTCGGCCTGCCGGCGCGCGTAGCGGTCGTAGAGGCCGGCGTCGGTGGAGCCCGCCGCCATCTCGTCCTCCATGCGGCGCAGGTCGTTCTCCATCTCGACGATGTCCTTCGCGCCGGAGACCACGTAGTCGCGCAGCGTGATGTCCTGGTCGCGCGGCGGCCGCTGGTCGTGGAGCGCCATCCGCGTGCCCTTGGCGAGCACGACCTCGCCGCCGTCGACCGACGTCTCCCCCGCGAGCATGCGCAGCAGCGTCGTCTTGCCGGCGCCGTTGCGGCCGGCGATCGTCATCCGGTCCTTGCGTTCGAGCTTGAACGAGATCCCCCGGAACAGGGGCTCGCCCGCCATGTCCTTGTTCAGGTCGGATGCGATGAGGACGGCCACGGTGCATTAGCGTAGGAGCCGAGATGCTCAGGGTCCCCCGCGCCGCGGTGGCGGCGGCGTTCACGCTCGCGCTCACGGCCCCTGCGGCCGCGCAGACGACCACCACGGTGCCCGGTGTCCCGGCCGCCGGACCGGCCACGTACGACCGCTCGTTCGTGACGAAGATCGGGCCCGCGAGCGCGGACACGGTGCTCGTCCTGATGCCCGGCTACAACGGCGGGGCGGGCGACTTCGGCCTCGTCGGGCGGGACATCGTGGAGCGGGTCCCGGGGCTGCAGGTGTGGGCGGTCGACCGGCGCTCGCAGGCGCTGGAGGACACGTCGATGTTCGACCGGGCGGCGCGCGGTGCCGCGACGCCGCAGCAGGCGTTCGACTACTACCTCGGCGCGCTGGCGAACCCGGCGTACGCCGGCCCGCGGTTCGCGCCGCCGGACCTGTCGAAGCTCGGGTTCGTCGCGGACTGGGGGCTGCCGACGGCGTTGGGCGACGTGCGGCGCGTGGTGCTCGCGGCGCGGCGCGCGGGCAAGCGCGTGATCCTCGGCGGCCACTCGCTCGGCGCGTCGATGACGGCGATCTACGCGGCGTGGGACTTCGGCGGGGGCCGCGCCGGGTACGAGGACGTCGACGGGCTCGTGCTGATCGACGGCGGCGCGCTGGGCTCCTTCGCGCGCGTGGCGTCGGTGGCGGACGCGCGGCGGCGCCTGGCAGAGGTGCGCAAGCAGCCGTTCGCGGACCTGATCGGGCTCGGGCTGCCGTGGGCGCAGGGCGTGTTCGCGGCGCTGGGCGGGCTGTACGCGGACAAGCTGCCGCTGGAGCGCTCGCCGTTCTCCGACTTCGCGCTGCTCCCCGCGCAGTTCAAGCCGCCGGTGCCGGCGACGAACCGCGCGTTCCTCGGCCACGCGTTCGACAAGACGACGTCGCCGCGTGCCCTGGGGCTGATCCAGCTGCGGGCGGGTGGGCTGGCGCCGAGCGGCGATCCGCGCGACTGGGTCGACGGCGAGGTCTCCCCCATCGCGCGGGTCGCGCGGTTCTGGGCGCAGTCGCCGGTGAACGGGGTCGAGTGGTACTTCCCCGAGCGGCTGCGGCTCGACGTGGACGCGGCGAACGAGCTGCGCCCGACCGCGGTCGCGCGCGAACTGGGGCTGCGGCTGCGGCACCTGCGTGAGGTCGACGTCCCGCTCTACGCGTTCCAGACCGACCTGACGGACGGGCGCGTCCTCCGCGGCGCGCGGCGGCTGATCGCTGCCTCGCGGGTGCCGCGGGGGCGGTCAACGCTGGTCGATCGCTCCACCAGCACCAGCCACCTCGACCCGCTGACCGCCGCGCCCGAGACCAACGACTTCCTCAAGACGGTCGTGCCGTTCCTGCGGCGGGTGAGCGGGCGCCGCTGAGGCCGCGGCGCGCCGCGCGACGAGGTTGGCCGCCACGAGGGCGGTGACGGTGATCGCCGCGCCGACGACCTCCCATGCGTGGGGCGACGTCCCCTTGATCGCCTCGACCGCGAAGGCCGTGATCGGGACGAGGTTCATGAAGAGCGCGGCGTTCGCCGGGCCGAGCTTGGCGACGCCGGCGTTCCAGGCCAGGACGCCGGTGACCGCGCCCGCGAGGATCACGTAGGCGAGCTCGGGGGCGATCGCTCCGACATCTGCGCCGCTGGGGATGTCGAGCCAGCCGCCGGCGGCGCCTGCCGCGGCGACGGCGAGGATGGAGAGCGTGCCGAGCGGGACGGCGAGCGCGGTGTAGCGGAGCGGGCTCCACCCCGGGAACTCCTGCGCCCCGAGCGTGAAGCGGATGAACATGATCCCGCCGCCGAGGACCATCAGCTCGCCGATCCCGACGCCGCCGTCGATCAGCGTGCCCGGGTCGCCGTTCGTGATGACGAGGCCGACGCCGAGGAACGCGACGACGACGAGCGCGAGCTGCGCTCTGGCCGGCGTCTCGCCCGTGCTCTGCCAGCGCATCAGGAGCGTGATGATCGGCGTGAGCGCGACGATCAGCGCGGCGTGCTGCGGGCTCGTGTGCTCCAGCGCGGCGAACGAGAGGAGGTTGAAGCCGGCGAACCCGTAGGTGCCGAGGACGAAGAGCCTCTTCGCGCGGCCCTCGAAGCTGAAGGCGCGGCGCCCCTCGATGGCCGCGAGGAGCGCGACGAAGATCAGCGTGGCGCCGGCGTAGCGCAGCGCGGTGAAGTTGACGGCGTCGACGCGCTCGAGCGCGGGCGCGGAGATCGGGAACATCGCGCCCCAGCAGAGCGCGGCGATCAGCGAGGGGAGGAAGTTCGGCATCGGTCGAACAACCGTACCAGGAGTTCGACGCGTGTCGAACCGTTGGGTACGATTGGTGGACGATGCCCGCACTGCTCGACCAGCCCGAGACCCGCGACCTGGAGCTCACGACCGTCCTCCAGGCCCTCGGCGACCCCATGCGCCTGCGCATCGTCCGCGAGCTCGCCGCCTGCGAGGCCGGCGAGCGCACCTGCGGCTCCATCGACCTCGGCATCTCCAAGGCCACCCGCTCGCACCACTACCGCGTCCTCCGCGAAGCGGGCGTCACCAACACCCGCGTCGAGGGCACCCACCGCTACGTCTCCCTCCGCCGAGACGACCTCGACGAGCGCTTCCCGGGCCTCCTCGAAGCGATCCTGAGCTAGCCGCGCCGGCCGGCGCGCGCCCCGCTCCGCACCGACGCTTTAGAGCATCTCGTCGCCGACAGCGTGGCGAGATGATCAAGACCGTCGAGGAGCGACGATTTCGGACATCTCGCCCGGCGCGCATCCACGAGATGATCGTTTCCGCCGGTTTCCCGCCCCGCGCGTGCCGACCGGAGCCAAGGGGCGGGAAAACGTCCGGGGTGGTCGGTTTCCCGCCCCTCACCGCAGTGGCCGTGCGGTGGGGTGGGTTACCGGCGGGCGAGCCGCTCCGTCAGCGCGTCAGGAGGAGGCGGAGAGGAGGGCGGTGAGCTCGGTGCGGGAGCGGAGGTCGAGTTTGCGGTAGATCTGGCCGAGGTGGTGCTCGACGGTCTTGGGGGAGACGAAGAGGGCGGCTGCGGCCTCCTTGTTGGTGGCGCCCTTGGCGACGATCATCGCGACCTGGAGCTCGTGGGGCGTGAGGACGTCGGCGACGGGGATCTCGCCGCGGCCTGAGGCGGCGCCGGAGGCGCGGAGCTCGGAGCGGGCGCGTTCGGCCCAGGCGCGGGCGCCGAGGCGCTCGAAGGTCTCGAGCGCGGCGCGCAGCGGCGCGCGGGCCTCGGTGCGCTGGCGGTCGCGGCGGAGGCGCTCGCCGAGGACGAGCTCGGTGCGGGCGCGCTCGAAGGGGGTCGAGGAGGCGTCGTGGAGCGCGACCGCACCACGCAGCGCCTCGATGGCGGACGTCCCGTCGAGCACGAGCCCGCGGCAGCGGGTGAGCTGGGCCTGGTGGACGGGCGGGTGCCCGGGCGTCACCAGCGCCTCGAGGCGGGCGAGCTCGTCGGCGGCGGCGCCCGCGTCCCCGCCGCGGACGTGCAGCTCCACCAGCTCGACGGTCGCGAAGAGCTCGCACGGCGCCGGCATCCCGATCGCGACGATCTCGTCCCGCGCGCGCTCGTACTCGGCCACGGCACCCTCGACGTCGTCGTCCCCCGCCGCCACGGCCCCCAGCGCCAGCCGCGCGTAGGGCCCGAACACCGGCGTCTCGCTCCGCCGGGCGATCTCCAAGGACTCGGAGGCGTGCTGACGCGCGTCCGCGAACTTCCCGAGCCCCGCCTCGATCTCGGCCATCATCTGCAGCGCGTACGAGAGGTTCGACTCCTGCCCGGTCTCCGCCGACGCCCGCGCCGCCTCGACGGCGTCGGCGTACGCGGCGCTCCAGTGCCCGCGCCGGTACCCGAGCTGCGACCGGATCGTCAGCGGATAGCAGAGCCGCGCCAGCGCGCCCTCGTTCCGCGCGACCTCGATCAGCCGATCCAGGATCTTCTGCGACCGGTCGAAGTCCTCCAGCCACATGAACGTGTGCGCGCCGCCCGCGATCGCCTCCGTCACCCCGGGCGGCGGATCGGCGTCGAGCAGGAACCCCACGCGCGCCGCCAGCCGAGCAGCGGCGGACGCCGAATCGCCCGTCGCCAGCAGCGTGTGGGCCATGATCACGTCGGCGACGCCCTCGATGATCTCCACGCCGGCGCCCAGCTCGGCCGCTCGCCGCGCATGTGCCAAAGCACTGGAACCGGGCCCCGTGAGCATCCGCCCCAGAGCCGCCTCCAGCAGCATCGCGGCCCCCAAAGGCGGGATCTCGTCCGCGACCTCGCGCGCTACCTCCGCCATCGCCTCAGCGCCCTCCCCCGGCCGCCCCGACCGGATCAGGACGTGCGCGCGGATCCGCTGCAGCCCGGTGCGCACCAGCGGGTCGGCCTCCAGAGGCAGCGCGGCGTCGGCGTCCGCCTCGGCCTGCTCCAGCGCCCCCGCCGCGACATGGTCGATCGCCGCCTCCAGCAGCCGCCGCGCGCGCTCGGCCGGCGCCGGGGTCAGCTCCGCCGCCCGCGCGAACGCCCGCGCC
>DATMVO010000525.1:0-11919 GCA_035563115.1 Solirubrobacteraceae bacterium
GGTCGGGCGCGCTGCCCGCGGCGTTCGCGGCCGGCCTCACGCTGGCCCTCGCGGCAGCGCTCCTCATCGACGCTGGAAGCGCGTACGAGAGCGTCCAAAGCCTCGTCGTCGATCCGCAGGTCGCCTGCGTCGTGATCGGCGGGCTGGCCGCCGTCTTCGTCTCGGGCTCCATGATCGGCTGGCTCCTGGCGCCGGTGGCCAACCGCATCGAGCAGAAGCCGCCAGGGTTCGTCAACGCCGGGCGGTACATCGGCTGGCTCGAGCGCACGCTGGTCTTCGGGTTCATCGTCGCGGGCGAGCCAGCGGCGGCCGCTGTGACGTTGACGGCCAAGTCGGTCGCGCGCTTCCCGACGTTCTCGTCCGGCCAGGAGGCGCTGGCCGAGTACGTCCTGATCGGAACGCTGCTCAGCTTCCTCGTCGCCGCGGCCGGCGCGGTGGCCGTCCGAGCCGCGCTCGGGCTGCCCGCGATGTGACCGCTCAGCCGCGCTTCTCGAGCGCGTCGAGCCGGCGCAGGATCTCGTCGAGCTTCGCGCTGACGGCGGAGAGCTCCGACGCCTCCGCCCGCCGTGCCCGCGTGATCCGCTCCGCGGCGGACGCGGTGATGAGCGCGACGAACCCGATCCCGACCGCCATGACGGCGATCGCGATGATCCGCCCCTCGGTCGTGTGCGGGTAGTTGTCGCCGTAGCCGACGGTCGTCACGGTCGTGATCGCCCACCACACGCCGTCCCACGTGCTCAGCGCCTGACCGTCCGGCCCGGTCTCCACCGCCGAGTACGCGGCACCGCCGCCGAGCACGGTCATCATCGCGAGGATCGCCGCGTCGCGGACGCCTTCGGTGGAGAGCATCCGCCGCGCGAGCACCACCGCGCCGACGAGCCGCAGCACGGGGAGGAGGCGGAAGACGCGCGCCGCCTCGAGGCTGGCGGGGAGGATCGGCGCGGTGAAGAGCACGATCGCGACGTCGAGCGGATGCTCGCGCAGCCACCGCCGCCGGTCGGGCGTCACCCACAGCAGCGCCACCGCGGCGCCGGCGAACGTCGCCCAGATCGCCCAGTTGAGGATCTCGGCGGTGACGTCCCACCCGTGTCCGGCGTCGCTCGCCTGGATCACCAGCACCGGCACCGTCAGCATCGCGGCGACGAACAGCACCGGGTCGAGGCGGCGCTGGAGACGTTCGGCACGGTCGGTCACGCGCAGACGTTCGACGGCTCGCGTCGAACGCCTGCGCGCGGTGACCGGCGCTCAGCTAGAGCGGGGTGACGTACGCGCCCGCGATGCCGCCGTCGACGAGGAAGTCGGTGGCGGTGATGAAGGACGAGTCGTCGGAGGCGAGGAAGAGGACGGCGTTGGCGATCTCGCGGGCGCGGGCGAAGCGGCCCATGGGGACGTGGACCATGCGGCGGGCCGCGGCCTCGGGGTCGTTGGCGTAGAGCTCGCGGAGCAGCGGGGTGTCGACCGGGCCGGGGCAGAGCGCGTTGACGCGGACGTTGTTGCGCGCGAACTGCACGCCGAGCTCACGCGACAGCGCGAGGACGCCGCCCTTGGACGCCGTGTACGAGATCTGGGAGGTCGCCGCGCCGAGCCGGGCGACGAACGACGCGGTGTTGATGACGCTGCCGCCGCCGCTGTTGAGCAGGTGCGGGATCCCGTGCTTGCAGCAGAGGAAGACCGACTTGAGGTTCACGTCCTGCACGCGCTGCCACGCCTCGAGCCCGGTCTCGAGGATCGAGGCGTCGTCGGGCGGCGAGATACCGGCGTTGTTGAACAGCACGTCGATCCGGCCGTACTTCTCGATGACCTGCTCGTACACGTCGCGGACCGCGTCCTCGTCGGTCACGTCGGCGCGGAGCGACAGCTCGACGCCCTCGGACTCGTTGAGGTCGACGCCGACGACGACCGCGCCCTCGTCCTTGAAGACCGCGGCGGTCTCCTGGCCGATGCCGCTCGCCGTCCCCGTGATGACGCAGACGCGCCCTTCCAACCGTCCCGCCAATGCCGCTCCCTAGTGCTCCGTGTCGATGAAGATGGTCTTGACCTCGGTGTAGGCGTCCGTCGCGTGCGGCCCGAGCTCCCGGCCGACGCCGGACTGCTTGAACCCGCCGAACGGGGTCGTCACCCGCACCGAGCTGTTCGAGTTGAGCGACAGGTTGCCGCTCTCCAGCCCGCGCGCCACGCGCAGCGCCTTCGCGCCGTCCCGCGTCCACACGGATCCGCTCAGACCGTAGATGGTGTCGTTGGCGAGCCGGACGGCCTCCTCCTCGGTGTCGAACGGGACCACGACCGCGACCGGGCCGAAGATCTCCTCCGACACAGCGGGGGAGTCCCACGCGACGTCCGACAGCACCGTCGGCGGGAACCAGAAGCCGTTGCCGGACGGGGCGCTGCCCCGGATCGCCACGGACGCGCCGTCGGCGGGCACGTACGACGCGACCTTGTCGCGCTGCGCCGCGGAGATGAGCGGCCCCATGTCGGTCGCGTCGTCGAGCGGGTCGCCCACGCGAATGCCCTCCACGTGCGGCTGGAGCGCGGCGAGGAAGTCGTCCACGGCCGACCGCTCCACGAGGATCCGCGACCGCGCGCAGCAGTCCTGGCCCGCGTTGTCGAACACGGCCCCGGGCGCCGCCGCCGCGGCGCGCTCCACGTCGGCGTCCGCGAAGACGATGTTCGCCGACTTGCCGCCGAGCTCCAGCGTCACGCGCTTGATCGTGTCCGCCGCGCCGCGCATGATCGAGCGGCCGACCGCCGTCGACCCGGTGAACGCGATCTTCGCGACATCGGGATGCTCCACCAGCCGCGCGCCCACCTCGGCGCCCGTGCCGACCACGACGTTGACGACGCCCTCGGGCAGCCCGGCCTCCAACGCCAGCTCAGCGAACCGCAGCGCCGTCAGCGGCGTCAGCTCCGCCGGCTTGAGCACCACGCAGTTCCCCGCCGCCAGCGCCGGCCCCATCTTCCACGTCGCGATCGCGAGCGGGAAGTTCCACGGCGTGATGAGCCCCACCACGCCCAAAGGCTCGCGCACGGTCAGCACCTGACCGCCCGCGACCGGGATCGTGTCCCCGAGCAGCCGCTCGGGCGCGCCGGAGTAGTACCGCAGCGTGTCGGCGACCATCCCGATCTCGCCGCGGGCGGAGCCGATCGGCTTGCCGGCGTTCCGCGCCTCGAGCAGCGACAGCTCCTCGTGCGCCTCCTCCACGCGCGCGGCCAGCCGCGCGAGCAGCCGGGCACGGTCGCCGGGGGAGACGTCGCGCCACGCGGGGAACGCGGCCTTCGCCCGCGCGACCGCGGCGTCGGCCTCGGCGACGCCCGCGCGGGGGACGGTGGTGAGGACGGATCCGGTGGCGGGCTCCAGGACGTCGAGCGTGCTCACAGCCGCTCGAACCCCCGGTACCGCTCCCAGTCCGTCACGGCGGCATGGAAGGCGTTCAGCTCCACGTCCGCCATGTTGACGTAGTGGGCGACGACCTCCTCGCCCAGCGCCGCCTTCGCCACCTCGGACGCCGCGAACAGGTCGCGCGCCTCCTGCAGCGTCCCCGGCACGCGCGGCTTCTCGGTCTCGTTGTACGCGTTGCCCTCGTACGCCGGCTCGAGCTCCAGCCCCTGCTCGATGCCGTAGAGCCCGCCCGCGATCACCGCGCTCAAAGCGAGGTACGGGTTGACGTCCGCGCCCGGGATCCGGTTCTCGAACCGCATCGACTTGCCGTGGCCCACCACGCGCAGCGCGCACGTGCGGTTGTCCTTGCCCCACGCGACCGTCGTCGGCGCGAAGGACGCGTTGGCGTACCGCTTGTACGAGTTGATGTTCGGCGCGAAGAGCAGCGTCAGCTCACGCAGCGTCGCGAGCTGCCCCGCCAGGAACGACTCGAACACCTTCTGATCGTCCGCGAAGACCGACGACCCGTCCTCCGTCTGGAGCGAGAAGTGGACGTGGCACGACGACCCCTCGCGCTCGTCGAACTTCGCCATGTACGTGATCGACATCCCCTCCTGGGACGCGATCTCCTTGGCGCCGTTCTTGTAGATCACGTGCTCGTCCGCCGTCTTCAGCGCCGGGCCGAAGTGGAAGTTGATCTCGTGCTGGCCGAGGTTGCACTCGCCCTTGGAGTCCTCCACCCGCAGCCCCGCGTCGTGCATCGCGTTGCGGATGCGGCGGATCAGCGGCTCGACGCGCGAGGTGCCGAGCAGCGAGTAGTCGACGTTGTAGAGGTTCGCCGGCTCGAGCTCCTTGAACCCCTTGTGCCACGCCTGCTCGTACGTGTCCTTGAAGACGATGAACTCGAGCTCGGTGCCCGCGAACGCGCGCCAGCCCCGCTCCGCCAGCCGGTCGAGCTGCTTGCGGAGGATCTGGCGCGGCGACGGGCCGACCGGGTCGCCCTCGGTGGTGTGGACGTCCGCCATCACCAGCGCGGTGCCCTCCAGCCACGGGATCGCGCGCAGCGTGGAGAGGTCGGGCTGCAGCACGAAGTCGCCGTAGCCGCCCTCCCACGAGGACATCGCGTACCCCTCGACGGTGTTCATGTCGACGTCGACCGCGAGCAGGTAGTTGCACGCCTCGGCGCCGTGCTCGAGCACCTCCTCGAGGAAGTGGTTCGCGTGCAGGCGCTTGCCCATGATCCGGCCCTGCATGTCGGCGAGGGCGATGACGACGGTGTCGATCCGCCCCGCGTCGACCGCGTGGCGCAGCTCGTCGATGGTCATGATCCGGCCAGCTCCTTCTCGGCGCGCTCGATCGCGTCGAACTCCTCCTCGGGCGCCTTCGCGACGAGGTGGTGCCGCGAGTACAGCGCGAAGTACAAGATGCCGACGGCGTACACGGCGAGCGTGATGAGCGCCGCCTTGACGTCGACGGTGAAGACGGCGACGACCGCCGCGCACGCCAGCACGAGCCCGATGCCCGACGTGACGACCCCGCCCGGCGTGGTGTAGCCGCGCTCCAGGTCCGGCTCGCGGCGGCGCAGCACGATGTGCGACAGCAGCATCAGCACGTACGAGACGGTCGCGCCGAAGACGGCGATCTGGATCATCCGCGCGCCGTCCTCGGTGATCGCGGCGAGCAAGAACCCGATCGCGCCCGGGATCAGCAGCGCGAGCGCCGGCACGCGGCGGCCCGTGGTGACCGAGAGGGAGCGGGGGAGGTAGCCCGCGCGCGACAGCGCGAAGAGCTGGCGCGAGTAGCCGAAGATGATCGAGAAGAAGGACGCGATCAGGCCGGCGAGGCCGATGTAGTTCACGACGTCCCCGACGCCGCCGCTGCCGGCGTTGTCCGCCGCGTCGACGAGCGGGTTGCCCGACGCCTTCAGCTCGTCCGCACCGCCGGCGCCCGGCGCCAGCGTCAGCATCAGCGCCGCGAAGACGAGCAGGATCAGCATCGCGGCGATCAGGCCGCGCGGCATGTCGCGCTTGGGGTCGCGCGTCTCCTCGGCGGCGAGCGGGACGCCCTCGATCGCGAGGAAGAACCAGATCCCGTACACGAACGCCGACAGCACGCCGACGTAGCCGAACGGCAGGAAGTCCGACGACCCCGCGGCGCCCGGGTCGGGCGCGATGTTCGTCAGGTTCGACGCGTCGAACTGCGGGATCATCGCCACGACGAAGATCAGCAGGCCGACCACCGCGACGACGGTGATGGCGAAGATGACCTTCAGCGCCTCGCCCACGCCGTACAGGTGGACGCCGACGAAGACCGCGTAGAACGCCAGGTAGACCGGCCACCCGGCGGTGATGCCGAAGATGTCGAGCGACTCGACGTACGCCCCGATGAACACGACGATCGCGGCGGGCGCGATCGCGTACTCGATCAGGATCGCGGTGCCGGTGAGGAAGCCGCCCCACGGGCCCATCGCGCGGCGCGCGAAGCCGTACCCACCGCCCGCGGTGGGGATCGCCGACGACAGCTCGGCGATCGCGAAGACCATGCACGTGTACATCGTCGCCATGAGGATCGTCGCGATGAGCAGGCCGCCCCAGCCGCCCTCCGCGAGCCCCGCGTTCCACCCGGAGTAGTCCCCGGAGATCACGTACGCCACGCCGAGTCCGGCGAGGAGCACCCATCCGGCAGCGCCACTGCGCAGCTGCCGCTTCTGGAGGTAGTCGTCCTGTACTGCCTGTCCAGCCACGGCGCACCGTCTCCCCTCGTTTGGCGGAGGTCTAACGGAGCGCCCGGTCGGACTGAGGCCGGGACGGCGTGTCTCAGAGGAGCGGCTGGCCGAGCGTGCCGAGCGTCCGCGACCACGCGGAGGTGACCGCGGCGGTCCCGTCGGCGCCGGTCTCGAGCTCGCGCTCGAGGTCGTCGGCGACGAGCTGGGCGAGGTCGGCGAGGAGCGCCTCGTCCTCGCTGCTGAGGTCGGGGCGCGGGTCGAGCGAGACGCCGCAGAGCATCCCCAGCCAGCGCCCGTCGGAGGCTCGGATCGGCGCGCCGATGTAGGCCCCGATCTTCTCCGCCTCGGTGGAGGCGAGGTCGCGCGTGACCGGGTGGCTGCGGGCGTCGGCGACGAGCCCGCTGTCCAGCCGTCCGTCGAGCACGCGTGCGCAGTAGGAGCCCTCGGCCGCGCCGCCGCCGTCGACCGCGTAGCCGTGCGGCTCGGCGTCGCCGTCGAGGTCGCGCAGCACGAGCCGGTCGTCGCGCAACTCGGAGAGGAACGCGACGTCCATCCCCAGCATCCGGCGGGCGGTGCGGAGGATCTGCGTCTGCGCGGTCGCGCCGGCCGGCGCGGGGTCGGGGGCGAGGACGATCTGGTCGCGCCCACGGCGCTTGGCCCGGTAGAGCGCGGCGTCGGCGCGCGAGACGAGCTGCTCGGCGGTCTCCAGGCCGTCCCACAGCGCGATGCCGACCGAGGCGGTCTGGCCGAGGGGGATCCGCTCGCGCAGCCGCTCGAGCACGTCCATCGCGGCCGGCACCCCGCACGCGGGGAGCGCGACGGTGAACTCCTCGCCGCCGTACCGGGCGAGCACGTCGGTCGTGCGCAGCTCGTCGCGCCACGCGGCGGCGGCGGAGCGCAGGAGCTGGTCGCCGGCCTGGTGGCCGTTCGTGTCGTTGTAGAGCTTGAAGCGGTCGAGGTCGAGCACCGCGACGCAGAGCGGCTCGCCGGTGCGGCGGGCGCGCGCGAGCTCCTCGGGCAGCCGCTCGTCCCACGTGCGCCGGTTCGCCACGCCGGTGAGCGCGTCGGTCCGGGCGGTGGCCTCCAGCTCGGCGATCAGCCGTGTGCGGTCGATGGCGATGGCCGCCTCGGTCGCGAGCAGGTCGAGCAGCCGCAGCGTGCGCGCGCCCAGGTCCGCGCGCAGCGTGTCCCAGCCGACGGCGAGGACGCCGACCGACCGGCCGTCGTGGACGACGGGGAACCAGACGGCGCTGGCCAGTCCGAGCGCCGCGATCTTCGCCTTGTCGACGCGCTGCTCGTTCGCCAGGTCCGAGACGAAGAACGGGGCGCGGGTGGAGAAGGCGATCGAGCTGCCGTTCCGCACGCCGTCGATCGGGATGGTGGGACGGACGTCGCCGCCCAGGCCGTCGGTGCCGGTGGCGACGAAGAGCTCGCGCGCCGCGTCGGGCTCGAGGAGGATCGCGAGCGAGCCGCCGGCGGCCTCCCGCGCGGCGGCGCAGATGTCGGCGCGGAGGGCGTCCTCGTCCTGCTCGACGGCGAGGCGCCGGGCGACGCGGGCGACGGCCTCGAGGTCGGCGGCCTGCTCGGCGGCCTGCTGCTCGGCGGCGCGCAGGTCGTCGATGTCGAGCATGCTCGCCACCGCGCCGAGGCGCTCCCCCAGCCGCCCCTTGATCGGCGACGCGCCGACGAGGAAGCGGCGGCCGCCGACGAGCAGCTCGGTGTCCGGCACCGGCTCGTCGTCGTGGAGGGCGCGGGCGAGCGGGACCTCCTCGGGCGCCAGCAGCTCGCCGGTCTTCGGGCTGCGGATGTCGAACATCTCCGCCCAGCGCTCGGGGTGGAGGCCGCGGACGCGGTCGTTGGAGGTGTGCGGGTTGCCGTTGAAGACCTGGAGCCGGCCCTCGGCGTCGGCGACCACGACGCGGTTGCCGAGCTGCTCGAGGACGGCGCGCGAGAACGCGCGGTCGGCCTCCAGCTCGCGCTCGAGCTCCTTGCGGTCGGTGACGTCGCGCATCGTGCCCGCGAAGCCGATTACCGCGCCGGACGCGTCGCGGCGGGCGTGGGCGCGGAAGCCGATCCAGCGGACGGTGCCGTCCGCGACGTGGATGCGGTTGTCGCGGGTGATCGCGTCGGCCTCGCCGCGGCTGAGGGAGGCGAACGCGGCGACGGTCGCCTGGATGTCGGCGGGGTGCGTCAGCGCGTACCACGGGCGCCCGATCGCGGACGCGACCGGGTACCCGGTGACGCTCTCGTACGCGGGGCTCAGCGACGACCACATGCCGCGCTCGTCCACCTCGAACATCACCTCGCGGACGGCGGTGAAGATCTCCTCGTGGCGCCGCTCGGACGCGCGCAGCCGCTCGACCAGCC
Source organism: Solirubrobacteraceae bacterium (assembly GCA_035563115.1). GTDB lineage: Bacteria > Actinomycetota > Thermoleophilia > Solirubrobacterales > Solirubrobacteraceae > CADCVT01. The sequence goes on from DATMVO010000525.1 coordinate 8,469, forward strand.
CGTGGATCGTCAGGCCCAGCATCGGCGCGAGCGCGGCCCACATCAGCACCCGGCGCAGCTCGTCGTGGGGGTAGTGCATCGCGAGCACCGGGACGAGCAGCGAGAGGACGAGACCCGCGGCGGAGACGAGCGTCTGGACGCGCGTGCCGTACATCGCCAGCCACACGACCGGGAGCACCGCGGTCTGCGAGAAGCCGGAGGCCGCGCCGCCGCCGGCCTCGCGCAGGAGGAAGACGACGCCGAGGAAGCCGAGCGGGACGAGCGCCTCGGTCCACGCCGGCAGGCGGCGCCAGGGCACGAGCAGGCCCGCGAGGATGAGCACGACCGTCGCGACGGCCGCGGCCACGGTCCAGTGCGGCTTGGTGGTGTGGCCGACGACGCCCAGGCCGGCGAAGGCGATCGCGATGACGAGCAGGAACGGCGCCGCGCGACGGGTCAGTCCATCGGAGGAGAGCGGGCGGCGCGGCTCGGCGTCCACGCCCGGTTATGTCGGCCGGCGGACCACCGGGTTGAGCAGGGCGGACAGACGTCCCTCGGTCTCGGCGAGGTGCGTGCGCAGGACCGCGACCGCCGCGCCGCCGTCGCGCTCGCGCAGGAGCCGGGCGATCTCGCGGTGCTGGTCGTTCGCGCGGCGCAGCGCCGCGGGCGGGTGGGGGACGAGCGCGAGCAGCTCGGTCAGCTCGCCCTGCACCTCGGTCATCGCGGAGATCAGCCGCGGCGTCCCGGTCGCCTCGGCCAGCGCGATGTGCCAGCGCACGTCGGCGCGGCGGTAGGCGTCGAAGCCGTCCGCGGCGTCCATCTGGTCCGCCAGCAGCTCCATCCGCTCCAGCGCGGCGCCGTCGCGCTCGGCCGCCAGCAGCGCCGCGCCGCACTCGACGACGACGCGGTGGTCGAGCACGCCGCGCCACTCGGGGCGCGGGCGGCCCGCGCCGGCGCCGCCGCTGAGCGGTGGGGCGTCGGCGACGAACGTGCCGCCGGTGCGGCCGCGGAAGGAGACGAGGTGGCCGGACTGCACGAGCGTCGTAAGCGCCTGGCGGAGCGTGGAGCGGGAGATGCGCAGCTGCTCGGCGAGCTCGCGCTCGGGCGGGAGGCGGACGCCCGGCTCCAGCAGCCCGAGCCGGATCGCGGTGCCCAGCCGCTCCACGGTCTCCTGGAACGTCGTGGCCGGGTGCACCGGCTCGAACACGGCCTCCAGCGCCGTCGCTCCCTCCATGCGAGCGACCCTACGCGGGTTGTCACTCGGAGCGCAAGGCCGCCCGGCGGATCTTCCCGCTCGTCGTCTTGGGCAGGTCGGCGGCGAACTCGACGATGCGCGGGTACTTGTACGGGGCGGTCTCGCGCTTGGCGTGCTCCTGCAGCTCGCGGGCCAGCGCATCGGACGCGGTGTGGCCGTCGCGCAGCACCACGACGGCCTTGACGACCGATCCGCGCTCCTCGTCGGGCGCCGCGACCACCGCCGCCTCGGCGACCGCCGGGTGGGCGACGAGGGCGGACTCCACCTCGAACGGGCCGATCCGGTAGCCCGCGCTGATGATCACGTCGTCGGTGCGACCTTCGAAGTACAGGAACCCGTCCTCGTCCTGGCGGACGCGGTCGCCGGTGCGCCACGGCTCGTCGCGCGGGGCGCCGAGGAAGAACGTGGGGACGGTGCGCGGGTCGGCGACGAGCTCGCCGTCCTCGACGGTGAGGGCGATGCCCGGGAGCGGCTTGCCCATCGAGCCGGGCCGGACGTCCTCGTCGAGCGGGGTGCCGGTGAGCTGGCCGGTCTCCGTCTGGCCGTAGCCGTCGCGGATGGAGAGGCCGGTCGCCGCGTGCCACGCCTTCAGGATCTCGGGGTTGAGCGCCTCGCCGGCGGCGACGAGGCCGCGGAGGGCGGGGAAGGGGCGCAGCGGGGTGCGCTTGGCGATGACGCGGTACTCGGTCGGCGCCATGCAGAGGACGTTCACGCCCTCGTCCTCGAGGATCTGCAGCCGCTCGACCGGGTCGAAGCGCGCGTCGTGCAGGAGTGCGGCGGCGCCGCGGACCCACGGGGCGATGAAGACGTTGCGGGCCGACTTCGACCAGCCCGACGCGGCGGTGCACCAGACGAGGTCGCCGGGGCGCGCGTCGAGCCAGTGCTTGGCCTGGACGGCCTGGCCGGCGAGGTAGCGCTGGCCGTGGAGGATCGGCTTCGGCTCGCCGCTCGTCCCGCTCGTGAAGGTGATCAGGCACGGGTCCTCGGGCTCGAGGTCGGCGGCCGGCGGCGGCGCCTGCTCGGGCCAGTCGCCCCACGGGCCCCAGATCGTCGGGCCGTCCCAGCCGGAGGCCTCGAGCACCGCGCGGTTGCGCTCGTCCGCCATGACGAGCTTCGGCGCGGTCGCCGCGATGCGGAGCGCGAGGTCCTTCGCGCGCAGCTGCTCGGTGCAGGGGAGGACGACGAACCCCTGGCGGAAGCAGGCGACCATCGTGAGGACCCACTCGGGCCGGTTGCCGACGAGCGTCATCACGACGTCGCCGCGGCGGACGCCCCGCTCGGCGAGGTGCGCGGCCACGGTGCGGCTGAACGCGGTGACCGCGCCGAAGGTCCACTCCCGCCGCGTCCCGTCGCGGGCCAGCTCGATCAGCGCCAGCCGCCCCGGGTCGGCGCTCTCGACGATCTCGCGCGCGAAGTTCACGGGCGCGGAGTGTAAGTGGGGAGGGCCGCGGCGGACGGATGACCGATCGGGCGTGAACAGCGTTCTCCCGAAAGGTGGTGGGTGACCTCGCTTCGCAGCCTCTCCGTGCCCTGCCTCGCCGTCCTCGCCGCGCTCGCGGCCGGCTGCGAACCCGCCGTCGACAGCCAGGACGCCGCCCAGCCGGGCGGGGTCGGTGGCCTCGTCGAGATCACGACCGCCTTCTGCGGCGTGGACGGCGACGACAACGCGCTCGGCGACAGCGCCACGTGCAACGCGGAAGGCGCGCTCCCGACCGGGCAGCTGCTCATCGCGTACGAGGTCGCCAAGGACACCGCGCCGGGCGATGCCGAGCTCGTCGGGCCTGCCCTCGATGGGGCGACGGACGCTGCTCCGATCGCCCGGCTCGCCCGCGACCCCGAGCTCGAGGACTGGCTCGACGCCGCGCAGCCCGCGGCGGCGGGCAAGCGGTGGGTCGGCTTCCGCACGGCCGGTCGCGCCACCGACCTCACCACCCCGACCGGCACGTGGCGGGCGAAGGTCGTCGCCGACCTCGACGCGCCCGTCGAGGCGGCCCCGGCCTTCGCGTACCGGACGGTGGCGTTCCTGCGCGAGCCGGCCGAGGACGCGACGTTCACCGGCCCCTCCACCGACTGCGACACCTCGTGCCGGGTCGTCGACACGCTCAGCGGCGTGAGCCTCGCCGGCACCGCCGCGATCCGCGACGCCGACCTCGTCGCGCCGGCGGATACCGTCACCGCTCACCCCGGCACGACCGCGACCGTGCCGTTCACGCTCGC
>DATMVO010000526.1:0-3968 GCA_035563115.1 Solirubrobacteraceae bacterium
GTGCGGGCGGCGCTGGAGGCGGCGGTCGCGGGCGCGTTCGGCGACGGGCCGGACGAGCAGCTCCTGCGCGACGTGCTCCAGCGCGGCTACCTGGATGCGGCGGGCTCGCACGAGGCGGCGTGGTGGGAGCTCCACCTCTCGCGCGCGACGTACTTCCGCAAGCTGCGGGCCGCCAGCGCGCGCGTGGCCGAGTGGCTGCTCGCGCACCCGCGCTGACCTGACCGCAAGGTCCACGGGGTACGATCGTTCATCCGGAAACGATGCTCCCGTCCCTGCCCACGCCAGGCCAGCTCTCGGACGCGGCCGCCAACGTCTTCGACAAGGTCGCCCGCGGCGGCCTGGCCGACCTGCGCCCCACGCCGGCGCGGATCATCCACGAGTCGCCGCAGTGCACGGTCTTCCGCTACCTGCGCCCGGACGACGACGGCACCGTGCCGGAGCGCCCGCCGGTCCTCCTCGTCCCGCCGCTCGCCGCGCCCGCACTCTGCTTCGACCTGCGCCGCGGTCACAGCCTCGCCGGCCACCTGCTCGCCGCCGGGCACCCGGTCTACCTCGTCGAGTACGGGCCGATCGCGTTCTCCGACCGGGTGCTGGGCCTGGAGCACTGGGTCGAGGACGTCATCCCGACCGCCGTCCGCCATGTGAGCGCCGACTGCGACGGGGCGGAGGTCCAGGTCGCCGGCTGGTGCCTGGGCGGGATCATGTCGGTGCTGTCGGTCGCGGGCGATCCGTCGCTGCCGGTGCGGTCGCTCGCCTGCGTCGCGTCGCCGTTCGACTTCACGCAGGTGCGGCTCGTCGCGCCGCTGCGGCCGATCGCCAACCTCACGAACGGCGCGATCATCACGCAGCTCTACCGCGCCTTGGGCGGAGCGCCGTCGCCGCTGGTCCGGCGCGCGTTCCAGCTCACGTCGATCGACAAGGAGCTGACCAAGCCGCTCGTCATGCTGCTGCGGCTCCACGACCGCGACTTCCTCGCGCAGCTCGAGGCGGTCGACCGGTTCATGGCGTCGATGCACGCGTACCCGGGGCGGACGTTCGGCCAGCTCTACCACCAGTTCTTCCGCGTCAACGACCTCGCCGACGGGCGGCTGCGGCTGTCCGATCAGGACATCGACCTCGCCGACGTGCGCGTGCCGGTGCTGTCGGTGGCGGGGGAGACCGACGTGCTCGCGCCGCGCGCGGCCGTCCACCACCTCGGGACGCTGCTGCCGAACGCGCCGGAGGTGCGGCTGGAGACCGGGCCGGGCGGGCACCTCGGCGTGCTGGCCGGGCGCGGCGCGCGGACGACGACCTGGCGCTGGCTGGACGAGTTCCTGTGCGCGCACGCGGGCGCCGATGCCGATGCGGACACCGAGTCCGCCGGCTCCATCGCCGCCTGAACGCCTTGACAGACCGCTTGCATGCGCAATCAGGGCGCCGGGTACCCTGCGCGCTGCCATGACCCGGAGCCGTCTTCTCGCCCTTCCCGCCGCCTTCCTGGCCCTCGCGCCGGTCGCAGTCGCGGCGCCCAAGCAGGTCCCCCAGCCCGCGCCGAAGCCCACGCAGCCCACGGTGCGCACGATCGCGCCTGGCGTGAAGGCCGGTGGCGTCGACCTCGGCGGCCAGACGGTCGAGCAGGCCACGCAGACCCTCCAGGGCGGGATCGGCGCGCAGCTCACCGCCCCCGTCGACGTCGCGGTCGGCGCCACGAGCTTCCGGCTGGACCCGGTCGCCGACGGGAAGCTCGCGTTCGACGCGGTCACCACCGCCAAGCGCGCGTACTACGCCGGGCGCGACAAGGGCCCGAACAGCGAGGTCGAGCTGGCGCTGCGGTGGTCGAACCGCGCGCTGCAGGCGTGGGCGAAGGACGTCCGTTCCAAGACCGACGTCGCCGGGCGGGACGCCACGGTCCGCATCACCGTCCGCAAGATGATCCTGACGCGCTCGAAGATGGGCCGCGCGATCAACGACGTGCAGCTCGCGCGCCGCGTCGCCGCGACGCTGGGCGACACGACCCGCCCGCGCGTCCTGCGCCAGCGGCTGCGCAAGATCCAGCCCGCCGTGACCGACGAGGGCGCGCGCCGCCGGTACGGCACGGTCGTCACCGTCGACCGCAACTCGCTCAAGCTCCGCCTCTTCAAGCGCCTGAAGCTGTCGAAGACGTACGGCATCGCGATCGGCGCCGCGGGCAACGACACGCCCGCCGGCCTCTTCAACATCCAGTCCAAGCAGGTCAACCCGGCCTGGCACGTCCCCAACAGCGACTGGGCCGGCTCCCTCCAGGGCCAGACCATCCCGGGCGGCGCCCCGAACAACCCGCTCAAGGCGCGCTGGCTCGGCGTCAACGGCGCGGTCGGCATCCACGGCACCGCCGAGGAGTGGTCCATCGGCTCCCGCGCCTCCCACGGCTGCATCCGCATGCGCGTCCGCGACGTCGTGGACCTCTACCCCCGCGTCCCCATGGGCGCGCCGGTCCTCATCAAGTAGCTGGCGCCTCGCTTCGCCCCCACGCGCTCGGCCTTCGTCCGTGGCGCGCGGGGCGGCGTGGCACCCTGGGAGGCATGGACGAACCGCACTACCGCGAGGTGCTGGTGGCGATCGATGGGTCGCCCGAGGCGGAGCTGGCGCTCGCGCACGCGTTGAGCGTCGCGCACACGCAGAACGCGCGGCTTCACCTGGTCGCGGTGGCGCCCGAGCCGCCGTCGCTGATCGGGCCGACGGCCGGGGTGACGCGCGAGCAGCTCGCGGAGGACATCCGGCGGGAGATGGACGGCGTCCTGCGTGGGGCGTGCGCGCAGCTGCCGGACGACGTGTCGCTCGACACGCGGCTGCTGACCGGCGACCCGGCGAGCGAGATCCTGCGGGCGGCGGAGGACGCGCGGTGCGACCTCATCTTCATAGGCACCCGCGGCCGCGGGCGGATCGGCGCGGCGCTGCTGGGGAGCGTCTCGCAGGAGGTCATGCACCGGGCGAAGGCGACGGTCATCGTCGTCCACGGCCCCGGCGCGGACCGGTGAGCCCGGCGACCCGCGAGCGCGTTCGGTGGCGCGCCGGCAGGCCTCCGGTCGCGCGGGCGTCAGAATAGGTCGGAGTGGCCCAGCTGGCGGAAGGAACCGAGTTCGCGGGCTGCCGCATCGAGGGCGTGGTGGGCCGCGGCGGCATGGGCGTGGTCTACCGGGCCACGCAGCTCGGCCTGGGCCGCCCCGTCGCGCTCAAGCTCCTCGCGGGCGCCAACGCGGCGGACCCCGAGTCGCGCGCGCGGTTCCAGCGCGAGTGGCAGATGGCCGCCGCGATCGACCACCCCAACGTCATCCCCGTCTACGCCGCGGGCGAGGAGGACGGGACGCTCTACCTCGTCCTGCGCTTCGTCGGCGGGACCGACCTCCACAAGCTGCTCCGTCAGGACGGCCCGCTCCCGCCCGCGCGCGCCGCGTCGATCGTCGCCCAGGTCGCCTCGGCGCTGGACGCCGCGCACGCCGCCGGCCTAGTCCACCGCGACGTCAAGCCGGGCAACGTCCTGCTCGAAGGCGACCACGCGTACCTCTCCGACTTCGGCCTCACCCGGCTGGCGTCGTCGGCCGGCACGCAGCTCACGCAGGAGGGGCGCTGGCTCGGCACCGCGGACTACGCCTCGCCCGAGCAGCTGGAGGGCCGCGCGACCGACGCGCGCTCGGACGTCTACGCGCTCGGCTGCGTCCTCTACGCCGCGCTCACCGGCGGCCCGCCGTTCCCCCGCGACACGGTTCCCGCGGTGCTGCTCGCCCACCTCGGCGAGCCGCCGCCCAAGCCGTCCGTCACACCGGGGGTGCCGGAGGAGCTCGACCGTGTCGTCGCCCGCGCGCTGGCCAAGGACCCGGCGGAGCGGTACCCGTCCGCGGGCGACCTCGGCCGCGCGGCGCTCGCCGCCGCGCGCGGGGAACCGGTGACGGAGAACGAGCGGAGCGTCGCCATCGGCGAGGCCGCGCCGCACGCGGCCAACGGCGCGCCGA
>DATMVO010000527.1:0-6618 GCA_035563115.1 Solirubrobacteraceae bacterium
GGCTACGCCAGGGCGTCGTCCAGCGCGCCCATCGCCTCGTCCCACGCGGCCGCGAGCCCCTCGACCGCCGGGCGCGGGTCGAACGCGCGGCGCCGGGCGAGCTTGAACGAGAGCACCTTGGAGCCGTCGACGATGCGGCGCAGCGCCTCGGCGGCCGGCGTCCCGGCGTCGCCGAGCAGCCACTCGACGTGCGTCGCGGCGATCTCGAACGCCGAGCCGGACATCCGGACGGTCGCGAAGGCGTACGCGTGGTAGCCCTCGACGTCGCCCTCCAGCAGCGACGGCAGCTCCTCGGCTAGCTGCTCGGCGAACCGCGTGAACGGGTTCGTGGCCGGGCGGCGGGCCAGGTGGTAGCGCAGCAGCGCGAGGGCCTCGGCGCGCAGCGGCTCGCCGGTCAGGCGCGGGCCCGCATCGAAGCGGACGAGGTCCACGTACGGCGGCAGCACGTCGCCGGGGAGGTCCATCCCCTGGCGGAAGACGCCGCGGAAGTCCTCGCCCTCCAGCGCGTACAGCCCGGCGTTGTGGAAGTAGGTCAGCCGCTCGGCGGCCGGGTCGATCGCCGCGGGCGCGATCGACGTCTTGACGTGCTCGCGCCGGTAGCTCGTGGCCGCCGTGTCCGGCAGGTACCACGCGTCGACCTCGACGATCATCGTGCGGTCCCGCTCCAGCAGCGCGGCGATCTGCCCCGGCAGCGGCCGGTACGGCTGCATCTCGTGAACGTCCACGCCGAAGAGGCGCTCCAGATCGCCGGGCGGCGGCTTGAAGAACGAGAACTGGTCGCCCTCGAAGTCGAGCCGCAGCGTGTGGCCCATCGCCGCGAGCGGCTCGTCGCCGCGGGCGTGCAGGACCTCGATCAGCACGTCGGCGTAGCAGTTGGTCTCGAGGTACGTCCGGTCGCCCTGGTGCAGCGTGTGCGGGACGTAGGTGGCCGGATCGAGGCTCACCAGCGGGGACGACGACGCGACCGTCACGCGGGCCAGAGCTCCTTGCGGACGTCCGCCGGCCAGGCCTCCACGTCGAGGCCGTGCGTCCGCAGCAGCGCGAGGACGATGCGCTCCCCGCCGAAGCCGAGGCAGGCGGTGTGCGCCACCTCGCCGTCGCTCAGCTGGATCCCGTAGCGGGAGCTGAAGTGGTCGCGGTGGTAGTTGAACGACGCCACCGCTGTCTTCTCGGTGCCGGCGATCGGGACGAGGATCTCGAACTTGAGCGCCTGCTCGCGCTGGCTGGCGGCCATCATCCGGCCGGCGCGGCCGAAGAACGGGTCGGACGCGACGTCGGGCGCGGCGTCCAGGCCGACGGCCTGCAGGAGCGCGACGGCGCGGTCGCGCCACAGGTCGCGCCAGGCGGCGACGGTCTCGGGCTCGCCGATCCGCACGAGCTCGCGCATGTGGAACATCTGGAGCCGGGCGGGGTCGCCGGACGGCTCGTGGCGGAAGACGTAGGCGTCGCCCGGGTCGATCGTCACGCCGCCGGGCGGCAGCGGCCCGCGCGAGGCGATGTGCGGGTACACCGGGTAGCAGGCGGCCGGCGTCAGGACGAGGTCGGTCTGCTCGAGGAAGCCGCTCCAGTCGCCGTGCTCGGCGGCGACGTCGCGCATCTGGTGCGCCTGCTTCTCGCTGCCGTCGAACGCGAAGATCGAGCCGGCCAGGTGCGGGAACGAGGCCAGGTAGTTGTTCGCCTCGAGCTGCTTGCGCGGCAGGACGGGCGGGAACGAGAGCTGCTCCGGCGCGTCGCCGGCGGCCGTGCGGGTCACGAGCGCGTCGAAGCGCAGCCGGATGTCCTCGAACACCCGGCCGCGGCCGTAGACGCCGTGGACGCCGGTCTGGACGAGGAGGCCGGCCGCGGCCAGCTCCTCCATGAAGGCGCCCTGGTCGCCTTCGGCGGGGCGGAACTGGGCCATCAGACGTCCTTGGCGATCAGGAGGAGGCCGGCGTTCGTGTCGTGGATCCGCTCGTTCGTCACCATCAGCGCCGCGGACATCGTGTCGCGCAGGTGGCGCCCGACCGAGAACGGCGTGTTGTTGAGGAACGACGCGATCCCGCCGACGCCGAGGGCGCCCTGGCAGACCTGCGGGGCGGTCTCCGACGCGGCGATCTTCAGGTTGTTGAAGCGGAGCTTGGTCGCGAACGTGTGGAGCTGCTCGCGGTCCTCGTCGGCGGCGACGAACTCGCGCAGCGCGGAGCCGACCTCGGCGCGCAGGAGCGACAGGTCCGTCATGACCCGCGAGAGCTTCTGGGCCGCCGGGGGCGTCTCGCCCGGGGTGCGGCGCGCGGCGGCGCGGGTGAAGGCGCGGGCGCGGTCGAACGCGTCCGTCGCGATCCCGAGCCACAGGTGCGACCAGAGGATGTGGGTGACCGGGACCATCGACTCGCACATGATCGTCGCGAACGGGGTGCCGAGCACCTGGCCCTCGTCGAAGCGCGCGCGGACGGTGAAGCCCGGCGAGCACGTCCCGCGCATGCCGAGCGGATCCCACGTGCCCTTCTGCTCGCGCTCGGTCTGCTCGGCGCGCGTGAGGACGAGGACCTGATCGCCCGCGTCGGCGTCCGGGCCCGAACGGACCGTCGTGAGGAAGTCGTCGGCGTGGGCGCCGTAGCTGACGGTCGGCGCCTGCTTCTCGAACGTCGCGGTGCCGTCGCCCTGCGGCGTCACGGCGGCGATCGAGCGGCCCATGTCGCCGCCGGTGCCGATCTCGGAGGTGATGGAGGCGACCAGCCGCTGCTCGGCGACGAGGTCGCGCAGCCACTGCTCGATGTAGGGGTTGCCGTCGAGGTGGCGGACGATCGTGACGACCTCGATCTGGTGCATCGCGAAGACCATCGCGCTGGCGCCGCAGCGGCGCCCCAGCTCGAAGCAGGCCTCGGCGAGCGCCTCGAACGAGACGCCGGCGCCCCCGAAGCGCTCGGGCACGAAGGCCGACAGCGCGCGCTCGGCGCGCAGCGCGTCGATCGTCTCGGACGGGAAGCGCGCCTCCCGGTCCACGTCCGCGGCGTTCGGTGCCGCGACGTCGTCCGCGATGCGGCGGACGGCGTCGAGCAACGCCGCGTCGGCCTCGACGGCCACGGTCACGCCAGCGCTCCCTGCAGCTCCCGGATCGCGGCGCTGATCGCGTCGATGCTCTCGAAGACCTCGCGCTTGAGCATCGAGTCCGGGAACTCGACGTCGAAGTGGTCCTCGAGCGCCAGCATCACGGTGACGCTCGCGTGCGAGGTCATGCCGGCCTGGTACAGGTCGGCGTCATCGGCGACGGACTCGATCGGCACGGGAAGTCGGGCGTGTTCGGCCAGCAGGCTTCGGATCTCGTCGGACATGTTGCTCCTTATCGGCAGCCGTCGCGCAGTTCTGCAATCACGACCGCGGACGCGTAGCCGCTTTCGTGGGTGAGGCTCACGGCCAGGCTCGCGACGCCGGCCCGCTCGGCCAGCCCCGCTGCCCTGCGGGCGAGCTCCAGCTCGACCCAGCCGCCCGGCTCGCGCCGGACCTCGATGTCCAGCCAGGGCACCGCCTCGCCGTCGGGCCGGAGGACCTTGATGGCGGCCTCCTTGGCGGCGAACCGCGCGGCGAGCCGCTCGGCCTGCACCCCGTGCTCGGAGCGGCAGTCCGCGAGCTCGCGCCCGGTGTAGACGCGCTCCAGGTACCGCTCGGCGTGCCGGTTGATCGAGTCCTCGACGTCCTCGACCCGGACGAGGTCGATCCCAACGCGTACGGGCATGCGGGTCGATCATAGGCAGAAGCGCCAGACGGACCCGCGCGAGACGCACGAAGGGCCGCCGTCGCCGGCGGCCCTTCGGTCAAGCTCGGTGCTCTGCGGCGGGGCTACTGCGCGAGACGGCGCAGCCCGAAGCCGCTCGCGAGGAGCAGCAGGCCCCCGGCGCCGACGATCGCGGCGTCGGAGCCCGTGAAGGGCAGCGACTCGGAAGCGGCGACCTGCGGAGCGGCGGCCGGCGTCGCGGCGGGCGCGGGTGCGGCGGCCTCCTGCTGCGGAGCGGCCTCCTGCTCCGGCGTCTCCTCGACCTCGCCGATCTCGCCCAGGACGTCGGACTCACCGCGGTAGGTGTCAGACACGCCCTGCGCACCCGCGACGGAGACGGGAACGAGCAGCAGAAGCAGTGCTAGGAGACTTGCGAGCTTCCTCATGTGACGTGGTTTCCTCTTCCCCGGTTTGGTTCGCTTGGCGCGGGTGCCCATGCACTCTAGCCGCAGTGCCGGCAGCCGTGCCAGCTGAGCTGAAAGATAGTGCCATGGGCGGTCATCGGATGCAAGGCTTCCCTCAACGCTCGTTCCCCACGCGCGCCGTCCACCTTTGGCGCAGGAGACGCTCGGCCTCCGGTGCCGGGAGCGGGCGACCTCGCTCTGCACGTTGAAGGGCGAGTCGGACGACATCGTCCTTCGGGTTGCGCTCGACCGCGGCCCGGAGGTGCCCACGCGCCCGCGCGAGGTCCTTGACCTCCCCCGAGAGCAGCCCCAGCTCGAACTGGATGAACCAGTCGCGGGGCTTGCGCTCGGCCGCCTCCAGGAGCGCCCGCCGCGCCCGCCGCCGATCCCCCGCGCGCCAGGCCACCAGGCCCTCGGCGACGGAGGCGCGCGAGTCGAGCGGCATCAGCCGCTCCGCGCGGTCCAGCCGGGCCAGCGTCCCCTCCGGGTCCCGCCGCCACGCGCCGGCCGTGTCGAGGTCGCGCTCCACCACGAACGAGAGGCCGAGGGCGAAGATCCCCGCCGCGGCCAGCGCGACGATGTCGACCGGCACGAGCGCGCGGACCTTGGCGCGTGGCGTGCGCAGGAGCCGCTGGTCCTGCCGGGCGGCGACGGCGAGCAGCGCGAACGCCGGCCCGCTGAGCGCGGGGTACTCCCACAGCCAGTCCACCGAGCCCTGGAAGATCCAGGTCGTCAGCGTCGCCCCCGCGCACGCCACCACGGCCGCCGCCAGGGGCGAGCCGCGCCGCGCCCGCCAGGCCGCCATGCCGGCCGCGACGAGGAAGGCGACGAAGAGCGCCGCGCCGATCAGGCCCGTGTGGACGAGCAGGCGCAGCGGCAGGCTGTGCGGCCAGCGCACCTCCTCGGCCGAGGGGCGCGAGAGCAGGTAGCGCTCGGCGAAGTTGTCCTGCCCCAGCCCCTGCAGCGGCGCCTCGCCGACCACGTCGATGCTGAGCCGCCAGAGCTTGTAGCGCGGGCTGTTGAGCGCCGTGAAGCGGCTGCTCTCCTCGCTGCCGCGCGACTCGCCGGTGAACTGCGACCACGCGTCGCTCACCTTCTCGACCGGGTGCCCGTCGACCGCGACGAGGGTCACGCCGCCCGCGACGATCGCCAGCACGACCGCCGTCGCCGCCCCCACCCGGTTGGCCCGGCGCTTGGTCTCGTCCGAGGGCCGCCAGCGCCGGTCGACGAGCACGAGCGCCGTCGCGGCCGCCGCGGCGAGCAGGGCGGTCAGCACGACGACGCGGGCCGCGTCGTCCAGCGCGCCGCGGAGCGCCGGGAGCGAGACGTCCTGGGCGTCCGCGACGCGGAAGACGTCCAGCAGCGTGGGCGCCGCGATCGCCATCGCCAGCACGACCGGGATCGCGGTGATCGCCAGGCGCAGTCGCCCGGGGGTGAGCGCGACGACGACGATCAGCACGACCGGCAGGCCGAGCAGCCAGCCGCGGCTCTGGCCCATCAGCGCGATCTCCAGCAGCACGACCGCCGCGGCGACGAGCGGCGGGCGGACCGCCGGGTGCATCTCGCGCCGGCTGGCCAGCACGATCGCGGGGATCGCGGCCATCGTCCACAGCGCAGCCGACGCGTTCGGGTAGCCGATCGGCGCGTCGTAGCGGGCCTCCAGCAGCGCGTACAGCGGGTTGTCGGCGCCGGCGGCCTGCAGCAGCGCCCCGCCGGCGATCGCGGCGGTGATCAGCGAGAACCCGGCGGTGATCGCCGCCCCGGACTGCGCCGTCCACGGCAGCGTGGCGACCAGCGCGAAGATCGTGAAGTAGACGAACGTCCGATGGCTGCCGAGCAGCGCGGCGCCCTGGTCGTCGGCCCAGAGGATGGAGAGGTACGACCACGCCGTGTACGCCCCGAACGCCCCGAGCGCGATCGCGAGCGGGCGCGTCGGCGTGCGCAGCCGGAGCATCAGCCCGACCGTCGTGGCGGCCGCCAGGGCCAGCAGGAACATGCCGCCCGGAAGCCAGCGGCCCGGCTCGTAGCCGCCCCCCTCGCCGGCCCACCAGCCGAAGATCGCCAACACGGCCAGGCCGGGCAGGAAGGACGTCAAGTCGGAGCGTGAGGGGCCGATCACGCGAACAAGGTATGCCAGCGACCATCTCAAGGACCGGCTCGGGCGTGCCCGCGGCTACGATCGACGCCAGCCTGTCGCCCGTCGCGCGCGGCGTCGATGCCGCCATGTCCGCCCTCCCCCGTCTCACCGCCGTCGCCGAGATCGTGCGCGTCCAGCGCGGCGCGAGCCTCGTCCGTGTCACCGTCGAGCCGCTCCCGCGTGAGAGCGCCGACGTCCTCCTGCTCGTGCGCACGGAGGCCGGCCCCAAGCGCCTGCGCCCCCTGCCCACGCCCCGCGACGGCTCGGCGCCCGCGTTCGCGTTCGCGCTGCCGGCCGAGGACCGCGAGGCGCGCATGGCGCTCGTG
>DATMVO010000528.1:0-5060 GCA_035563115.1 Solirubrobacteraceae bacterium
GCCACGTTCAGCGACTCGAAGCCGGGCGCCGGGACGGTGACGGCCACGTCGCACGCCGCGCGCTCCTCGGCGCTGAGGCCGTGCCGCTCGCTGCCCAGGACGACCGCCGCGCCCGGCGGCAGCTCCTCCGGCGGCACGCCCCCGCGCGGGACCGCGGCCGCCAGCGGCACGCCGCCGCGCAGCTCCTCGAGCGTCCGTCCGGTCGCGACGAGCCCGGGCGCGAACGACGCACCCAGCGCCGCCCGGAGCGCCTTGCGCGACCACGGGTCGGCTGAGCCTTCCAGCACCTCCACGCGCGGAAGGCCGAGCGCGCCGGCGGTGCGGACGATCGAGCCGACGTTGCCGGCGTCCGTCACGCCCGCGAGGACGAGGCTGCGCGGCGGGAGGGGGAGCGGGGGCCGCGCCGGGGTGCGGACGATCGCGGCGACCTCTGGCGGCTGGCCGAGCGCGGCGAGTGCCCGCAACGCGTCCGGGGCCGTGACGACATCGCCCGCGCACGCCGTATCCGCGCGCGCGAAGACGACCTCGACCTCCAGCCCGGCCGCCCGCGCCTCGTGCAGGAGGTCCGCGCCGTCCACCACGAACGCGTCGGGTGCCGGCGCGCGCAGCAGCCGGGCGGCGCGGGCGATCCGCGGGTCGCGGGCGGAGGTGGCGGGCGGGACGTCGCGCACCCCGCCCAGTCTGCCGCCCGGGCCGCGGGTACGGTGGACGCGTGTCCTCCTCCACCCGGTTCTCGATCGACGCCGAGACGCGCTCGGGCCAGTTCCAGCGCCAGCAGTCGCGCTTCCGCGGCTGGGTGAGCGAGCCCGTCGCGGGCCGCTACCACCTCTACGTCGCGCTGGCCTGCCCGTGGTCGCAGCGGGTCGCGATCGTGCGCAAGCTCAAGGGCCTGGAGGACGCCATCTCGATCTCCTACGCCGCGCCGTACCGCGACGAGCGCGGCTGGGCGTTTCCCGGCGGCGCGTACGTCGACGACCTCCACGGGTGGGAGTTCCTCTCAGCGGGCTACGAGCAGACCGAGCCCGGCTTCGAGGGGCGCGTCACCGTGCCGGTGCTGTGGGACAAGGAGGCGGGGCGGATCGTCTCCAACGAGTCGCAGGACATCGTGCGGATGCTCAACGCCGACTTCAACGCGGTCGCGGGCGTGCCGGAGCTCGACCTCTACCCCGAGGCGCTGCGGGAGGAGATCGACGCGCTCAACGACCGGGTCTACGACACCGTCAACAACGGCGTCTACCGGGTCGGGTTCTCCACCTCGCAGGAGGCGTACGACCAGGCCTTCGCGGAGCTGTTCGCATCGCTGGCGTGGCTCGAGGAGCTGCTGGGCGAGCGGCGCTACCTCGCGGGCGACGTGATCACCGAGGCCGACTGGCGCCTGTGGGTCACGCTCCTGCGCTTCGACCCCGTCTACTACGTGCACTTCCGCTGCAACGGGCGGCGGCTGATCGACCATCCGAACCTCTGGGCCTACGCGCGCGAGCTGCACCAGCAGCCCAGCGTCCGCGAGACCGTCGCGATGGAGCAGATCAAGGAGCACTACTACACGACGCACGACATGCTCAACCCGAAGCGGATCATCCCCGCCGGGCCCCTCGACCTCGACTGGGACCAGCCGCACGGTCGAGGCTGAAGGTCAGCGCTCGGCGAAGACGGAGCGCATGTCGCGGACGGCGCGGAGCGTGCCGCGGACGCTGCCGCTGACCTTCGACTCGCCGCCGGCGCGCGGGCGGTAGGGGACGCGGACCTCCTGGATCCGCCAGTCCGCCGCGGCGGCGCGGAGGACCATCTCCAGCGGCCAGCCGAAGCGGCGGTCCTGGATGCCGAGGTCGAGGAGCTGCTGGCGGCGCGCGGCGCGCATGGGGCCGAGGTCGGTGAGCCGCGTGCTCGTCCGGCGGCGCAGCTCGAAGGCGAGCGCGCGGTTGGCGACCCGCGCGTGCGGCGGCATCGCGCCCTTCTCGATCATGCGCGCGGCGAGGACGAGATCCGCCTCGCCCGCGCCGACCGGGTCGGCCACGCGCGGCAGGTCGCGGGGGTCGAGCGAGCCGTCGCAGTCCATGAAGCAGACGACGTCGCGCTGGGCGGCAACGAGCCCGGTGAAGCAGGCGGCGCCGAACCCCTTGCGCGGCTCGTCCACGACCGTCGCGCCGAGCTCACGCGCGACGTCGCCCGAGCCGTCGTCCGACCCGTTGTCGACCACGATCGGGTGGTAGCCGCGGGGCATCGCCGCGAGCACCTGGGGGAGCGCCTGGGCCTCGTTGAGGACGGGGAGCACGACGTCGACCATCGCGCGTACGGTAGGTGTTCGGCCTGATGCATGTCCTCGTCACCGGCGGTGCCGGCTTCATCGGGTCGCACGTCGTGGACGAGCTGCTCGCGCTCGGGCACGACGTCCGCGTCCTCGACCACTTCCACCCGCTCGCGTGGGGCTCGTCCACGCCGCCCGCGCTCCCGGACGGCGTCGAGCTGGTGCGCGGCGACGTCCGCGACGGGTCCGTGGTCGCGTCCGCCCTCGACGGCGTGGACGCGGTCTGCCACCAGGCGGCGATGGTCGGGCTGGGGGTCGACCTCGACGACATCGCCGACTACGTCGGCCACAACGACCTGGGCACCGCGGTGCTGCTGCGCGAGCTGGGGCGGCGCGCGTTCGCGGGGCGGTTCGTGCTCGCGTCCTCGATGGTGGTCTACGGCGAGGGGCGGTACGCGTGCCCCGAGCACGGCGTGGTCCAGCCCGGCCCGCGGCTTGTGTCGGCGCTCGACGCGGGGGAGTTCGAGCCGCCCTGCCCGGTCTGCGGGCGCGCGCTGACGCCGGAGGCGGTGCCGGAGACCGCGCCGCTCGATCCCCGCAACGTCTACGCGGCGACCAAGCTGCACCAGGAGCACCTGTGCGCGGCGTTCGCGCGTGAGACGGGCGCCGCGGTGACCGCGCTGCGCTACCACAACGTCTACGGCCCGCGGATGCCGCGCGACACGCCGTACGCGGGCGTCGCGTCGATCTTCCGCAGCGCGCTCGAGGCGGGCCGCGCGCCGCGCGTCTTCGAGGACGGCGGGCAGACGCGCGACTTCGTCCACGTCCGCGACGTCGCCCACGCCAACGTGCTCGCGCTGACGTCCGACGAGCCCGTCCCGGGCGCCTTCAACGTCTGCTCCGGCACGCCGCACACGGTCGGCGACATGGCCCGCGCGCTCGCCCGCGCCACGGGCACCGGCCTCGACCCCGTCGTCACGGGCCAGTACCGCCTCGGTGACGTCCGCCACGTCTTCGCCGACGCCTCCCGCGCCCGCGACGTCCTCGGCTTCACCGCCGCCGTCGGGTTCGACGAGGGCGTCACGGAGTTCGCCACCGCGCAGCTCCGCTGAGGGGGGCGAACCTCCGCCGCTCAGCCCCTACCGAGGGCTATGATCACGAACATGGAGAAGGTCCGTCGCACGGTGACGATCGACGCCGAGCTGGACCGCAAGCTGCGCGAGCTGTCCGACGAGCCCCTGTCGACCATCGTCGACCGCGCGCTCCGCAAGGAGCTGAAGTACGTCCGGTACGACTGGATGCGCCGCAACCCACTGCCCGAACCCGGGCCTTCCACACAAGAGCAGATCGACGCGGTCCTTCGCGAGATCGACGCTCTGTGGGAGTCCTGACTCGAGGACTCACGCTCGACACCGGCGCATTGATCGCGTTCGAGCGTGGTGACGACCGCATGCGCCGGCTCGCCGATGCCGGCCGCAACGGCCAGCGGGAGCTCTCGATCCCGGTCGTCGTGATCGCCGAGGCGTGGCGCGGCGGCAATCGGCGTGCGCTGCAACCGCTGCTCGACGTGTCGGCGGTCGAGGAGGTCGACGACGAGCTCGCGCGGCGGGCGGGCGAGCTGCTGGCGCGGACCGGACGGGCGAACGCGGTCGACGCCATCGTCGCGGTGAGCGCCGCCCGGCGGGGCGACACGGTCGTCACCAGCGATCCGGGCGACCTGCTTCCGTTCGCCGACGACCTGCGGACGATCCGCGTCTGGTCGGTCTAGGCGAGGAGCAGGGCAAGGGCCTCGCGCCAGGCGGCGACGCGGGGGAGGTGGGTGAGCTCGGGGAAGTCGACGGCGTCGAAGGCCGGGTCCGCTGCGAGCACCGCCGGCACAGCGCCCGTCGGCGCCCACGCCCGCAGCGCGTCCGTCTCGGGACCCGCCAACGCCGGCTTCGGCGTCAGCTTGAGCAGTGCCCGCGCGCCGTCCGCCCGCGTGCAGCGCAGCACGACCGACGTCCCGCCGGCCGGGACCGCGTCGTGGACCCGCAGCGACCAGCCGGCCGCGAGCCGCGCAACCAGCACGGGGAGCGCCGCGAGCCACGGCTCGGCGACGTCCGCCCCGAACCGCGCCACGAGGCGCGCCCGGTGCGCGGCGTCGATCACGGCGGCGACTGCTCGGCCACCACCCCGGCGACGGCGAGCGCGGCGATTGGTCGGCGGGGCGGCATCACCACACGGTGCCGAACAGGCACTCGATCGCGACCGATTGCAAGGCCAGGAGCGCCAGGACGAGCGGAACCCGCCGCACCGGCAGCACCGCCGCCGCCGCGACGCACATCACCGGCACGTACATCAGCCAGATCCGCTCGACCTCCGCCTTCGTGAACCCGCCCACCGCGCTGATCAGGATCACGACGAAGAGCGCCACCGCCACCGGCTGGCGCTCGCCCAGCGCCCGCGCCGCGTACCACGTGATCGGCAGCCCGCAGAACGCCAGGAACGCCGCCGGGGAGCCGAAGAGCCAGAACGCGTACGGCCGCAGCCGCGCGACCGACTCGCGGTAGACGTCCTCCGTCGCGACCACCACGTCGTGGAGCTGGAAGCCGGTCCCCGCCCACAGCGCGACGTAGAAGACGACGAGCGCGACCCCGCACCCGGCCGCCACGACGAACGCGACGCGCCACCCCTCGCGCCGCAGCCGCAGCAGCGCCGCCCACGCGCCGATGGCCAGCACCGCGTAGGAGAAGAAGCTCGCCACCGCGAGCGCCGCGGCGCCGACCACCTGGCGGATCCGGTCGACGGCGACGAGGAGCACCGCCGCGCCCGCGCC
>DATMVO010000529.1:0-2555 GCA_035563115.1 Solirubrobacteraceae bacterium
ACCGGCCTCGTGCTGCTCGGCCTGCTCGCCCTCGCCGCCCACCGCATCCAGCGCACCGCCGCGCTCGCGTCCCGCACGCGGGAGGCCGAGCGGCGGGCCGAGGCGCGGATCCGCGCGCTCGTGCGCCACTCCTCCGACGTCGTCGCGATCACCGACGTGGACGGCACCGTCCGCTGGATCTCCGAGCCCGCGCGCACGCTCCTCGACCGGGAGCCGTCGACGCTGCTCGGCACCGCGATCACCGACCTCGCGCACGCCGAGGGCGCCGCACGGCTGGGCGCGCTCCTGCACCAGGTGACGAGCGGCGGCGTGCGGCCGGCGAGCGAGACGCTCCGCCTCGCGACCGGCGAGCCGAGCGACGGCGGCCACCAGCCGTTCCGCGACATCGAGGTGGTCGCCGACGACCTGCGCGACGACCCCGACATCGGCGGCGTCCTGCTCAACCTGCGCGACGTCTCCGAGCGGCTCGCGCTCCAGGAGCAGCTGCGCCATCAGGCGTTCCACGACAGCCTCACCGGCCTGCCGAACCGCGCGCTGTTCGAGGACCGGCTCGCCCGCGCGCTCGCGCGCGCCCGCCGCCACGACCTGCGCGCCGCGCTCGTGTACGTCGACCTCGACGACTTCAAGTCGATCAACGACGGGCTCGGCCACGAGGGCGGCGACGAGCTGCTCCGCACCACGGCCGAGCGGATCGCGGCGACGATCCGCCCCGAGGACACCGCCGCGCGGATGGGCGGCGACGAGTTCGCGGTGCTGGTGGAGGACGTCGCCGACCCCGCCGCCGTCGTCGCGATGGCCGAGCGGATCGCCGCGGCGGTCGCCGAGCCGCTCTCGATCGACGGCCAGCGGATCGCCTCGACGGCATCCGTCGGCGTCGCCCCGCTCACCGGCGCCGCCGACGCCACCACCGCGCGGATCGACGCGGACGTCGCGCTCTACGAGGCCAAGCGGCGCGGCCGCGGGCAGGTCGTCGCGTTCGCGCCGGCGATGCGCGAGCAGCTCGACGAGCGCCTCCAGCTCACGACCGACCTGGACCGCGCGCTGCGCGCCGGCGAGCTGTCGCTCGCCTTCCAGCCGATCGTCGACCTGACCACCTGCGGCGTCGTCGCCGTCGAGGCGCTCCTGCGCTGGGCGCACCCGACGCGCGGCGACATCCCGCCCGCGCGGTTCGTCCCGCTCGCCGAGTCGACCGGGCAGATCGTCCCGATCGGCCGCTGGGTCCTCGCCACCGCGTGCGCGCAGCTGACCGCGTGGGACGCCGAGCTGCCCGCCGCGGGCGACCTGTCCGTCAACGTCAACGTGTCGACCGCGCAGCTCCACGAGCCGGGGTTCGCCGACGAGGTCGCGGAGATCCTCGCCGAGTCGGGCCTGGCGCCCGCGCGGCTGACGCTCGAGATCACCGAGTCGGTCCTGCTCGACGACAACGACGGCGTGCAGCGCCGGCTCCAGGCGCTCAAGGCGCTCGGGGTCACGCTCGCGCTCGACGACTTCGGCACGGGCTACTCGTCCCTGGCGTACCTGCGCCGCTTCCCCGTCGACGTCCTCAAGATCGACCGGTCGTTCGTGTCCGGCATCACCGCCGACGCCGAGCGCGCCGGGCTCGTGCAGGGGATCGTCGAGATCGGCCGCACGCTCGATCTGCGCGTCGTCATCGAGGGGATCGAGGACGAGGAGGAGGTGCGGCTGCTGCGCGCGATGGGGTCGGGCCACGGCCAGGGCTTCCACTTCTCCCGCCCGGTGCCCGCGGACGCGGTCCCGGCGCTGCTCACCGACGACCTGCTCTGCCCGGGGACCCCATGACCCGTCACCGCCCCGCCCTCCTGGCGGCCGTGCTCGTGGGCGGCGCCTCCGCCGGCCTGGCCGCCGCGCCCGCCGTGAGCGCGCCGCGCGTCGCCGTCCATGGCACCGCGAAGCTCCTCGACCGGGGCGTGGCCGAGCTGCGGCAGACCGGCACGTTCTCCGGCGCGCCGCTCGGCAGCGGGCGGCTCGACGGGCGCGCGAAGATCACCGGCGAGCGGACGGCGCGGATGACGATCGCGCTGCGCGGCTCGAAGGGCTTCCTGCGCGCGTCGGGGACCGTGACGGTCCGCGTGAAGGGCACGACGCTGAGCTACACCGGGACGGCGAAGGTGAGCAGCGTGGACGGCGGCGCGCGCGGGCTGAAGGGGCGCGTGCTGCGGCTGCGCGGCACGGGCGACCTCGTCGGCAACCGGTTCGCCGTCGACCTCACGGGCTGACGGATCGGGGACCCCGGGGTCCCGGGCCGGGGTGCGAACTAGGGGCGCCCCCGATGTGCCGCACCGGCCGGTGGAGCATCGTGGCGGCCATGCTGAAGCACCTCCGCTCGAACCTCGTCGCCTACCTCGCGCTCTTCGTCGCGCTGGGCGGCACCTCGTACGCCGCCGTGACCGTGACCGGGAGCCAGGTGAAGGACTCGACCCTCACCGGGCGCGACGTCCGCGACGGAACCCTGACGGCGCGCGACTTCAACACGGCGCAGCTGCGGCGCGCGGTGGCGGCGGCGATGCCGCGGCAGACCGGCGCGGGCGGCGGCG
>DATMVO010000530.1:0-3785 GCA_035563115.1 Solirubrobacteraceae bacterium
GCCGGCGGAGGCCGCCAGGAAGAGCGCGGCGAGCATCGCGGCGAGATCGGCGCCCAGCGCCACGCCCGCGGCGAGCGCCAGCTCCACCACGACCAGCACGGGGAGCGGCAGCCACGAGACCAGCCCGCGCAGCGCCGCGGACGACTCCTGCGGGCGCGCGAGCTTGGACGCCGCGGCGAGGACCAGGACCGCGGCCAGCGCGCACCGGAGGACGACGTGAAGCATGCGCGGATCGACGGTAGCGGACTCGACGCCCCGGGACCCGCGCCGGCGCGCCTCAGCTCTCGCCGTTCTCCCCTTCGCCGTCGCCGAGCAGGAGGCTGCGCACGGACTCGCCCTGCGCGAAGTTCGTGAACGGCAGCAGCGCCGTGCGCGGCGTCAGCGAGAGCCCGAGCACTGCGAGCTTGTTCGTCAGCCCCGGCACGACCGTCCGCTTTCCCGCGACCATCCCGTCGACGGCAGGGCGCGCGACGTCCTCCGCGTCCTGCCAGAAGACGCCCGGCCCGAGCCCGGCCGCACCCTCGGCGCCCGAGCGGTCGAAGATCGGGGTGCGCGTCGGCCCCGGTGACAGCGTCGTGCACGACACGCCCGTCCCCGACAGCTCCTCGTGCAGCGCCTCGGAGAACGACGCGACGAATGCCTTCGTCGCCGCGTACGTCGCGTTCTGCGGGATCGGCGCGAAGGCGAGGATCGAGCCGGTGTTAAGGACCGCGCCCTCGCCCCGCTCGACCATGTCGCGCACGAGCACGTTCGTGATCTGGAAGAGCGCCGCGGCGTTGACGTCGAAGACGAGCTGCTCGTCGGCCAGCTCGTGCTCGGTCACCTTCCCCAGCGCGCCGTTGCCCGCGACGTTGCACAGGCCCACGACCGCGCGGTCGCCGCCCCGCACCTTCTTCAGCAGCGTCGACCGCGAGCGCTCGCGGCTCAGGTCGGCCGGCAGCACCTCGACGTCGACGCCGTGGTCGGCGGTCAGCTCGCCGGCCAGGTCGGCCAGCCGCGACTCGCGCCTCGCGGTGAGGGTCAGGTGGTACCCGCGGCGCGCCAGCTCGCGGGCGACGGCCTCGCCGATCCCGGACGAGGCGCCGGTGACGAGGACGGTGGTGTCAGAGGAGGGATCCGGGAGGGCCATTGCGCATGGCCCTACCCGGCGTCCGGCGCGCGCCCGCGCCAGCTCCCCCTCGACGACCTCAGGTCCGCGTCAGCTTCTTGTACGAGATGCGGTGCGGCCGGTCCGCCTCGGCGCCCAGGCGCTCGCGGCGGTACTCCTCGTACGCCTCGAAGTTGCCCTCGAACCACTCGACCTGCGAGTCGCCCTCGAACGCGAGCACGTGCGTGCAGATGCGGTCCAGGAACCACCGGTCATGGGAGATGACCACCGCGCAACCCGGGAAGTCGAGCAGCGCCGTCTCGAGCGCCCGCAGCGTGTCGACGTCGAGGTCGTTGGTCGGCTCATCGAGGAGCAGCACGTTGCCGCCGCTCTTGAGCAGCTTCGCGAGGTGGACGCGGTTGCGCTCACCGCCGGAGAGCTTGCCGACCTTCTTCTGCTGATCGGTCTTCTTGAAGTTGAAGCCCGACACGTACTGGCGCGAGTTCATCTCGCGGTCGCCGACCTGGACGTAGTCGTAGCCGCCCGAGATCTCCTCGTAGACCGTCTTGTCCGGGTCGAGCGACTCGCGCGACTGGTCGACGTAGGCGAACTGGACCGACTCGCCGACCTCGATCGTGCCCGCGTCCGGCTGCTCGTTGCCCGTCAGCATCTTGAACAGCGTCGACTTGCCGGCGCCGTTCGGGCCGATGATGCCGACGATGCCCGAGCGGGGCAGGTCGAACGACAGGTCCTCGATCAGCATCCGGTCGCCGAAGGACTTGCGCAGCCCCTCGACCTTGATGACGTTCGAGCCCAGCCGCGGGCCCGGCGGGATGTGGATCTGGACCTCGTCGAGGCGAACGGTCTTCTCCTCGTTGACCATCTCCTCGTACCGCGCGAGGCGGGCCTTGGACTTGGTCCGGCGGCCCTTCGGGTTGGTCCGCACCCACTCGAGCTCGGCGGAGAGCACACGCTCGCGCGCGGCGTCCTTGCGCTCCTGCATCGCGACGCGCTTGGCCTTGGCCGCGAGCCACGTGGAGTAGTTGCCCTCGAACGGGATGCCCTTGCCGCGGTCGAGCTCCAGGATCCAGCCCGCGACGTTGTCGAGGAAGTACCGGTCATGGGTGACCGCCACGACGGCGCCCTCGTACTCGGCGAGGTAGCGCTCGAGCCACGAGACCGAGTCGGCGTCGAGGTGGTTGGTCGGCTCGTCGAGAAGGAGCAGGTCCGGCGACGAGAGCAGCAACCGGCACATCGCGACACGGCGCCGCTCACCACCGGAGAGCTTCGAGACGTCGGCGTCCGGCGGCGGGCACCGGAGCGCGTCCATCGCGTACTCGAGCTGCGTGTCCAGGTTCCAGGCGTCGGCCGCCTCGATCTGATCCTGGATCTTCGCCATCTCGTCGGCGGTCTCGTCGGAGTAGTTCATCGAGAGCTCGTTGAACCGGTCCAGCAGGTTCTTGATCTCCCGGACGCCGTCCTCGACGTTCTCCTTGACGGTCTTGGACTCGTCGAGCTGGGGCTCCTGCTCGAGGTAGCCGACGGTGCGGTTGGTCCCGAGCATGGCCTCGCCGCGGTACTCCTCGTCGCGCCCGGCCATGATCTTCAGCAGCGTCGACTTGCCCGCGCCGTTGTAGCCGAGGACGCCGATCTTGGCGCCGGGGTAGAACGCGAGGGTCAGGTCGTCGAAGACCGTCTTGTCGGGCGGGTACCGCTTCGACACGCGGTTCATCTGGTAGACGTACTGCGAAGACATTCCCTCCGATTCTACGAGGGTTTTTCGGGCTCTCCAAGAGGTGCTCCAGGGCTACGCTGTCTGGATGGCCCAGGTGCTGGATCTCGAACAGTCGCTGCTGCTCCTGGAGCTGGAGCCGCCGTTCGACAAGCGCGCCGTCCAGCAGGCCCGCCGGCGGATGGCCAAGCGGTGGCATCCGGACATCGCTCCGCCCGGCAAGCAGATCGAGCACGAGCGGCATCTGAAGGCGATCAACGAGGCGGCCGACCAGCTCGAGTCGCTCGCGGAGGGCTCGCGTGGAGGCAAGGTCTCCAAGAACGCCGTGCGCGCGAGCGCGGCCGCCGCGCGTGAGGCCCGCGCCGAGGCCGGCCGCCGGGCGTACGAGGAGGAGCAGGCGCGCCGCGCCTACGACTCCGAGAAGAAGAAGCACGACCCGTTCGGCGCGCAGGTCCCCGACCACTCGGTCGTCCACAAGTACGCGCGCTGCCTCTCGTACCCCGAGTGGGGCGTCGGGACGGTCGAGGGCATCTACTTCACCGGCGAGGGCGACGACGTCCAGCAGTGGGCGCGCGCGAAGTTCGGCGTCGGCGTGCGCACCGTGCCCGCCGGTTCGCTCCAGTTCGTCGACTTCTCCAAGCCCGACCCGGGCGCCGAGCGCGTCCAGCGGTTCGTCACCGCCGCGCAGCACGCGCTGGCCGAGGGCGACTTCGACATCGCCGCCAAGCGGCTGATCTACGCGCGCGACGCCGCGCCGGCCGACCCGGTCGTGCTGCGGCTGCTGACGCTCTCGTTCTGGCAGGCGGGGAACCTGGAGGCGGCGGGCCGGAGCGTGCGCGACTGGGCGCGCGCGGAGCCCGACCGTCCGGCGCCGCACCGGTACGCCTCGCGGATCTACGCGGACATGCGCGCGATCGACCTGGCGGCCGAGGCGGCGGACCGCGCGGCGGCGCGCGCGCCCGGCGA
>DATMVO010000531.1:0-4431 GCA_035563115.1 Solirubrobacteraceae bacterium
TGGACGCAGCAGCCGGCGCGCCGCGTCTACGAGGACCCGCCGGGCGAGCCGCGCGTCCAGCGGCGCACCCCGCCGGCGACCACGACGCGCACGCGCGATCTCGAGCTCGACGTGCCCGAGTTCCTGCCGCGCAGGTAGGTCCTTCACGCTGAGCGCAGATGTCTGGAGGGCGGGCCTGGTCCCGCCCTCCGCGCGTTCTGGGGGAGAATGGGCACAATGGGGTCCCGGGGAGTCGTCGCCGCAGGCCATCCGCTGACCGCGGAGGCGGGCGCGAAGGTGCTGCGTTCCGGTGGGAACGCGGTGGACGCGGCGCTCGCCGCGATGCTGACGTCGTGGGTGTGCGAGCCGCTCTTGACCGGGCCAGGCGCGGGCGGGTACCTGCTGGTCGCGGGGGCGGGGGAGGAGCCGGTGCTGCTCGACTTCTTCGTGTCCGCGCCGGGGAAGGGCTCGGACCCGGGCGAGCGGGGGGAGCTGCTCTCGGTCGAGGTCGACTTCGGTGACGCGCTGCAGACGTTCCACGTCGGGCCGGCGGCGGTCGGGGTGCCGGGCGTGCCGGCGGGGATCGCGGAGGCGGCGCGGCGGTGGGGGACGGTGCCGTTGTCGGCGTTGGCGGCCCCGGCGGCGGAGCTGGCGCGGGCCGGGGTGCCGGTGAACCGCGCGCAGGCGTGGATCTTCGACCTGCTCGCGGGGATCCTCGTGACGACGGACGAGTCCCGCGCGCTCTTCGCCCCGGAGGGGCACGTGCTGCGCGAGGGCGACGTCTTCCGCAGCGAGGACCTCGCGGACGCGATCGAGCTGCTCGGCGAGGACGGCGCGGCGCCGTTCTACACGGGCGCGGTCGCGCGGATGCTCCACGACGGGGTGTCCGAGCGCGGCGGGACGCTGACGATGGAGGATCTGCGGACGTACGCGCCGGTCGCGCGCGAGCCGCTGGCGGTGACGTACCGGGGGCGGAGCGTCCGGACCAACCCGCCGCCGAACGCGGGCGGGGTGCTGCTGGGGCTCGCGCTGGCGGAGCTCGAACGCGCGCCGTCGCCGCCGTCCCTCGTGGCCGTGGTCGACGCGATGGAGGCCGCGCAGGGCGAGCGGACGCCCGAGTTCACGACCGGGCTGGCGGACCCGGCCTTCGCGGCGCGGTTCGTCTCGTCGCGGCTGGGGTCGACAACGCACATCGCGGTGCTCGACGCGGACGGCCGGGCGGCGTCGGTGACGTGCACGAACGGCGAGGGTGCGGGCGTCGTCGTGCCGGGGACGGGCGTCCACCTCAACAACATCATGGGCGAGGAGGATCTCTCGCCGCTCGGGTTCCACCGCGCCGCGCCGGGGACGCGGATGCCGTCGATGATGGCGCCGACCGTGGTGCTGCGCGACGGCGAGGTGGAGCTGGCGCTGGGGTCGGCGGGGTCGAACCGGATCCGCTCCGCGATCCTCCAGGCGATCGTGGGTGTGGTGGACCACGGGATGGCCGCGGAGGAGGCGGTCGTCGCGCCGCGCGCGCACTTCGAGGACGGCGTCGTGTACGCCGAGCCGGGCGTGCCGGTGGACGAGCTGCGCGCGGCCGGCCGCTCCGAGATCGTCGGGTTCCGCGACCGAAACATCTTCTTCGGCGGCGTCCAGGCCGTCGAGCGCGACGTGCGCTCCGGCGCCGTCACCGGCGCGGGCGACCCCCGCCGCGGCGGCGCGGTGGTCTTCGCGTGATCCGCGGCGCCGCCTCCGCGTTCGTCCTCGTCGCCGCGCTGCTCGCCGCGGCGTGCGGCACGCCGTCCGCCGACCTCTTCGTCGTCGAGCGCGGCGGCGACATACCCGGCGCGCAGCTCGACCTCGTCGTCGGCGACGGCAACACCGTCACGTGCAACGGCACCGAGCGCCCGTTCGCCAACGACAAGCTCCTCCGCGCCCGTGAGCTCGCCCGCGACCTCGAGCCCCTCCTCGACCGCAAGCTCACGCTCCCCACCCCGTCCGGCGCCCAGCTCACCTTCCGCGTCTTCAACGACAAGGGCGAAGCCCGCTTCGCCGACGCCTCAGCCGCCCGCGACCCCGCCCTCTCCCGCCTCCTCGCCTTCACCCGCGCCGTCGCGCAGGAGTCCTGCGGCCTCCCCCGCTGACGGCCGCGGAGGGTGCGTCAGGTGCTCTCGCGCCTGCTCTCCTGGGCCAGCTCGGTGAGCGACACCGGCTCGTCGCTTCCCGGGAACGTCGCCGTGACGTGCAACTCGCCGCCCAGGCCGGCGACGTACTTCGAGAGCGTGGACAGCCGTGGGTCCGGCTCGTGCTCGATCCGCGAGATGTTCGCCTGCGTCGTGTCGAGCGCAGCGGCGACCTCCCGCTGCGGCCGGCCACGCTGCGCACGCACCTCGGCGAGACGCAGCTTCAGGTTCTCGATCGCGATCTGACGCTCGACCTCCGGGGTCGAACGCCCGGCGCGAACATCGCTCCACTTCTGGCGGTTCATGGCCATGCACCTCAGGCCGCTAAGGCCCATCTTTCTCCGCCCGACCTAGGGCGGAGCACTCTTACCTTGATGGCGGGTCGTGCTCGCGAAGATCCGCCAGATGTTCGTCGTACAGGGCATCGGCCCTCGGGATGTTGCGGTCGTACCAGCCCTTCCAGTCGCCGGTCTTGTCGCCGCCGAGCAGGACGATCGCGGTACGTCGCGGGTCGAACGCGAACAGCATCCGCAGGTTCCCGCCGTGAGAACGCAGCTCCTTCATGTTGTGGTGCCGAGAACCCGAGATCGTGTCGACGGTCGGACGCCCCAGCGAAGGCCCGTGCAGCTCGAGCCGGTCGATCGCGGCAGCCATCGCCGCGAACTCGCTGTCGGAGAGCGACTCGATCCACACTTGCGCTTCGTCGGTGAGCTCGATCTCCCACGCCACCCCCACCAAGCATAACTTACACGTTGTACTACGTCTACGTTGTGTTCGCGTCGCACGTCCGGACCTGCAAGCGGGGCTGATGGGAGCCATGCCGGATCGCTGTGGCTCGTGGAGGCGCCGGGTGGAACAGTCCTTCCACCGTGACGAAGAGGGACTGGGTGCTGATGGGGGCGCTGGCCGCCCTGTGGGGTGCGTCGTATGCGCTGATCAAGGTGGCGATCGACGGTGGGCTGAGCGACACGTTCATCGTGTTCGCGCGGACGCTGCTGGGCGCGGCGGTGCTGTGGCCCGTGCTCCTGCGGACCGGGGCGCTGCCGGCGGTGAGGCGGCGGTTCGGGTGGCTGGCGCTGATCTCGGTGGCGCAGATCGTCGGGCCGTTCCTGCTGATCACGTGGGGCGAGCACCACGTGCCGAGCTCGCTGGCGGGGATCCTCGTGGCGAGCGCGCCGATCTGGGCGGCGCTGATCGCGCTCACCGTCGTCCGCACCGAGCGGATGCAGGGCGCGGGCCTGGCGGGCGTGGCGCTGGGGATCGTGGGCGTCGGGCTGCTGTTCGGCGTCGACCTCCACGGCGACGACGACGCGCTGCTCGGCGGCGCCGGGATCCTGCTCGCCGGCCTGGGGTACGCGATCGCCGGGTTCGTCGCGAAGGCCAAGTGCGCGGACGTCCCGCCGGTCGGCGTCGCGGGGACGATCATCGGCCTCAGCGCGCTCATCATGCTCCCGACCGTCCCGTTCGGGGCGCCGACGGAGACGCCGAACGCCGGCACGATCGCCGCGCTGGTCCTCCTCGGCGCGGGCGGCACCGGCGCGGCGTTCCTCGTCTTCTACATGCTCAACGCGCAGGTCGGCCCGACGCGCAGCGCGGTCGTCGCCTACATCGCGCCCGGCTTCTCCGTCTTCTACGGCGTCGCGTTCATGGACGAGGCGTTCACGCTCGGCACCGCCGCCGGCCTCGTCCTCATCCTCCTCGGCTCCTGGATGGCCGCGGCCGGCCGCACGCCCGGTCGCCGGCGCCGCGATCAGACGGCGACCGAAGCCACCGCCGGCGGGCCGCTGGCCAAGACGCCCGCCTGAGTCAGCCACACCGAGCAGAACGCGTCGACGACCGCCGGGTCGAACTGGGTCCCGGCGCAGCGGCGCAGCTCCATCAGCGCGGCCGACGGCGCGACGCCTGGGGCGTACGGCCGGTCGGTCGTCATCGCGTCGAACGCGTCGCAGACCGCGACGATCCGCGCGCCGAGGGGGATCGCGGGGCCCGCCAGACCGTCCGGGTACCCGCTCCCGTCCCACCGCTCGTGCGACGCGCGCACCAGCGGGGCCACGCGATCCAGGGCGGGAGCCGCGCCGACGATCCGCGCGCCGATGAGCGTGTGGCGGCGCATGAACGCCCACTCGTGC
The DNA here is from genome assembly GCA_035563115.1 of Solirubrobacteraceae bacterium. Lineage (GTDB taxonomy): Bacteria > Actinomycetota > Thermoleophilia > Solirubrobacterales > Solirubrobacteraceae > CADCVT01. The sequence continues at coordinate 4,274 of DATMVO010000531.1, forward strand.
GCGTCCAGCGCGCCCGGCTTCTCGAGGATGTCGTCGGGGACCGCGACCTTGCCCACGTCGTGCAGCTCGGCGGCGGACCGCACGTCCCGCACCCGGTCGGCGGGGAGCCCGAGCCGCTCGGCCACCGCGCCCGCCAGCTCCGCCACCTGCCGCGTGTG
>DATMVO010000532.1:0-17659 GCA_035563115.1 Solirubrobacteraceae bacterium
CCTCGACGCGCCGCGCCCCGGCCGCGCGAGCCGCCTGCGCCGCCGCGAGCGTCCCGAACGGGCCCTGCAGCTCGGCCCGAACGTGCGCGAGGTCGGTCCGCGCGAACGCCTGCGTGGTCCCCAGCCGGGCCAGCAGCGCGACCGCGCGGTCGGGTGACGACCCCGGCGCGCCCCGCAGCACCTCCACCGTCGACCACGGCCCGCCGCGCTCGTCAGGGGTGTCGACGACCAGGTCCACCTCCTTGCGCTCCGCCGGCCCGAGCGCGTCCAGCGCCGCGCTCGCCTCCCGGAACGCCGGCCCCGCCTCCGCCTGGTCCTCGGCGCGCACGCGCAGCTCGAGCCGATCGCCCGCCGACGCCACCGTCACGCCGCGCTCGGCCAGCTCCCCCGCCGCCGTCAGGGCCGCGCCCACGAGGCCGGTGGACGCCGGGAGGTCGAGCCCGACCGCCGTCTCGCCGTACCGGTTGGTCGGCCGCTCCACCTTGACCGCGAAGGTCCCCACGCCCTGGTCGGGCCCGAGCTTCGACGCGGCGATCGCCTTGGCCACCGGCACCGCCTCGGCGCTCCGCGTCACCCACGCCTCCAGCTCCCCCTGGCCGGACCCCAGGTCGATGTCGATCCGCGTGTTCAGGCGCGCGGCCTCCACGAGCGCGGGCGCCGCCTGGCGCGCGCCGCGCCGGTCCTCGCGCAGGTCGAGGCTTGCCGCACCAAGCCGGAGCAGCGCGCCGCGTCCGTCGTCGGGCAGCGCGCCGATGACCGTGAGCACGTCCTCGGTCCCGCTCCCGTCGCGAAGCCGGACGGTGGTCCCGTCCCCGTCGAACCAGTCGTCCACGGAGTCGACCGCGTCCAGCTCGCGCACCGGGTCGTACGGATCGCCCTCGCCGCCGAGCAGCAACCACGCCCCCACCGCGACGACGAGCAGCAGGGGCACGGCGAGGAGGAGCGGCCGGCGGCGGAGAAGGGACACGGCCGTCTCCCTTCCCCGCCGGCGCGACTAGAACACGTTGGCGCTCAGCCAGACATGAGCGACGACTGGCGCTATCCGGTCTAGAAGACGTTCGCGCTGAGCCAGTCGTCGGCGAAGAAGGCCAGGAAGAGCGGGACGAGGACCCACATCAGCGGGTGGACCTCGCGCGCCCGGCCGAGCGACGCCATCACGACGACGTAGCCGATGATCCCCAGGCCGATGCCCGCGGCGATCGAGAACGTGAGCGGGACGCCGGCGATGATGAGGAACGCCGGGATCGCCTCCTCCGGCTTGGCCCAGTCGATCCCCGCGACGAGCCGGATCATCAGCGCGCCGACCATGATCAGCGCGGGCGCGATCGCCGGGTGGATGAAGTTGTCCTCGGCGCCGTACTGGACGCCCTGGCCGACGGTCTCCACCAGCGGCACCGCGAAGACGGTCAGCGCGAAGAAGAGGCCGGTGAAGACGGCGGCCAGGCCGGTCCGCGCGCCCTCGCCGACGCCCGCGCCGGACTCGACGTAGGTCGTCACCGACGAGACGCCGAAGATGCCGCCGCCGGCAGCGCTCGCGCTGTCGACGAGGAGCACCTTGCGCATCTCCGGCAGCTCGCCGTTCTCGTCGTTCAGCCCGCCCTGCTCGCCGACCGCGACCGCGGTGCCGACCGTGTCGAAGAAGTCGGTCATGAAGAGCGCGAAGATGATCGGCACGAGCGCCCAGCTGAACGCGTCGCCCAGGTAGTCCCACTGGAGCGGCTCGCCGATCGTCGTCAGCTCGTCGCCGCCGGGGATGTCGAGGATCGCGTCCGGCGTGTTCAGCACGCCGAAGATCAGCCCGAGGATCGTGCTCGTGAAGATCCCGATGAGGATCGCCCCGCGGACGCCGCGCGCGGAGAGGCCGAGCGCGACCGCCACACCGGCCAGCGCGATGAGCGGCGGGCCGGCGGTGAGGTCGGCGAGCGTGACGCTCGTGGCCGGGTCGTTGACGACGATGCCGCCCTCGCGCAGGCCGACGAACGTGATGAACAGGCCGATGCCGACGCCGATCGACAGCTTCAGCGACATCGGCACCGCGCGGACGACCGCCTCGCGCAGCCCGGCGAGGACGAGGATCACCGCGATGACGCCCTCGATGATCACGCACGCCATGCCGACCTGCCACGGGATGTCCTGCCCGAGGATCAGGTCGAATGCGACGAGCGCGTTGATGCCGAGGCCCGACGCGAGCGCGAACGGGACGTTGGCGTAGAGCCCCATCGCGATCGACGCGACCGCCGCGGCGAGCGCGGTGGCGACGGCGACGGCGCCGAACGGCATGCCGGCGGCGGAGAGGATCGCGGGGTTGACGAAGACGATGTACGCCATCGTCAGGAAGGTCGTGAGCCCGCCCAGCGCCTCGACGCGGACCGAGGTCCCGCGTTCGGACAGGCGGAAGCGACGCTCGAGGAAGGAGTCGGCGGCCATAGGGCGGGGACGGTACCCACGGCGGCGGCGCCGCGCTTCGTACCCCCGGGCCATACTGCGTGGCCCGACTCCATGCAGCCGCCGCTCGACACCGCCCGCCTGCGCATGCGCCCGTTCCTCCCCGAGGACGCCGAGCGGATGTTCCCCATGTTCGCGCTGGACGAGGTCGGCCGGTACACCGGCGGCACGCACGCGTCGGTCGACGACACGCGCGCGCTGATCGCCAAGGCGACCGAGCACCAGGAGGCACACGGGTTCTCGCTGTGGGTGGTCGAGGAGCGCGAGACCGGTGAGCTGATCGGCGAGGTCGGCCTCCAGCTGCTCGAGCACCGCGGACCGGAGGTCGAGATCGGCTGGTCCTTCCACCCCTCGCGCTGGGGCCGCGGCTACGCCCGCGAGGCCGCCGAGGCGTGGCTGGAGGTCGCGTTCGGCACGCTCGGCCTGGACGAGGTGCTCGCGACGATCATCCCCGAGAACCACGCCTCGCGGCGGCTGGCCGAGCGGCTCGGCATGACGCTCGTCGGCGAGCGGTACGTCCACCGCGCGACCCACAACGTCTTCGCGCTCACCGCCGCGGAGTTCGCGGGCGCCCGCGCCGCCGCCGCGGCCGACGGCTAGGCCGGCGGCGGCACCTCCGCCTCCACCGCCTCGCTGCGCTGGCGCAGCGTGTTGAAGACGCTCGCCCGCGCCGTCGTCGCGGTGCATCCCTCGGGCACGCGCAGGAGGGCGCTGCCGGTGGCCGGCGGGTCGACCACGACACGGCTTGCGAGCACGTGCTCCCCGTCGTCGAGCGAGAGCATCAGGTGCTTGCCGCCGCGCTTGGCCGCCTTCCTCCAGTGGACGCGCACACGCCCCTCCTCGTCGGGCGGGTCGGCGGTGACGTGCGGCGCGCACGGGTACGTCCGGTCGCCGAGCGCGTGGACGAGCCGCCCGAAGAGCCGGTGCGGCTTGCGCAGCGCGCTGCGCGCGTGCCACGCCGCCGGGTCCTTCCACTTGACGCCCTGCCGCGCTGGCGACGGCGGGCTCGTCCCGCGCAGCTTCCACCGGTGGTGCGTCGCCCCCCAGCGCCCGCACCACTCGACCCACGGCCCGAACGGGACGACCGGCAGGTCGACGAGGCGCGGGCCGTCGTCGCGCGTGTCGTCGACGCCGGGGAAGTACGGGTGCGTCGCGGCCGTGAAGTACGACGCGTGCGAGAGCGTCGCGACGTAGACGAGCGGCCGGTCCGGGTCGTGCTCGAAGTGCTCGGCGTCCTCCCACGCGCGCGCCTCGCCGTGGTTGTGCTGTGCGTAGGTGAGCACCTCGGGCAGCTGCGTGCCCGCGCTCAGGCCGATCTGCACCATCTCCCAGTCGCCCTGGTGGCGGCCGAAGCCGAGCAGGTGCTTGGGGTTGTCGAGCAGGAACCACCAGTACTGGAGCCAGATCCGCTCGCCGCCGCGGACGACGCGCCCGTACAGCCGGCCGCGCGTCGCGTCCTCGCGCTCGAGCTGCCGCGACTCGCCGGTGAGGTCGGGCGGGAACGCGAGGTGGTCGGTCGGCCGCGCGTCGCGCTCGTCGGGGTACTGCGCGAGCGTGTGGAGGTGGAGCGGCGGCGTGCCCCCGGCGGCCGCGATCGTCTCGCCGCGCCGGCGCATCAGGACGCTGCCCGGGTTGTCCGTCGCCGCCTCGGCCGCGAGCACGGTGAAGTCGCACTGCGGATCGAGCATCAGCACCGGCCGGTGGCGGATCAGCAGGACGAGGTCGGTGGGCGGGATCGCGAACGGATCCGGGCGCGGCGGGGCGTGCTCGACGGCGGCCATGGGCCACCCTACGCCCGCGCGTGTGTCCGGAGCCAGCGTTCGGCAGCTTCCCGGGAGATCGAACCCGGGCGCCCCGCCTGCCTACGCGTCGCGGCGGCGCTGGAGCGCGGCGAGGAGCATCTTGGAGTGCATCGCGCCGATCAGCTCGCGCAGCGGCTCGGCGCCGGAGGCGATGATCTCCGCCGCCCGCTCCTCGCCGCGGAGGTTCTCCAGCAGGACGCCGACCTCCTCCTCCACCAGCGGCGCGAGGGCCCGCTGGTAGCGGAGGGTGTCGTACACGGTGAAGCCGAGGTCCTCGTCGTAGCCGCCCGCGCGGAAGCGGACGAACGCGTCGGCGATGCGGACGTCCTCGGGGTCGTACGTGCCGTCCGCGTCGGGGGTGAGGACGCCCAGCTCGGCGAGCTTGTCGAGCACCTCCCCGGGCAGCCGCTCGGCCAGCTCCGCACGCGGGACGCGGGCGCCGGCCTCCGCGCGCCGCGCCCGCATCGCCGCGTCGAGCAGCCGGTCCTCGTCCAGCCGCTCGCGGATGACCTTGAGCGGCAGGTACTCCTCCTCCTGCAGCCGCTTGATCAGCTTGAGCCGGTCGACCAGCTCGGGCCGGTACCAGGCCATGTTGCGCGACGTCTTGACGATCTGCTCCTCGCCCCCGAGCAGCCCCTCGCGCAGGTAGTGCTTGATCGTCGCGGGGCTGACGCCGGAGCGCTCGGAGAGCTCCGCCATCTTGAGGAGGCCGTCCTGGTTCACGCCAGGAAGGATCCCTGGGGCGACTGGGCAGGGCCGGCGACCGCGCCGGCGTCCTTCAGCGCGGCGATCTCGGTCTCGGTGTAGCCGGCGTCCAGCAGCACCGCGTCGGTGTGCTCGCCGAGGCCCGGGCCGGGGCGCCGGTTGGGGTCGCCGGGGGTGCGGCTCAGCTTCACGGGCACGCCGAGGAGCTTGACGGGCCGCTCGACGCCGGGCTGGTCGAGCTCGGCGACCATCCCGCGCGCCTGCACCAGCTCGGACTCCAGCGCCTCGTCGAGGTCGAGCACCGGCTCCAGGCAGCAGTCGTGCTCGTCCCCGAACGCCGCCCACTCGTCGCGGGTGCGGCTCGCGAAGAGCTCCTCCACCTGCGCATGGGCCTCGGAGCCCGGCCGCTCGAACGCCTTGTCGAGCAGGTCCTCGCGGCCGGCGCCGCGGCAGAACGCCTGCCAGAACTTCGGCTCCAGCGCGCCGATCGTGACGTGCTTGCCGTCCTTCGTGCGGTACGGCCGGTAGCAGACCAGGCCGCCGTTCAAGGGCTCCTCGCCCCGCTTCGGCACCCGCCCGTCGGCGAAGTACGCGCCCGCGGTCATCGCCATCCACGAGAGCGCGCCGTCGGCCATCGAGATGTCGACGATCTGCCCCTCGCCGGACCGGTCGCGCTCGCGCAGCGCGGCGAGGATCCCGAACGCGGCCATCAGCGCGCCGCCGCCGAGATCGGCGATCTGGCCGGCGGCAGAGACGGGCGCACCGCCGGGCTCGCCGCTCAGCCCCAGCACGCCCACGCGCGAGAGGTAGTTCATGTCGTGACCGGCGCGGTCGCGGAACGGGCCGTCCTGCCCGTAGCCGGTGATCGCGCAGTACACGAGCCCCGGGTTCTCCTGCTTGAGCCGCTCGTAGCCGACGCCCAGCCGGTCGAGCACGCCGGGGCGGAAGCTCTCCAGCAGCACGTCGGCGTCGCGCACGAGCCGCAGCAGCACCTCGCGGCCCTCGTCGGTCTTGAGGTTGATCCGGATCGACCTCTTGCCCCGGTTGAGCGCGAGGAAGAGCGCGCCGCCGGCGGACTGCTCGGCCCCCTCGTACACCGGCGGCGACCAGCGCACGTAGTCGCCCATCCCCGTGTCCTCGACCTTGAGCACGTCGGCGCCGAAGTCCGACATGAGCAGCGAGCAGAACCCGCCGGGCAGCAGGCGGGAGAGGTCGAGGACGCGGACGCCCTCCAGCGGGAGGGTCATGCCGCGACCGCCCCGCGCTGCGGCACGCCGAGGAGCGCGCGCGCCTCGGAGACCGTCGCGGGCCGCCGGCCGGTGGTCTCCACCAGCTCCCGCGCCTTGGCGATCAGGTCGCCGTTCGACGACGCCATCGTGCCGTCCGGCAGGTAGAAGTTGTCCTCCAACCCCACGCGGATCGACCCGCCGAGCGTCAGCGCGCTCGCCACGAGCTGCCACTGCACGCGGCCGATCCCGATGACGCCCCAGTGCGCGCCGACGCCGAGCGCCCGCACGTTCTCGGCCATCGCGGCGAGGTTGAACGGCGTCGGCGGGATGCCGCCGGTGACGCCCATGACGCAGTCGATGTGCAGCGGCGCCTTCAGGATCCCCATGTCGAGCAGCGGCGCGAGCGAGCCGACGTGGCCGATGTCGAAGCACTCGTGCTCGGGCTTGATGCCCAGCTCGTTCATCACCGTCAGGAACTCGATGATCTCGCTGAACGGGTTGGCGAAGATCGCGTCGAACACGAACTCCTTGCGCCGCCCCGAGTACTTCGCGTAGTTCATCGAGCCCATGTTCAGCGCGGCGACCTCGGGCCGCACCGCGCGCAGGTACGCGATCCGCCGCTCGACGCTGACGCCCATCGCGCCGGTCGAGAAGTTCATGATCACGTCGTCGCCGACCTCGCCGCGGATCGCGTCGCTGATCGCCTGGAAGTCCTCGATCTCGTAGGACGGCGCGCCGTCCGGCGTGCGCGCGTGGATGTGGATCATCACCCCGCCCTCGTCGACGATCCGCCGCGCCTCGGCCGCGTACTCGGCCGGCGTGTACGGGATCGCCGGGCACTGCTCGCGGTTGGCGAGCGATCCGGAGATGGAGCAGGTGATGACGACGGGATCCTCGAGGCTCACGCGCGAGTGCCCTCCAAGCAGGAAGTGGGACGTGCCACTTCGCACTCTAGAGATGGAGGGGCGCGCACGCGAGAGCGGCCTTCGGAGACACGCCACGGAACGGCCGATCCGCCCGCTCTACGTTGGACCGATGTCCCACACCGTCACGGAGCCCGCGCGCGCTGCGCGCGAGGTGACGGGCAGCGCCGCCCTCGACATCGCTGCCGCCGCGCGGGAGACGCCCGCCGCCGTCCTGTACACAGATCCGCTCGCCGGCACGCGCGTCACGGCGACCGAGGTCGCGGCGCGGGTGCGGGCGATCGCCGCGGCGCTCGTGCGCGCGGGCGTCGAGCCGGGCGACCGGGTCCTGCTCATGAGCCGTACGCGGCTGGAGTGGACGCTCACCGACTACGCGATCTGGACCGCCGGCGCGGTGACCGTGCCGATCTACGAGACGTCGAGCGCCGAGCAGGTCGCGTGGATCGCATCCGACAGCGGTGCGGTCGCGGCCGTGGTGGAGACCGCCGGGCAGCGCGAGGTGATGGAGGCGCTGCCGGACGGCGAGCGGCCCGGGACCGTGCTGTGCGTCGAGGCGGGCGAGCTGGAGATGCTGCCGGACGCGACCGATGCGGAGGCGGCTGCGCTGCGCGCGCGCGTGGAAGCTGTCGAGCCGGACGCGCTGGCGACGATCATCTACACCTCGGGGACGACCGGCCGGCCGAAGGGCTGCGAGCTGACCCACCGCGCGTTCGTGACGAACGCCGACGAGCTGTACCTCGCGCTGCGCGAGGCGTTCGACCAGCCCGACTCGAGCACGGTCCTCTTCCTCCCGCTGGCGCACGTCTTCGCGCGGATCGCGCAGGTCGCATGCCTGCGCTACCGGATCGCGGTCGCGCACGTGGCCGATCCGAAGCAGCTGCCCGACGCGCTGGCGGCACAGCGGCCGACGTTCTTCTTCGCGGTGCCGCGGGTGTTCGAGAAGCTCATCGCCGAGGCGCGGCGGTCGGCGGCGGCGAAGGGCGACCGGTTCGCGCAGCTGTTCGACGCGGCGGAGCGGACGTCCGTCGCGTGGACGCGGGTGCGCGAGAGCGGTGCCCCCACGCCGCTCGGCCTCCGAGCACGGCACGCGCTGTTCGACCGGCTCGTCTACGCGCGGATCCGCGCGGCGCTGGGCGGCCGCGTGTCGCACGTGGTGAGCGCGGGCGGGCCGCTGGGCGACGAGCTCGGCCGCGTCTTCGTCGGCGCAGGGCTGAAGATGATGGAGGCCTACGGGCTGTCCGAGGCGATCTGCGCGACGATCAACCGGCCCGGCGAGGCGCGGCTGGGCACCGTCGGCCGGCCGGTTCCGGGGACCGCGGTGCGGGTCGACGACGAGGGCCGGATCGAGGTCACCGGGCCGAACGTCTTCCGCGGCTACTTCGGCAACGCGGCGGCGACCGCGGACGCGCTCACCGACGACGGCTGGCTGCGCACCGGCGACCTCGGCTCGCTCGACGCCGACGGGTTCCTCACGATCACCGGGCGCGAGAAGGACATCATCATCACCGCGGCCGGCAAGAACGTCTCCCCCGCGCAGCTCGAGGACCGGCTCCGCACCGACCCGCTCGTCTCGCAGGCGGTCGTCGTCGGCGACGGGCGGCCGTTCGTCGGGTGCCTCTTCACCGTCGACCCCGAGGTCGCGGCGACCGAGCCCGACGTGGACGCGCGGCTTCAGCGCGCCGTCGACCGGGCGAACGAGCTCGTCTCGCACGCGGAGGCGATCAAGAAGTTCGTCGTCCTCCCCGGCGACCTGACCGAGGAGGCCGGCGAGCTGACGCCGACGCAGAAGGTCAAGCGCAACGTCGTCGCGGCGCGCCACGCCGACGCGATCGACGCGCTCTACGCGGGCGGTCGCGGCTAGGCTCACCGCCGACATGGACGCCGCCCTGCGCACCCTCGCCGACGCCGGACTCGCTCTCGACGCCGCCGCCGAGGCGCTCGACGTGCAGCCGCAGGAGGTGGGCGTCGCGGAGGAGCGGCTCGCCGAGGTCGACGAGGCGCTCCAGACGCTCCGCGACCGCTGGCCCGAGCTCCCCGGCCCGGCCCGCAAGGTCGTCGGGCCGGCGGGCAAGGAGCTGCGCGAGCGCCGCGAGGCCCTCGCCAAGCGGCTGCCCAAGCGGCGCGCGCTCAGCGAGGGGACGCCCGAGGCGCCCGATCCCGAGGAGGATCAGGCGCCGGACGAGGGCCCGGCTCCGACCGCCTAGCGGGCGCCCGCGGCGAACGTGTCGGGATCCGGCCCGATGCGCTCGCCCTTGTCGACGGCGCGGATCGCCTCCATCTGGGCGTCCGTCAGGTGGAAGTCCCAGATGTCGAAGTTCTCCGCGATGCGCTCCGGCGTCGCGGACTTCGGGAAGACCACGTTGCCGAGCTGGACGTGCCAGCGCAGCACGACCTGCCCCGGCGTCTTGCCCGTCGCCTGGGCGATGTCGGCGATCGCCGGGTCCTCGAGCACCGTGCCCTGCCCGAGCGGGCTCCACGCCTCGGTCACGATGCCGCGGTCGGCGTGCTCCTGGATGAGGCCGTGCTGCTGGAGGTACGGGTGCAGCTCGATCTGGTTGACCGCCGGCGTCACACCGGTCTCCTCGACGATCCGGTCCAGGTGGGCGGGCTGGAAGTTCGAGACGCCGATGGACCGGACGAACCCGTCCTTCTGCAGCTCGACGAACGCCTTCCACGTCTCGACGTACTTGTCGAGCGACGGGATCGGCCAGTGGATGAGGTACAGGTCGACGTAGTCGAGCTCGAGCTTGTCGAGGCTCTCCTTGAACGCGTGCTTGGCCTGCTCGTAGCCGTGGTGGTCGTTGAAGCACTTGGTCGTGATGAACACGTCCTCGCGCGGCAGCCCCGACGCGCGGAAGGCCTGGCCGACCTGCGCCTCGTTGCCGTACGCGGCAGCGGTGTCGATGTGGCGGTAGCCGACGTCGAACGCGCGGACCACGGCCTCCACCGTGTCCTCGGGCGGGATCTTGAAGACGCCGAAGCCGAGCTGGTGGATCTGGCCGTCGTCGCGCAGCGCGATGCGCGGCACCTGATCGATGGAAGAGGTCACGTCCTAAGGCGTGCCCCTCCCACCAGGTCGACGAACGTCGAACGGCTCACACGCGGCGTTTCGCCGCCTCGTCCGCGAGAAGCTGAACCAGCTCGTCCACGTTCGTCGAGGGGTTCGTCGCGAGGACGAGCTTCACCGGGTGTGGCGTCTGCACCGCCGGAACTGCCTCCATCCGGATCCGGCTCGCGCGCTCGGCAGCCAGCGGCCAGTGCGCCACCGCCGTCTCGCCCTGCGCGGCGACGCGCCGCTTCGCCTCGGCGGAGTGGAGCGCTCCGCGAACGTCGCCGTGATGCAGCAGCAGCCAGACCTCGAACGTCGGATGGGAGAGCGCGACGTCGAGCCCGCTGTCGACCATCCGGGCCAGCGCGGCCGCGGCGCCGGACCTACGTGGGTCGTCGGTGTCGCAGACGGCCCACAGCTCGTCGAACCGCTCCTCGGGCCGGTTGCGACCAGCCTTCGCGGCATGGGCGACCGCCGCCATGGCGACGCCGGGCGGGTTGCCGCCGCCGAGGCCGACGAGCTCGATGCTGGCCCGCGGCAGCCTCAGCTCGGAACGCAGCGCCCGGAAGTACCCCACTTCCGTCGACGAGCCCTCGCAGAGAACCAGCACGCGACGTCCGAGCGGCCGCCGGCCGGCAGAGCGTCCGCGCGGCCGCGCCACGCGTCAGCCTTCGCGACCGACGACGGCGTGCAGCAGCGGCTCGTCCACGACCGGGAGCCCACCGACCCGTCCATGACGGTAGAGACGGCCGACATCGAGCTCGGGGCGGGGCGAGTAGTCGGTGACCGGAACGACGGTGGTCGCGCCGTCCTCGTCCTTCTCGACCACCCACACCTGATCCCGGCCGAGCCCGGCGTCCGTGATGACACCGGGGTCCTGGAGGTTGAACAGCAGCTGGGCGCCGCGCGTGTTCGTCTCCGCCGACTGGAACAGCGTGACGATCTGCGAAGCGAGCACCACGTTGAGGTGGGCGTCCAGCTCGTCCGCACCGAGCACGAGCCCGCCATCGAGGCTGTCGAGGACAAGGGCGGCCCACTCGAACCATGCGCGCGTGCCCGCCGACTGCTGCGAGAGGTCCAGCTCGCCCACGCCTCGGTGACGGAACCGTGTCCGCACGCGAGCGCGGGGCGGCCACTCGCCGTTCGGCCCAGGCGGTACGAGCTTGAGGTACGCAGGGTCGAGGTCGGTCTGCTCCTCGCGCACCTCGACTCCCTCGATGCCGAGGTCGGCGCTCGCCACGAAGGCGCTCAGCCGCCGCTGGTACTCAGCGTCACCGCCCAGATACCGAGCCTGCGTGTACTGCCCCCGCCGTGCGCGGTCGTGGGGCGCGCCGGCTTTGAGCCCACGGACGATCACGCGGTGCACCCCACCCAGGATCTCGTGGTTGTTCTGCGCGGCAGACGAGAGGAACAGCGAGTTCGGACGAGTCGCCGCCACTGCCGCCGCGCGCGGCCCCTTCAGCTGCCGGCCGGCGTCGATCATGACGCGACCTGACGGATCGGTCTGCCGCTCGAACAGCTTCGCCCACGACTTCGGCCCACGCGGGGCGTAGTCGAGCGCCTCCCACACGATCGCGTCCGGGCCGACGGCGAAGCGGTAGTCGTACACGACGTCGAACGCGGTGAACGACAGCTCGTAGCGCGACGGCGTGGCGGAAGCACCCTGGAACGCCTCACGCGGCGGCGGCCCGTCGGCTGGCCATCGGGCCTGCGACCGCTCCACCGCCTGCTGGACGTACTCGATCGCGTCGAGGAGGTTCGACTTGCCGGACCCGTTGGCACCGAGCAGGGCGAGTGCCGGCACCAGCTCCATGTCGAAGCCGGGCACGGGCAACCCCGCCCGCCCGGCAACGGTCGGCTTGCGCTCGGCGACGAACGACAGCTCAACCCGGTCGCGGATCGACCGATGGTTCTCGACCGCGAAGGAGATCAACATCGCGTCTGCATTCTGACACGCATTTTCGTCGACAAGCGGCGAGATCCTGCGTTGTGATGCAGACGCGATGCGTCGAACCGCTCACACGGGCACGACGCCGTTGCGCTTCCAGGGGCGGTCGACGCGCTTGATCTCGGTCATCTCGAGGGCGCGGCAGATGGTCGGGCGGGTCTCGCGGGGGTCGATGACGTCGTCGATCATGTCGTTGGCCGCGGCGATGTAGACGTCGATGATCTTGCGGTAGTTGGCGATCAGCTCGGCCTTCTTGGCGGCCGGGTCCTCGGCCTCCTCGACCTGCTTGCGGAAGACGATCTCGACCGCGCCCTCGGCGCCCATCACGCTGATCTCCGCCGACGGCCAGGCGACGATCGTGTCGGGCTCGTAGGCGCGGCCGTTCATCACGTAGTAGCCGGCGCCGTAGCCCTTGCGGAGCACCACGGTCACCTTCGGGACGGTCGCGTTGGCGACCGCGTAGAGCATCTTCGCGCCGTGGCGGATGATGCCGCCCTGCTCGACCTTCGTGCCGACCATGAAGCCCGGCACGTCCATGAGGAAGACGAGCGGGATGCCGAAGGCGTTGCAGAGGTTGACGAACCGCGCGACCTTGTCGGCGGAGTCGTTGTCGAGGATGCCGCCGAGCTGCTTGGGCTGCGACGCGACGATCCCGGCCGGCCGGCCGCCGAAGCGGGCGAAGCAGGTGATGACGGTCTTGGCCCAGTTGGGCTTCATGTCGAACCACTCGCCGTCGTCGACGATCCGCTCGATCACGCGGTACATGTCGTACGGCTTGCGGTTGGACTCGGGCAGGACGTCGAGCAGCTCGTCGTCCATCCGGTCGATCGGGTCGGAAGCCGGCCGCCGCGGAGGCGCCTCCTCGTTGTGCCGCGGCATGAACGAGAGGTACGCCTTGATCTTCTCGATGCACTCGGGATCGTCGGCCACCTCGAGGTCGCCCACGCCGCTCTTGCGCGTGTGCACGCGCGAGCCGCCGAGCTCCTCCTGCGTGACGTCCTCCCCCACCGCGGCGCGGACCAGATGCGGCCCGGCCAGAGCCATGGAGCCCCGCCCCTTGACCATCGGGACGAAGTCCGCGAGGCCCGGGATGTACGCGGTGCCGGCCGCGCAGGGCCCCATCAGCGCCGCGACCTGCGGGATGACGCCCGACGCGATGACCTCCTCCTTGAAGAGGTGGCCCGAGCCGGCGAAGAGCGAGCCGACCGCCTCCTGGATTCGCGCCCCCGCGGAGTCCAGCAGCCACACCATCGGCATCCGCTTGGTCAGCGCCAGCTCGCGCAGGCGCGCGACCTTCATCTCGCCGGTCATCCCCATCGAGCCGGCCATGACCGTGAAGTCGTACGCGGCGACCGCGACCATCCGGCCGTCGACCTTGCCGTAGCCCGTGATGACGCCGTCCGCCGGCGCGTCGCGCCCGGTCATGGCCTGCTGCGAGAAGTGCGGCTGCGCGTGGAGCCCGAGCTCGACGAACGTGCCCTCGTCGATCAGCAGCGCCAGCCGCTCGCGCGCGGTCAGCTTCCCCTGGTCGTGCTGCTTGGCGACCTTCTCCGGCCCGCCCCCCGCGCGCGCCTTCTCGCGCCGCGCGTGGAGCTCCTCGACCAGCGGGCGGAGGAGCGAGGTCTTCGGCTCCGCTTCCGAGGCGCTCACAGGCCGTACGACCGGCCGATGACGTCGAGCATGATCTCGTCGGTGCCCGCGCCGATCCGGTTCAGGCGCATGTCGCGCCACACGCGCTCGACCCCGTACTCGGTCATATAGCCCGCGCCGCCGTGGATCTGGATGCACTCGTCGGCGACCTCGACCGCCATCCGCGCCGCGTGCAGCTTGGCCATCGAGATCTCGCGCACCGGGTACTCGCCGTTCTGGAACCGCCACGCGGTCATGTAGACGAGCTGGCGCGCGGTCTCGATCTTCGTCGCCATCTCCGCGAACTTGTGGCGGATGACCTGGAAGTGGCCGATCTCGCGGCCGAACGCCTTGCGCTCGAGCGCGAACTTCAGCGTCATGTCGAAGCAGTGCTGGGCGCCCGCGACGCAGCCCGCCGCGCCGATCAGCCGCTCGCCCTGGAGCTCCCAGCTGATGTGGTAGAAGCCCTTGCCGATCTCGCCGAGGACGGCGCTCGCGGGCACGCGCACGTCCTGGAACGCGAGCAGCGCGGTGTCGCTCGCGTGCATACCGAGCTTCGAGAGCTTCTTCTCGCGGATGACGCCCGGCGCGTCCATCGGGACGAGGAAGAGCGTGATGCCGCCGTGGCCGGCGTCCGGGTCGGTCTTCGCCACGAGGACGATCACGTCGGCGCGGTGGCCGTTGGTGATGTACGTCTTCGAGCCGTTGATGACGTACTCGCCGGTCGCCTCGTCGAGTACCGCGCGCGTCTTGATCCCGGCGACGTCGGAGCCCGCGTCCGGCTCGGTGATGCCGAGGCAGAGGATCTTCTCGCCGCGGATCGCCGGCTCGGCCCACTCGCGCTTCTGCTCCTCGGTGCCGAAGGCGAGGATCGGCGGCATCGCCATGTCGGTCTGCACCGCGACGCCCATCGCGAGGCCGCCGCTGCGCGCGTGCACGATCTCCTCGGCGAGCACGAGCGCCGAGTAGTAGTCGCCGCCCTGCCCTGAGTACTCGACCGGCTTGTCGAGCCCGAGGAACCCGAGTTCGCCCATCCGGTGGAAGACGGAGTCGGGGAACGTCGTCCGCTCCCACTCCTCCGCGTGCGGCGCCAGCTCCTTCTTCGCGAACGACCGGATCGACTCGCGCAGCTGGTCGTGCTCGTCGGTGAAGATGAAGTGCTTGCGCGACGCGGCGTGGTCGGGCTTGAGGACGGTGGCCATGCCGGACAGAGTAAGGAGTGGGACTTCCTACTTTCAACTGCTGGAACGACGAAGCGCGGGTAGACGCCCCGCGATGCCCCGACGAGCCCTCTGCACCTCGATCGCCGTCGCCCTGCTGGCGGCGAGCGCGGGAGCCGCGTCGCCCGTCCGCGCGGGCGAGCCGATCTCCCCGCCGATGACGACGGTGACCGCCATGGCCGCCAGCGAGATCACGGACGGTCCGGTCGGCATGGCCCACGACGACCGGTACGTGGCGGTGCAGCTGCGCGTCGGGACGGTCCGCGTGGTCGACACACGCGACGGCACCGTGACCGCGGACGTGCCGACGCCGGACGGGCGCTCCTGCCGTCCGGTGGCCGTGCGCGCGCCTTCGGTCCTCGTCCGCTGCGCGCCGGCCGGCGCGGTGGAGACGTTCGACCGGCGGGACGAGCATCTGCTCCTCTCGATCGCCACGCGGACGTTCACCCCGATCCCCGGCGACGGCGGGTCCGGCGCGCTGTTCCTCGACGCCCTCGGCGCGCGCTGGATCGAGGGGACCGACGCGGTCGGCACCGCGTGGGTGGACCGGCGGACCGGGGCCGTGCGGCGTGGGCGATCGTGGGACCACGGAGGCGAGGTCGACCGCGACCTCGACGACCCCGCGTTGCGGCGCGTCCCCACGCGCGACGAGCACGTGAGCAGCGTCCGCTGCGGACGGCGCGGGGAGTGCCTCGAGCTGCACATCGGGAACCGCGCGCGCCGGCTCGGGCGGGTGACCCGCGGCTACAGCACGTACCAGCCGGGCCGCTACGTGTCGTGGTGGAACGGCGCGAGCGCGCGGGCCTACGATCGGCGGACGGATCGCTCGTACGTCTGGCGGTTCCCCGCGCCGGCGCCGCGCGGGATCACGGTGCAGCACACCGCGTACGGCGCGCTGTTCGTCCGCACGACCGCAACGGAGTACCCGGGGTCCGGGACGCTGCTCTTCTCCCGCTGGCGGCGCTGACGACGGTCGCGAGCCGGGGCCGCGCGAAGGTGACGCGCGCGTCACCGCGCGAGACGGCGCGTCCGCGTAGGGTTCCGCCCCCGTGCCCGGAGGAGACACCGTTCGCTTCGACGTCGCCGCCACCGGTGTGGCGACGATCGCCCTTGATGACCCCGACACGCGCAACGCGCTGTCGGACGACACGCTCGACGCGCTCATCGACGCGTTCGAGATCGCCCGCGACGACGACGCCGTGCGCTGCGTCGTCCTCACCTCGACGCACGAGAAGGTCTTCAGCTCCGGCGGCAACCTCGCCGGGTTCGCCGCGGACCAGCCGCTCGTGGTCAAGCACTTCAACACGACCAAGTTCCCGCGCCTGTTCACGCTCATCGGCGAGCTGGGCAAGCCGACGATCTGCGCCGCCAACGGCCACGTGCTGGCCGGCGCGCTCGGCGTCGCGCTCGCGTGCGACCTGATCGTCGCCAAGGAGGGCGTCACGTTCGGGACGCCCGAGATCAACGTCGGGGTCTTCCCGTTCATGATCATGGCGCTGATCTACCGGAACGTCGGCCGCAAGAAGACCAACGAGCTGCTGCTGCTCGGCGACCGGATCGACGCGCACGAGGCCGAGCGGATCGGCATCGTCAACAAGGTCGTGCCGGCGGACGAGTTCGACGCCGCGGTCGATGCGTGGGCGGTCAAGCTCGCGTCCAAGTCGCCCGTGCTGATGAAGCTCGGCAAGGACGCGATGTTCCGCCAGCAGGACCTCGCGTTCGCCGACGCGCTGGAGTTCCTCCACACCCACCTGACGATCGCGTTCTCGACGGAGGACATCCAGGAGGGCGTCAAGGCGTTCTTCGAGAAGCGGGAGCCGCAGTGGACCGGCCGGTGAAGGTCGTCGGCCTCGTCTGCCGCACCTCCGACCGCGTGGCCGCGACCGCGCGCGGGGTGCAGACGCTCGCGCCGCTGCTGGCCGAGCAGCTCGGCACGACCGCGCGGCTGATCGGGACGCCCGGCGAGCCGCGCGAGCAGCGCTGGGAGGACGACCTGCGCGACTCGCGCGGCTGCCTCCTCGAGGCGGGCGGGCAGATCGACGACGCGCTCGTCGAGGAGATGGTTCCGGTGCTCGTCGCCGGCGACTGCTCCATCGCCGCCACCACGCTGCCGACCGTCGTGCGTCACAACCCCGAGGCGTACGTGCTGTGGCTCGACGCGCACGGCGACTTCAACACGCCCGACACGTCGCCGAGCGGCTACCTGGGTGGCATGCCGCTGGCCGCCGCGTGCGGCAAGTGGGACGCGGGGCTGACCGAGACGAAGGTCGACCCGGCGCAGGTGCTCCTCTGCGGTGTGCGCGAGCTCGACGGCCGCGAGCAGGTGCTGCTGGAGACGACCGGCGTGCGCCGCCTGCGTCCCTCCCAGCTGGCGGACATGCTCGACGGCGAGGACGTGTACGTCCACCTCGACCTCGACGTGCTCGACCCCACGATCATGCCCGCGAAGTTCCCGGTGCAGGGCGGGCTGAGCGACGCCGGTCTGCGGACGCTGCTGGGCGAGGTCGCGAGCGTCGCGAACCTCGTCGGGCTGGAGATCACGAACTTCGTGGCGCCCGAGGACGAGCTCTCACGCACGACGCTCGCGGAGACGATCGCCGCGATCGTCCACCCGGTGCTGCGCGGCACCGCCGTCGGCCGCTAGCGCGATCACGGCGGCGCCGTCGCCCGCGGCGGCCCCGTTGCCGCAGCGCGGGCAGTCCGGCCGGC
>DATMVO010000533.1:0-7056 GCA_035563115.1 Solirubrobacteraceae bacterium
GCGCTGCCGGTAGACGTAGCGCTGCGGGTTCCCGCGCGCCCGGGCGCGAGCGAACGTCCGGACGAGCCGGCCGCGGTCGTCGCAGAGGACGACGCGCGTCGTGATCGTCCCCCGCGCGTCGGCGCGGACCACCTGCACGCCCGACCGGCCGTACGGGTGGAGACACGCCCGCGCGGACGCCGCGGCGGGCCACACGAGCAGGGCGAGGAGGACGACGATCAGCGGGCGCACCCCGTCATCAACGCGTTGGCCGGGTTCGCGTTGCGCCCTTTCGGCCGGGCGCTTCCGGACCCCCAGGTCAGAAGATGAGCATCGCCGCGACGGCCGCTCCTGCCTGCGCCTCCGCCGCTGAGCGCGCGGAGACGACGTCGATCCGGCTGCTCAGCACGAAGCTGCACTGACCCCGACCGCGTTCCGCAAGATCGTCGGGACGAAGACGCTCGCGACGGTCACGCTGACCGAGAGCGGCCCGAACGGGGAGCGGTCGGCCGAGAAGCGGATCCCGATCCTCGGCCGGCCGGCCCACGCGTAGGATCCCGCTCATGGACGAGGTCGAGGTGCGGGACGTCGCCGAGGGGCTGTGGCTGTGGCGCCAGCCCCATCCGGCGTGGAAGGAGGGCGCCGACTGGGAGCCCGCTGTCGCGTCGTTCGCGGTCGAGTCGCGCGGGACGAGGCTCCTCCTCGACCCGCTCGCGCCGCCGCCGGACGCCCGCGCGGTGTGGGACCGGATCGGGGCCGCGCCGCCGGACGCGGTCGTCGTCCTCAAGCCCGACCACGTCCGCGACGTCGACCTCCTCGTCCGCTGGTACGGCGCGGACGCCTACGGCCCGCAGCTCTTCTGGCGAGACGACGTGCCGGCCACGGAGCTGCGCGCGGTCCAGCCCGGCGACGACCTCCCGGGCGGCCTGCTCGCCCTCCACGACGGCCGGAACACCCAGGAAACGCCGCTCTTCCTCCCCGAGCAGCGCGCGCTCGTCTTCGCCGACGCGCTCACGGCGCCGGGCGACGGCGAGCTGCGCGTCTGGGCGACGCCGTGGCACGAGGAGCGCGTCCTCCCGGCGTTGCGCGCCCTCCTCGACCTCCCGTTCGAGCACGTCCTCGTCTCGCACGGCGAGCCCGTCCACACCCGCGCCGACTTCGAGGCCGCGCTCACCCGCCCGCCCTGGTCGGACTGGCACGGCGCCTGAGCGCGGCGGCCGCTCCGGCCGCCGCGCCCCGTGCTGCGACTACCGCAGCGTGATCGCCGTCCGCTGGACGGTGCCGTCGCCGAGCGTGAGCTTGACGTTCCAGCTCCCGGCCGCGAGCGGCTTGGTGGAGAGGTTGAGCTGGTAGTGCTTGCCGTTGAGCGTGACCGGCTTACCGTTCGTCGCCGTGGCGTCGACGGTCTCCACGACCGTGGTGCCGACGAGCCGCTCGAGCTGGACGGTCGGCCGCGCGTCGGTGACGACCCGGCCGGCCGCGTCGGTGAGCGAGAACTTCAGCGGGACCGTGCTGCCCTGCTTGAAGACGCTCGTGCCGTCACGCTCGACGGGGCTCTCGAGGCCGCCGAACTCGTAGCGGACGATGACCGTGCAGCGCTGCGTGACCGTGTGGCCGACGCGGTCGACCGCGGTCCGCTCGATCGTCTGCGGGCCGACCTTCGACGTGTCGACGGCGACCGTCCCGCTCGGGTCCTGGGCGAGGCCGGAGCCGTCGTCCGTGGCCCGGACGGTGACCGCGCCGCTCCCCCGCAGCGCCACCGAGGTGGGGCAGTCGAGGGTAAGCGACGGCGCGGCGGCGTCGATCTTGACGGCGGCGGTGGCCGGTGCGCTCTCGTTGCCGACCCGGTCGCGCACCGTGCGGGTGACCGTGCCGCTCGCGGTGAGCGTGACCGGTGCGGCGACCGAGGCCGGGTCGACGCCGGTGCCGGGCGTCCCGTCCCGGAGCGCCGGGTCGCCGTTGCCGGTCGTGGTCAGCGTGACCGCGTCGCGGTACCAGCCGCCCGCGCCGGCGCCCGCGTACTCCGGCGCGCGGTCGGCGGCGATGGACGGTGCGGCCGGCGCCGACTGGTCGACGACGACCGGCTCGGAGGCGGGCGACCACGCGGTCTCGACGTCACCGTCGACGCCCTTGACGCGGTAGCGCCAGGTGCCCTCGTCCTCGGGGTTGCCGGCGGTGAAGGCGAGCGACGGGTCGGCGAGCTCGTCGGCGACCGGCGCCCACTCGCCCGCGTCGGTCGCGGCGCGCCGCTCGACGACGTACCGGATCGGGTAGCTGGCCGGCGCCGAAGGCTCCCAGCCGACGGTGTACGTGCCGGCGCTCGGGCTCTCGCCCTCACCGACCCGCGGCGTGCCGGGCGTCGGGTACTCGACGACCGTCGTGCACCGCTCGGTCGTCGCGTGGCCGACGCGGTCGACCGCGGTCCGCTCGACGGTCTGCGGCCCGATCTTCGTCGTGTCGAGTGCGACCGCGCCGGACGGGTCGTCGCGCAGGCCCGACTGGCCGTCGCGCGCGGCGACCGTCGCCGAGGCGTCGGTGAGCAGCGTGGCCGTCGCCGGGCACGCCACCTCGAGCTGCGGGGCCGTGCCGTCGATCTGGACGGCCAGCGACGTCGCAGCCGAGCGGTTGCCGACGCGGTCGGAGACCGTCCGCGAGACCGTGCCGCTCGCGGTCAGCGTCTCGCGCTCGGCGACGCTCGCGGGATCGACGCCCGTGCCCGCGCTGCCGTCGCGCAGGGCGGGATCGCCGTTGTCCGTCGTCACCACGTCGACCGCATCCGCGAACCAGCCGCCGTCACCGGCGAACTCGGGCTCGCGCGCGGGCGCCACCGCAGGCGCGTTCGGCCCCGTCTGGTCGACGGTCACGGCGGCGGAGGCGGGGGACCACGGCGTGTCCTGCGTCCCGTCCGTGCCGCGCACGCGGTAGACCCAGACGCCCTCGTCCACCCGGTCGCCGGCCGCGAACCGGCGGCTGCGCGCGTCCAGATCGGCGGCCACCTGCTCCCACGTGCCCGACGCAGCAGCGGCCCGGCGCTCCAGCGTGTACCGGAGCGGATGCGTCGCCGGATCGGCGGGCGCGTCCCACGTCAGCGAGAACGCCCCGGCGTTCGGCGACGCGCTGTCGTCGTCCAGCGCGGGCGCCTCCGGCGCCGGGTACGTCACGTCGTACGCGCACGAGCGCGTCGCGGTGTTGCCGGCGCGGTCCTGGATCTCCACCGTGTTCGGCAGGGCGAGGCCCGGCACGGTCGTGTCCATCGGCCGCGGCTCGGCGAACGAGCCCGCGAAGCCCGAGCGGTCGTCGGCGGCGCCGACGATCCGGAAGCTCGCCGCGCTGCCGAGCACGGCGCTCGTCGGGCACGCGAGCGTGAACGTCGGCGCGGTCTTGTCGATCCGCACGAGGCTCTGCTTCGACGCCTCGATGTTCCCGTTCACGTCGACCGAGCGCGCGCTGATCTCCGTCACGCCCTCGTCGGTGATCGTGAACGGCCCGGTGTATCGGCGCCACGCGGTGTCGACCGCGCCCTGCAGCTTGTAGAAGTACTCGGACTCGTCGGCGTTGTCGGCCGTGTCGAGCGAGACCGCCACGTCGTCGCGGTACCAGCCGTCACGGCCGTCCGGCGCGCGCTCGGGCGCGATCGTCGTCACCGGCGCGGTGCGGTCGGCGTAGTTGTAGCCGGCGTTCCACGTCGCGGTCGCGGCGTCGCGCTGGCCGTCGACGTTGGGGTGGAAGAAGTCGATGTTGCTCATGTCGCTCGACGTGAACGCGATGCGGTAGCCCGCGCCGCCGTCGTGGCGGCAGTGGACGAGCTTGTCGCACTCCTCCCGCAGCACCGTGTTGAAGTCCTCGTTGCGGTCCTGGACGCGGTCGCGCCGCGCGTTGTCCGCGGCCGACGTGCTCGTCGGGTTCGCGAGCATCGCCTGGCAGATGTTCAGCGTGCTCCACTTCAGGCGCGCGGTCGCGGAGTCCTTGCCGATCGACCACAGGCGCTTGATGTCGGGGATGCTCACGACGTAGATCCGCGCGTTCGGCAGCCCGGTGCGGAGCACGTTGAGCGCCGCGGCGACGCGCGTGCGGAAGTTCGCGACCGACGTCATCCCGGCCTCGGTCGACGCGCAGACGTCGTTGGCGCCGATCAGCATCGTCACCAGCTCGGCGTTGTCCTTGACCGCCTCGCGCGCCTGGTCGTCGGCGGTGTCGACCTTCGCGCCGGTGACCGCCTCGTTGAAGTTGCGGCCGTTGATCGCGCTGTTGATCGCGCGGATCCGCAGGTAGTGGCTGTTGACGTCGCTGTCGGTGCCGGTCGACCACGATCGTGCTGGGCAGTCGGTGTTGATGTACGGCGGGCAGGTGAGCCAGCTGCCGGAGTGGAAGGCCTTGGTGATCGAGTCGCCGATCGCGGCCATCGAGTTGGGCGGGCCGACCTTGGCGGGCGTCGCGGCGGACGCCTGCGAGGCGGTGAGGGTGAGGAGCGCGGCAACGACGCAGAGCGTCAGCGCGCGAACGGCGCGGGACATGCGGGACACGTCCGGTATTTCGTCACACAACGCCCGGATCTTGAGCGGAATGGCTCGACCATCCGTCCATTTCCGCCCGTTTCGGCTCAAGTTGGCGGATCGGCCGCCGATGAACGGGGCCGCGTGCCCACGCCTGCGATCCTGTCGCCGATGGGGATGTTCGCGCGGATCTTCGGCCGGCGCCGCTTCGAGCGGCCCGAGCCCTCGGCCGAGGACATCGCCCGGATCGACATCACGAAGATGATCGCCACCGCCCGCGAGCGGGGCGACGAGCGGACCGAGCCGGAGGTCGTCGCCGCGCTCATCCTCGGCGCCGGCCTCACCGCCGACCGCCACCCCGACCCCGACATGCGCCTCCGCGCCGCCTCCGCGTTCGAGGCCTGCCGCCGCTGGCTCGTCGGCTACGTGGGGGAGGACGCCGCCGCGCGCCTGCTCAGCGAGTCGCTCGGCCCGATCGACGAGCAGGGCCGCATGCGCCGCCCGCCCGTCTGACCCGCCCGCCCGCTCCCTGCGCGTGCGTCACGCCGCGTCCGGGTGCTCCTCGACCGTCCGCGCGTCGGTGAGGGTGAGCGCGCCGGCCGCCGCGATGGCGCCGACCACGCCCGCGAGCACCGCGTACGTGATCCGCTCGCCGTGGAAGAACGAGCTCACCAGCTCGGCGCTCCATGTGCCCGCGGGCAGCGTGGAGGTCACCAGCACCGCGATCAGCGTGCCGACGACGGCGGTGCCGACGCTCGTCCCGACCTCCTGCGCGGTGTCGTTGAGCGCCGTGCCGATCGAGGTCCGGTTGGCCGGCATCGCGTCGACCAGCGCGACCGCGCAGATCGTCATCACCGTGCGCAGGCCGATCGTCATCGCGACCATGCAGACCGCGATCGCGAGGTACCCGTGCTCGACGCTGTAGGAGAGCCCGGCGAGCGCGCCGCCGAGGAACGCCGCGCCGACGAGGCAGGCGATCCGGTGGCCGAACCGCTTGGCCAGCCACTCCGACAGCGGCGTCGCGGCGAGCATCGTGACGATGATCGGCAGGTTCGCCAGGCCGGCGCGGACGGGGCTCCACCCGTACGCGTACTGGAAGTGCAGGATCAGGCCGAACATGACGCTGGCCATCGCGATCGACGTGCCGACCTGGGCGATCGCCGCGCCGCGGACGGTGCCGTTGGCGAAGAGGGTGAGGTCGAGCATCGGGGAGGCGGTGCGGCGCTCGTGGCGGACGAACGCGGCGAGCGCGGCCACGGCACCGGCGATGGACGCGAGCGTCGGCGCGGAGGCCCACCCGTGCTCGACGCCGCTCGTCAGCGCGTAGCAGGCGAGGCCGATGGCGGCGACGCTGAGTGCGGCGCCAGGGAGGTCGAGCCGGTCGTCGGTGAGGTCCTCGGGGCGGTCCGCCGCAACGCCGCGGCGGACGCCGATCCAGGCGATCAGCGCGACCGGCGCGTTGACGATCAGCAGCCACTCCCAGCTGACGTGCGCGAGCGCGGTGCCGCCGAGGAGTGGGCCGAGGACGAAGCCGGAGAGGCCGACGGTGATCATCACGGTCATCGCGCGCATCCGCAGCGCCTTGTCGTCGAAGAGCCGGAAGACCAGGGAGTTCGTGATCGGCGCCATCGCCGCGGCGGCGATCCCGAGCCCGGCCCGCAGCGCGATCAGCTCGCCGGAGGTGGAGACGAAGACGACGCAGAGGCTCAGCGCACCGAAGACGGCGAGCCCGATGAGCAGGACCTTCCTTCTTCCGAGCCGGTCGGCCATCGATCCTGAGGTCAGCAGCAGCCCGCCGAACGTCAGCGAGTACGCGCCTGTGACCCACTGCAGCGCGGTCGTGCCGCTGCCGAGATCACGGCCGATCGTCGGAAGCGCGATCGACAGCAGCGTGTTGTCGACCATCTCGACGAAGAAGGCGAGGCAGAGCGCGGCCAGCGGGATCCAGGCGGCGCGGAGCGAGGTGTAGGTGCGCGACGTGGCAGCGGGCGGCGCGGGGGCGGCGATCGTGGTCATGGCCGCACCATCGGCACCGCCCCTCGCAGCGCGCGCGCAGGCCCCTCACAGCGCGCTCGCATCCCGCTCGCACGCCGCCGTGGCGGCCGACGACCGCGATATTCCCGGGCTCAGCGCGTGCCGTGCTGATCCGGCATGCCTTCGGTCTCGTCTTCGGTCGACGACATCCGGCTCGAGCCCTCACCGACGCCGGGCGCCTCGGACCGCCCAGCGCCCTGGGGATGCTGGGCGATCCCGCTGCCCTTGCGCGTGTAGGTGCCGTACGCGAGGGCGAAGATGGTCACCACCACGACGACGACGACGATGGCGGTTCCGCCGGTGAGGGCGAGCGGCAGGACGTAGCTCATCCTGTCAGGAGAGCAGCCCGGAGCCCCGCGTGCGCCGTACGCGGCTCGGATCGCGTCCCGCGCGCGTCTACGGACGGCTCGCGGACGGGCTGGGGTAGATCAGCGGGCGTGCGCGTGGCCCTGGGCGACGCGCGAGGCGAGCACACCGACGCCGACCACGCCACTCGCGACCGCGACGAGCCGGCGGGACGCGGCGGGGGTGCGGCTGCGGCGCCGGCGGC
>DATMVO010000534.1:0-14454 GCA_035563115.1 Solirubrobacteraceae bacterium
CGCCGAGGCGCGCGCGGCGGCAGAGGCCGAGGCAGCGGCCGAGGCTCAGGCGCAGGCCGACGCGGAGAGCGCGTACGACGACTCGTACGACAGCGGCTCCGGTGGCGAGTCCGGGAACTGGTGCGGCGCATCGCGCGACGGCGACGGCGACGGGATCTGGTGCGAGGGCCGGTAGGGCGCTGAGCGCGGCCGGTCAGCGCAACCGGAGGACGGTGTCGAAGCCCGCCGGCGCGCCGCCTTCGTCGATGCGGACGCGCACGGGCAACGTGGTGCGCCGGCGCAGAAGCGCCTGGCCGCGTGCATCGAGCGCGAGCGACACCGGGCGCTCGTCGCCCGAGCGCAGGCGCACGCGCGTGGCCGCGACGCGGAGGCCGGAGCCCGGCAGCCGCGCCGCCATGCTCACCGTGCAGGCGCACAGCTTCGCCGTACCGCGCAGGAACGGCGCGCCCGGCCCGCGGAGGTCCGTCGTCAGCCGCAGCGGCTCGGTGAGCAGCGTCCCCTCGACGAAGACGCGCTCGCAGCCGCCGGCCACGAGGTCGGGGAGCTGGAGGCCGGCCGCGCGGTCGCGCCCGGCGCCGCAGACGATCCGGTCGCGGGCACGGTCGGTGCCGCTCGCACCGACCGCCACGCTCGCAGGGTCGATCTCGTCGTCGCCGGCGCCGCCGTCCAGACGATCAGCGCCGGTGCCGCCGACGAGGCTGTCGCGTCCGGCGCCGCCCACGAGACGGTCGTCCCCCGGCCCGCCGGTGAACGCGTTCGCCCGCCCGTCGCCGACGAGGACGTCGTCGCCCGCACCGCCGAGCACCGCGCCGACCCCCTCGAGCCGGTCGCGCTCGCCGCCGCGGCCGGTCACGACGCCGGCGGCGAGGTCGACGCGCACGCCCGTGCGGCGGTCGTCGTACCGGGCCTGCGTGTCGACATCGCCGACCAGCACGTCGGAGCCCGGCCCACCGACGACGGCGTTCTCGGATCCGGGAGCGACCAGCCGGTCGTCGCCCGGTCCGCCGTGCAGCTGCGTGGAGGGGTAGCCGAGGGCGGCGGCGTCGACCACGTCGTCGCCGTCCCCGGCGCGCACCTCGACGGACGCGATGTGCACCGCCATGTCGCAGACGACCGTCGCCGCATCGCGGGTGGCGCATCCCGCGCCGGCCGTCAGCGGCGCACCGTCGTCGCGGACGACGACGCCGTCGACCTGCTGCGTGTCGGCGAGCGTCAGCCGGTTGACCTCGCCGGGGGCGGCGCGGACCGTCACCCAGCCGTTGCAGACCTGGAACTTGCTGAAGCAGTCCATGCCCGCGACGACCATCGAGGCCGCCGCGCCGGAGGGCGCGGCGAGCGCCGCCGCCACCAATGCCGCACCGCCGAACGCCCACCGCCGCATCGCGCTGACCATGACAGCTCTTGCGCAACCAGGCGCCGAGCGCGCGTGCGCCCGAACGCGCCTGCAACAGACGACACGGGTCGTTCTTGAGGTTGCGGGCATACTCCTACGCGTGAGCGATCGCATCATCGGCGTGGACGTGGGAGGCACCAAGATCGCCGCCGCCGCGCTGGACGCCGGAGACCTGCAGGATCCGGTCGTCGTACCGACGGACACCTCGTCCACCGAGGTCTTCATCGACCAGCTCGAGGACGTCGTCCGAACCGTCGGGGATGCCTCCGCCGTCGGCATCGCGGTCCCGAGCGTCGTCGACTGGCAGACGGGCACCGCGCGGTTCAGCGTGAACATCCCGTTGGCCGGGGTTCCGCTGCGGGAAGTCCTGGGAGAACGTCTCGGCGTGCCCGTGTACGTCGACAACGACGCGACCTGCGCCGCACTGGCGGAGGCGCACTCCGATCCCGACCACATCCCCGACGTCCTCGTCATGCTCACCCTCGGAACCGGCGTCGGCGGCGGCATCGTCCTCGGCGGCCAGACCTTCCGCGGCGCGACGGGCGGCGCGGCCGAGCTCGGGCACATCATCATCGCCGCGGACGTGTCCAAGGGCGCGCCCGAAGGGTCGGACATCTGGCCCAAGCCGGACAGCCTGGAGGGCGTCGCCGACGGCGACGCGCTCACGGCGCTCGCCACGCAGCACGGGCTCCAGAACGGGAAGGCCGCCGTCGCGGCCGCCCAGGAGGGCCGTCCCGAGGGCGTCGAGGTGCTCCGCATCTACGCCGAACGGGTAGGCGTGGGGATCGCGAACCTGATGAACATCTTCGACCCGGACGAGGTCGTGCTGGGCGGCGGGGTCTCCGCTGCCGGCGAGCTCGTCCGCGGGCCTGCCGAGGAGGTGGCGCGCCGGCTGGCGCTGCCCGGCATCGGCACCAAGGCGCGTATCCGCCTGGCCCGGTACGGAAACGATGCCGGCACCCGCGGCGCCGCCTTGATGGCGCAGCAGGAGCTGGCCCTGGACCTCGAGAGGAGTCCCGACACCGCATGAGCAGTTCTGCCGTGAACGTCAACCCCCGCCTGGCCGCCCTGGCCGAGGCCGGAGTGAGCCCCTGGCTCGACCTCCTGCGCCGTTCCCTGATCGAGGGGGGCGAGTTGCAGCGCATGATCGACGAGGAGTCGCTCCGCGGCGTGACCTCGAACCCCGCGATCTTCGAGAAGGCGATCCTCGGCTCCGACGACTACGACGAGCAGCTCGAGCAGCTCGCCCGCGAGGGCGCCGACGGCCGCGAGACGTACCGCGCGATGGTCGTCCGCGACGTGCAGGCCGCCTGCGACGTGTTCAAGCCGGTGTGGGAGTCGACGGACCACGTCGACGGCTACGTCAGCCTCGAGGTCGAGCCGGACCTGGCGAACGACACCGAGGGCACGATCACCGCGGCCCGGTACTACTGGGAGCGCGTCGACCGCCCGAACGTGATGATCAAGATCCCGGGCACGCCTGAGGGCGTCGAGGCGATCGAGACCGCCACGTACGAGGGCATCAACGTCAACGTCACGCTGCTCTTCGACGTCGAGGCCTACCGCTCCATCGCCGAGGCGTACATCCGCGGCATGCAGCGCCGCAAGGACGAGGGCAAGTCGCTCGACGTCCACTCCGTCGCGTCGTTCTTCGTCTCGCGCGTCGACACAGAGGTCGACAAGCGGCTCGACAAGATCGGCGGCAAGGACGAGCTGAAGGGCAAGGCCGGCCTGGCCAACGCCCGCGCCGCGTACAAGCTCTTCCTCGAGACCCTCCGCCCGCAGATGGTTGAGATCGGCGGCCCCGTGCAGCGGCCGCTGTGGGCCTCCACCGGCGTCAAGGACCCGGCGTACGCCGACACGCTCTACGTCGACGGCCTCGTCGGCCCCGAGACGGTCAACACCATGCCGCTCGACACCTACATGGCGGCGGGCGACCACGGCGAGATCACCGGCGAGACCTCCAAGATCGACCCGACCGAGGACCTCGAGGCCCTCGCGGACGCGGGCATCGACCTCAGCGACGTCACCGACCACCTGCTCGTCGACGGCATCGCGAAGTTCGTCACGCCGATGATCAAGCTCATGGCGGGGATCGAGTCCAAGCGCGAGGCGGTCGTCACGCACCGCCCGCCGACGTTCGACTCGAACCTCCCGGACGTGCTGGAGGAGAAGGTCCGCGCGCGGGTCGAGCGCGCCCGCGAGGAGGACGTCGCGCGCCGCGTCTGGCAGAAGGACCCGACGCTGTGGGGCGGCGACGACTCGACCCCCGAGCTGAAGGACCGCCTCGGCTGGCTCAACGTGGCCGAGCGGCTGCAGGAGGAGCTCGACGACCTCAAGGCGTTCGCGGCCGAGGTCAAGGGCAGCGGGATCACCGACGTGCTGCTCCTCGGCATGGGCGGCTCGTCGCTCGCGCCGGAGGTCTTCCGCACCTCGTTCCCCAAGGGCGACGACGGCCTGAGCCTCCACGTCCTCGACTCGACGCACCCGGACGCGATCCTCGCCGCCGAGCAGGGGCTCGACCTCTCCAAGACGCTCTTCGTCGTCTCCTCGAAGTCGGGCGGGACGATCGAGACGCTTTCGCACTTCAAGCACTTCTGGGAGCGCACGGGGAACAAGGGCGAGCAGTTCGTCGCGATCACCGATCCGGGCTCGCCGCTGCAGCAGCTCGCGGAGGAGAAGGGCTTCCGCCGCGTCTTCAACGCCGACCCGGAGATCGGCGGTCGCTACAGCGCGCTCAGCCACTTCGGCATCGTCCCGGCCGCGCTGCTCGGCGCCGACGTGGAGGCGCTGCTCGACGGCGCCCAGGTCGCCGCGCAGGGCTGCCGCCCGGACGACCCGGCCGACCACAACTCGGGCCTCTGGCTCGGCGCCGCGCTCGGTGAGCTCGCGCTGAACGGGCGCGACAAGCTGACGTTCGTCGTCGACGACCCGGAGATCGAGTCCGTCGGCCTCTGGCTCGAGCAGCTCATCGCCGAGTCCACCGGCAAGCACGGCAAGGGCATCCTGCCCGTCGCCGGGGAGCCGGTCGCGTCGCCCGAGCAGTACGGCGACGACCGCGTCTTCGTCCACCTGCGCGGCGAGAAGTCCAAGCTCGACGACAAGATGGGCGGGCTTGCGCACAGCGGCCAGGCCGTCCTGACGATCAACACGCAGGGCGCGAAGGACCTGGGCCGGATCTTCTTCTTCGCCGAGTTCGCGACGGCGGTCGCCGGCTGGGCGCTGGAGATCAACCCGTTCGACCAGCCCAACGTCCAGGAGGCCAAGGACAACACCAAGAAGGTGCTGGACGGCGGCCTCCCGGAGATCCCGACGGGTTCGCTCGACGACGCGCTGAACGGCGTCGAGCCGCCGGCCTACGTCGCGATCCTCGCGTACGTCCCGCCGAGCGCGGAGGTCGACGAGGCCATCGCCGAGCTGCGACGCAAGATCCGCGACCAGACGAAGGCGACCACGACCTTCGGCTACGGCCCGCGGTACCTGCACTCGACCGGCCAGCTCCACAAGGGCGGTCCGAAGACCGGCGTGTTCGTCGAGATCGTCGGCGACGTCACGAAGGACGTCGACGTCCCGGGCGAGGCGTTCAGCTTCGGCACGCTCGTCCAGGCCCAGGCCGCCGGCGACTACCAGACGATCGAGTCGCACGGCCTGAAGGTCGTGCGCGTCCCCCTCTCCGAGGTTCTCTGAGCATGCAGATCGGCTTCGTCGGCCTCGGCCGCATGGGCGGCAACATGGTCGCCCGCATCCACCGCGACTCCGACCACCAGGTCGTCGCGTTCGACCCGTCGCAGGAGGCGCGTGAGCGCGCCGTCGGCCACGGCGCGCGCGACGCCCAGTCGCTCGAGGAGCTCGTGCAGAAGCTCGACGCGCCCCGCTCGGTCTGGATCATGGTCCCGGCCGGCGACCCGACGCAGTCGACGGTCGACCAGCTCGCCGAGCT
The DNA here is from genome assembly GCA_035563115.1 of Solirubrobacteraceae bacterium. GTDB lineage: Bacteria > Actinomycetota > Thermoleophilia > Solirubrobacterales > Solirubrobacteraceae > CADCVT01. The sequence goes on from DATMVO010000534.1 coordinate 5,334, forward strand.
GCTCGACGAGGGCGACACGATCATCGACGGCGGCAACTCGAAGTGGACGGACGACAAGGAGCGGGCCGAGCAGCTCGCGCCGAAGGGCATCCACTACGTCGATGTCGGCACGTCCGGCGGCGTCTGGGGCCTGGACGTCGGCTACTGCATGATGGTCGGCGGCCCCGACGAGGCGGTGGAGCGGCTCGCGCCGATCCTCGACGTCCTCGCGCCGAAGCCCACGGAGGAGCACGGGCCGGGCTGGCAGCACTTCGGCCCTCCCGGCGCCGGCCACTACGTGAAGATGGTCCACAACGGCATCGAGTACGGGATGATGCAGGCGTACGCCGAGGGCTTCGACCTGTTCGACAAGTCCGAGTACGAGCTGGACAACGCGAAGATCGCGCACCTGTGGATGCAGGGCTCGGTCGTCCGCTCCTGGCTCTGCGAGCTGGCGGCGCTGGCCTTCGAGCAGGAGGGCAACGACCTGGGCAACCTGGACCCGTTCACCTCCGACTCCGGCGAGGGCCGTTGGACGATCGAGGACGCGATGGACAAGGACGTGCCGACGCCGGTCATCACGGCCAGCCTCTACGCGCGCTTCTACAGCCGGCAGAACGGCGAGTTCACGCACAAGATGCTGTCGGCGCTGCGTGCGCAGTTCGGCGGCCACGCGGTGAAGACGCGGGCCTAGGGCGACCGTGAGCGCCACGCACGCCACGCCGGCGCGGGACGAGGAGAACCCCCTCACCGAGGGGCTGGAGCGCCTGCCGGTCCATCCGACGACGCTGGTCATCTTCGGCGCGACGGGCGACCTGTCGCGCCGCAAGCTCCTGCCGGCGCTCTACAACCTGGCCCACGAGGGCGCCCTGCCGGGGCGGTTCAACCTCGTGGGCACGTCGCGCAGCGCGATGACCGACGAGGAGTTCCGCGACCTCGCGATCGAGTCGATCAAGCGGTTCAGCCGCCGGACGCCCGACGACGCGGTGCTCGACGGGCTGCTCGCCGGCGTGCGCTACGTCGCGGGCGGGTTCGACTCGCCCGAGCTGTACCAGCAGCTCGCCGAGACGTGCGCGCAGTTCGACGTCGAGGCCGGGCTCAAGCTCAACCGCACCTACTACCTCTCGACGGCGCCGACGTTCTTCCCGGTGATCGTCGAGGCGCTCGGCGCGGCCGGGCTCGACGCCCAGGAGGACGCGGACGTCCGCGTCGTGGTCGAGAAGCCGATCGGCACGAACCTCGACGAGGCGCGCGAGCTCAACCGCCGCATGCTCGCCGTGCTCGACGAGCACCAGATCTTCCGGATCGACCACTACCTGGGCAAGGAGACGGTCCAGAACATCATGGCGTTCCGCTTCGCGAACGGCATGTTCGAGCCCGTCTGGAACCGCAACTACGTCGACCACATCCAGATCACGGCTGCCGAGGACCTCGGCGTCGGGTCGCGGGCCGGCTACTACGACTCGTCGGGCGCGCTGCGCGACCTGGTGCAGAACCACATGCTCCAGCTCCTCGCGCATATCGCGATGGAGCCGCCGGTGAACTTCACCGCCGACGAGGTCCGCGACGAGAAGGTCAAGGTCCTCAAGTCGGTGAAGATCCCGAAGCCCGAGGACGTCGCGGAGATGAGCATCCGCGGCCAGTACACCGAGGGCACGGTCGGCGGCGAGGAGGTCCCGGGCTACCTCGACGAGGCCGACGTCCCCGCCGACTCGACCACCGAGACGTACGTCGGCCTGCGGCTGGAGGTCGACAACTGGCGCTGGGCCGGCGTGCCGATCTACCTGCGCACCGGCAAGCGGATGGCGCGCAAGATCACGGAGATCGCGGTGACGCTCAAGCCGGTCCCGCACCTCGGCTTCGCGCAGGACGGCTCGCTCGGCGTCAAGCCGAACACGCTCGTCCTGACGCTGCAGCCCAACGAGGGCGTGTCGCTCCAGCTCGGCGCGAAGATCCCCGGCACCCGGATGAAGATCCGCCCGGTGTCGATGGAGTTCCAGTACGGCACGACGTTCCTGTCCGAGTCGCCCGAGGCGTACGAGCGGCTGATCATGGACGCCATGCGCGGCGACGCGACGCTCTTCACCCGCGACGACGAGGTCGAGGCGCAGTGGCAGATCTGCGACCCGATCCTGCGTGCGTGGGACGAGCGGGACATCCGCCCGCACCCGTACGAGGCCGGTGGGCAGGGCCCGGACGGGGCGTCCTCGATCATGGACGGCGACGATGCCTGGCGCTCGATCTGACAGCGTCTGGTCGGCGTCCGACACGACCCCGACGGAGATCGAGGCGGCGATCCGGCGGCTCGTCGTCGACCGCCACCACCAGAACGCCGGCTACGTCCCCGCGCGGGCGCTGAACCTCGTCTGCGTGGTCGACAGGGACTGGAGCGGCGAGATCGCCAACCGGCTCCGGCGCGTCGGCCGCTACCACGCGTCGCGCACCGTCGTGTGCGCGATCGACCCGCCGCGCACGACGCTCGACGCGGTCGCCTCCGTGGCGTCGGAGACCGAGCCCAAGCACGGCGAGTTCGCGCTGCTGCGCGAGACGATCGTCGTGACGATGGGCGAGCGGCACGTGCGCGGGCTGGAGACCATCGTCCGCCCGCTCGTCGTGCCCGACCTGACGACCGTCGCGTGGTCGCCGCACGACCATCCGGAGGCGCTCGACGAGCTGCTCGGCGTCGCCCAGTCGGTGCTGCGCGACTCGATCGACGACGCGGAGCCGCGCGAGGCGCTCGTCCGCTCGGCCGAGCTGTCGCAGCGCGCGTACGTGGTGGACCTCGCGTGGCTGCGCACGACGCCGTGGCGCGAGCGCGTCGCCGCGTACTTCGACCCGCCAGAGGTGCGGCCGCTGCTGCGCTCGATCAGCGGCGTCACCGTGCGCCACTCGCCTGGCTCGGAGGTCGCGGCGCTGCTCACGCTCGGGTGGTTCTCCTCCCGGCTGGGGTGGAAGCCGTCGCCGCTGATGCGGACCGCCGGCGGCCAGCGCGGCAAGGCGACGAGCCGCCGGCAGGACGTCACCGTCCGGCTCGAGGAGATCCCACAGGCCGTGCCCGGGATGGGCGGCCTGACGATCGAGACCGCCGACGGCGCGTCGTTCTCGCTCGACCGCGGGCCGGGCGGCCTCCACGCCAAGCGCCGCTCGCGCGACGGGCAGGAGCGCGCGTGGACGGTGCTCGGCGCGTCGCGCGGCGAGGGCGGCATCCTCGGCGAGGGCATCCGCCAGGCGCTGCTGCGCGACCCGGTCTACCAGCCCGCGCTGCGCTGCGCGAAGGCGTTCGCGGCGTGAGGGGGATCGTCGGGGACGTGCCCCTCGGCGGGAGCCCGTTCCCGCCGATCGCCGACTACGCGTACCTGAGCGACTGCGAGACCGGCGCGCTGGTGGCGCCGAGCGGGAACATCGAGTGGCTCTGCCTGCCGCGGTTCGACTCGCCGTCCGTCTTCGGCGCGATGCTCGACCGCGACGCGGGCGGGTTCATGATCGCGCCGCTCGGCGTCCACGTCCCCGCCTCGCGCCGGTACGTGCCGGGGACGATGATCGTCGAGACGACGTGGGGCACGAAGACCGGCTGGGTGATCGTGCGCGACCTGCTCGTCATGGGGCCGTGGCACGACGAGCGCGAGCGCTCGGGCACCCACCGGCGCGCGCCGACCGACTGGGACGCCGAGCACATCCTGCTGCGCACGCTGCGCTGCGTGCAGGGCTCGGTGGAGATGCACCTCGAGTGCGAGCCGATGCTCGACTACGGCCGCAAGACCGTGCGGTGGGAGTACACGGGCACCGACTACCACGAGGGCGTCGCGTCGGCCGCAGGGTCGGACGTGACGCTGCGGCTGACGAGCGATCTGCGCCTGGGCTTCGAGGACGGGCGCGCCCGCGCGCGGACGACGCTCCACGAGGGCGACTTCGCGTACGCGGCGCTGTCGTGGAGCGACCACGCGGTGCCGCAGTCGTACGAGGAGGCCTACGAGAAGGTCGTCCGCACCGCCGACTACTGGCACGAGTGGCTCTCGCGCGGCGACTTCCCCGACCACCCGTGGCGGACGCACCTACAGCGTTCTGCCTTGACCTTGAAGGGGCTCTCCTACGCGCCCACGGGCGCGATGATCGCCGCGGCGACGACGTCGCTGCCGGAGACCCCGCAGGGCGAGCGCAACTGGGACTACCGCTACACGTGGATCCGCGACTCCACGTTCATGCTGTGGGGCCTCTACACGCTCGGCTTCGACTGGGAGGCGAACGACTTCTTCTACTTCATCGCGGACGTCGCCGGTGGGGACGAGGACCTGCAGGTGATGTACGGGATCGGCGGCGAGCGGATGCTCGACGAGTTCGAGCTCGACCACCTCGACGGGTACGAGAACGCGCGCCCGGTCCGGATCGGCAACGGCGCCTACACCCACCGCCAGCACGACGTGTGGGGCACGATCCTCGACTCGTTCTACCTGCACACCAAGTCGCGCGACGGCCTGCCGGACCGGATGTGGCCGATCATCCGCGAGCAGGTCGAGCAAGCGATCATGCACTGGCGCGAGCCGGACCGCGGGATCTGGGAGGTGCGCGGCGAGCCGAAGCACTTCACCTCGTCCAAGCTGATGTGCTGGGTCGCGTGCGACCGCGGCGCGCGGCTGGCGCGTCTGCGCGAGGCGGCGGCGGAGGCCGACCGGTGGCAGGAGATGGCCGACGAGATCCACGCGGACATCCTCGCCAACGGGGTCGACGAGCGGGGCGTGCTGACGCAGCACTACGGCACCGAGGCGCTGGACGCGTCGCTGCTGCTGGCGCCGCTGGTGCGCTTCCTGCCGGCCGACGACCCGGTGATCGTCAACACGGTGAACGCGATCGCCGACGAGCTGACCGTCGACGGCCTCGTGCTGCGGTACAAGACCGAGGAGACCGACGACGGGCTCTCCGGCGAGGAGGGCACGTTCGCGATCTGCTCGTTCTGGCTGGTCTCTGCCTTGGCCGAGATCGGCGAGACGAAGCGGGCGCGGGAGCTGTGCGAGAAGCTGCTCGGCTACGCCTCGCCGCTCGGGCTCTTCGCGGAGGAGATCGACGCGCGCTCGGGCCGCCACCTCGGCAACTTCCCGCAGGCGTTCACCCACCTGGCCCTGATCAACGCGGTGATGCACGTCATCCGCGCCGACCACGAGCTCTCCGTCCGGCGCCAGCCGCTGGACGCGCGGCGGCGCGACCCGCTCCGCTCGCTCGACGTCCCCCGCAAGCGCGGAGAAGGAGGACCCACGCTGTGACCCGCGTGACCGTGACGCCTGACATGGAGGCCGCCGCGCGCCGCGCGGCGGACGTCATGGCCAACCACATCAACGACGCGCGGATGCGCTCGGCCGACGTGCACATCCAGGTCGCGGGCGGCTCGACGCCGCAGCTGGCCTACGAGCTGCTCGCCGAGATGCAGGGGACGTGGTCGCACGTGCACCTGTGGCTGGGGGACGAGCGGTGCGTGCCTGCGGATCACGAGGACGCGAACCGGCTGATGCTGCAGCGCGCGCTGCTGGACCGGATCGGCGTGGCGGAGCGCCCGCACGTGCACGAGGTGCGGGGGGAGCTGGGGCCGGAGGACGCGGCGTGGCTGTACGGGCGCGAGGCCGTGCGGCTCATGGGCGAGGAGCCGGTCTTCGACTTCGTGCTGCTCGGGATGGGACCGGACGGGCACACGGCGTCGCTGTTTCCCGGCCATCCCGCCGCGGGCGCCGTCGAGGCGCCGGTGATCGGCGTACGCGACTCGCCCAAGCCGCCGCCGGAGCGGATCACGTTCACGCTTCCGGTGATCGCCCGGGCGCGGTACACGATGCTGCTGGCGACGGGGGAGTCCAAGCGCGAGGCGCTGGCGCGGATCCGCGCGGGCGACCAGGAGCTCCCGCCGGCCCGGCTCGGCGACGCGCTGGACGAGATCGTGTGCGACGAGGCCGCAGTTGGCTGATCTCTTCGTCGTCCGGCACGGGGAGACCGAGTGGTCGCTCTCCGGGCAGCACACCGGGCGCACCGACTTGCCGCTGACCGACGAGGGGCGCACGCAGGCGCGGGCGCTGCGGCCGGTGCTGCACCGGTGCTCGTTCGCGCTGGTGCTGGCGTCGCCGCTGCAGCGTGCGCGTGAGACCGCGGCACTGGCCGGGCTCTCGCCGGTGTTCTCCGACGACCTGCTCGAGTGGGACTACGGCTCGTACGAGGGCCGCACCGCCGCGGACATCCGCGCCGAGCGGCCCGGCTGGGACATCTGGCGCGACGGGGCCGAGGGCGGCGAGACGCCGGCCGAGGTCGCCGCGCGCGCGGAACGCGTCATCGCCCGCGTCCTGCCCGCCCTGGACCAGGGCGACGTCTGCCTCGTCGCCCACTCCCACTTCCTCCGCATGCTCGCCACCCGCTGGCTCGAGCAGGAGATCGACTTCGGCGCCCGCCTCCCCATGGAGCCCACCGCCGTCGGCCGCCTCGGCCTGCGCCGCGGCATCCGCGTCCTCCACGAGTGGACCGCGCCGCCGGACCGCTCCCGTATCACGCGGAGCTGACGCCCGCCCGCGCCGCCCGCGCCCCGCTCTCCCGTTTCGTTCCGCCGCCCCGGCCGTCGCTGGGCGGTGGCGGGTGTGGTCCGGGTCCGTCCGGGGGCGTTGATCCGTCAGCCGTCTGACCCCATAACCGTCCCATCGTCGTCCGGGCGGCGACGCTGGGAGGGTTATGGGGGTTCGCCCCGTCGCGCGGGAGACCGACGAGGCGAGTCAGACGACCACCACCCGCAACCGCCCCGACCACGCCGCGCCGGCCGCGCGAAGGCGGAAGAGCGCGGCCCGAACGACGAAGGGCCCGCTCGAACGAGCGGGCCCTTCGCATTCTCAGCGGTGTGTCAGGGCTACCGCTTGAAGGACTTCATCTGGCGCTTGACCTCGTTGTACGCCGGACGGTGCGTGCCGTCGCGACGGACGAGGCCCGCGTCGAAGCGCCCCTCGCAGTCGTCGCCGGTGAAGTTGTAGATGTAGAGCCGCTTGATGTCGCTCTTGAAGCGCTTGGTCAGCGTGAACATGAACTTCACGGCCTTGGACTGGCGCGTCTCGGCCTTCTTTACCGAAGACGTGGACGCCGGGTTGCACGGGAACGACTTGCCGAACTTCGCGACGCCGCCGGTCTCCGTCAGCCAGAACTGCGTGCGCGAGTTGTACTTCTTGACGGCCTTGAGGATCGCCTTCGTGCCGGTGTCGCGGTTGCGGTTCGTGTCCGAGTAGTTGTGGATGCCGACGATCTTCAGGCCCGAACGCTGCGAGGAGGTCAGCGCGGCGTAGAAGCGCTGGATGTAGCGCTCGGCACCGGCCTGGTCGAGGACGTCGAGGCCGACGATCGTGCAGCCCTTGCAGATCTTCTTGAGCTCGAGGTAGAACTGCGCGGCGCGCTTGGGGTTGTTCCACGTCGGCTGCGAGGCGTGGTTGGCCTCGTTGAACGCGCCCCACGTCTTGACGCCCTGCGGCTTGTAGCGGTCGATGAGCTGCTTGACGTACTTGGAGTACGTCTTGACCGACGGGAGCTTGGCGGTCTTGATGCCCAGGTCGTTGGTCGAGATGTGCATCAGGACGTCAGCGCCCGTCCGCTGCGCGTTGGCAACGTACTGGTCGGCCTGCGCGACCTCGTCGGCGCGCTTCATCGCGTCCCACTTGATGAAGTACCGGACCTTCTTGACGCCCAGCGCCTTGAAGCTGGAGTTGTCGAAGATCGTCTGCGCCTGGTCGCCGATGCCGACGGAGACGTTCGTCGTGGCCGCGTTCGAGGCGGCCGGCGCGACGAGGATCGCGACGAAGGCGAGGAGAAGCGGGAGCAGGGTCTTCCGTGGCATGCGTGTGTCGTCCTCCTACCGGACGGGCGTTGGGCGGAACGTGGAACCCGATGCGACGGGCGAAGTTGCGCGAGCGTACCGAACCCTTCTCCTTCGGCGGACAGGGTCCTGCGTCGGGCGAAGGGTCCCGAAGAGCGAGGGTACGAGGCGGTGCGTCAGGCGACGGCGGACGACGCCGCCGAGGCGGACGCGTCGACCGACCCGCAGGCGCTGAGCACCGTGTCGGCCAGGCGCTCGTCGCCGACGACCGTCAGACCCGCGCGCGACCCGTTCGGGCTGAACGCGTCGATCCACGCGCGCTCGCTCCCGCTCACGCGCGCGTCGGCGTCGGAGGCGCTGCGCTCGGTGAGCGTCATCCGCCCGCGCGTGACGCTGATCGCGTACTGGCGCTCGGGCCGCCCGCGCTGGGTGACCTCGAGCTCGAGGACCCCGCTCGCGCTGCGCACGGGCAGCACGATGCCGGCCGCGGAGCGCAGGATCGCGCCGATGTCGATCGCCTCGCCGGCCCGCGGCGGGCTCCAGGCCCACTCGTAGCCCCACGTCGCGAGCGCCCCGACGACCGGGAGCACCGCGCGGGCGCGCTCGGTCAGGTCGTAGTCGACCCGCGGCGGCACCTCGCGGTACCGCTGACGCGTGAGGAGGCCGTCCGCCACCATCCGGTTCAGGCGCGAACGCAGCTGCTCGGTCGAGATCCCCGGCAGCACGCGCTGGAGCTCGACGAACCGGCGCGGCCCGGAGGCCAGGTCGCGGATGATGAGCAGCGTCCACTTGTCGCCGACCAGGTCGAGCGCGCGAGCATCCGGCGACCACTGGTTGTACGGGTGCCTCTTTGGGGGCGGGACAGACGGCATCTGTCGGCGACCTTACACCTCGCAACCCGATTAGGGGAGATTTTCCGCCAACTTCAGTGGACGTTTGTTCGATGCTTGGCGCAAGAACTGGGGTGAGCGGTCGTTGTAGGTGCCGTGGGCGACGTCATCTCCCTCGCAGACCGCCGGCGGATCCGCTCCGCCACCCCAGGTGCCAGCGCGCCACAGCGCCCGGTGCGCGTCTCCCTGCTCTTCGACCTGAGCTCCCCGTTCACGTACCTCGCGGCGGAGCGCGCGGACCGCCAGTTCCCGGGTCTGAGCTGGAAGCCGGTGCTCGCCGACGTCCTCGATCTCGACCGGCCCGACCGCACGGAGGCCGAGGGGCGCGCCCGCCAGCTCGGGCTCCCGCTCGTCTGGCCCGAGCTCGAGCCCGAGACCGTCCGCCCCGCGATGCGCGTCGCGTCGCTCGCCGCCGAGCGCGGCTGCGCCGCCGCCT
>DATMVO010000535.1:0-3510 GCA_035563115.1 Solirubrobacteraceae bacterium
CGCCGGCGAGGTCGACGATCCGCTCGTGCTCGACCTCGGTCAGCTCGCGGCGCTCGATCCGCAGCCGCTGCAGCCCGCGGCGCTCGACGACCCCGCGCCGGTACCACGCGCTCAGCTGGTGGCGGGCGATGCCGTAGAGCCACGCGGCGGCCTCGTCCTCCGTCCGCCCGCGGAAGCGGCGGCGCCCCGCGGTGGCCTGCGCGAACGTCTCGGCCCACAGGTCGAGCGCCGTCTCGGGGTCCGCCGTGCGGCGCACGAGGAAGAGCAGCAGCTCGCGGCCGTGGCGGCGGTACAGCTCGGCGATGTCGGCCTCGCGGCGGCGCATGGTCGCCCCTACAGTTGCGCGTCCCCCGCGGCTGTGACATGGCGCGTGAAGGGGCCGCCGCGCGGGGAGACCTCTGAGCATGAGCGCCTCCACGCCCGCGACCACCGCCGCCGGCGGCTTCCCCGCCGAGGACATCACCGCCTGGCGCGGCCAGGACGTCCTGGATCCCAACGGGGACAAGATCGGCAAGCTCGAGGAGCTCTTCTACGACGGCGAGACCGATGCCCCGGTGTTCATCGCCGTCAAGAGCGGGCTCGTCGGCAAGAAGCTCACGCTCGTCCCGCTCGCCGGCGCGTCGGTGAGCCCCGACTACGTCCGCGTCGCGCACGACAAGAAGCAGGTCAAGGACGCGCCGGACTACGGCACCGACGTCGAGCTGACCGTCGAGGACGAGACCGCGACGTACGGCTACTTCGGCGTGCCCTACACGCCAATGGCCGCCGGCTCGCGCCGGCTCGCCAAGCGGTAAGCCGTCGCCGCCTAGAGCCGGCCGCCCTCCAGCAGCCGGCGCAGGAAGCGCTGCGTCTCGGGGTGCTGCGGCGCCTCCAGCAGCTGCGCCGGCGCGCCCTCCTCGACGATCCGCCCCTCATGGAGGAAGACGACGCGGTCGGCGACCTCGCGCGCGAAGCTCATCTCGTGGGTGGCGAGGAGCATCGTCATGCCGCCGGCCTTCAGCTCGCGCAGCAGGTCGAGCACCTCCCCGACGAGGTCGGGATCGAGCGCGCTCGTCACCTCGTCGAGGAGGAGCGCCCGCGGGTTCGCCATCAACGCGCGGACGATCGCCACGCGCTGCTGCTGGCCGCCGGAGAGCTCGTCGGGGTGCGCACCTTCGCGGCCGGCGAGCCCGAACCGGGTGAGCAGCTCCCGTGCGCCCGACTCCGCCTCCGCGCGCGGCATGCCGTGCGCGCGCACCGGCGCGAGGACGATGTTCTCCAGCACGGTCAGGTGCGGGAAGAGGTTGAACTGCTGGAAGACCATCCGCAGCCGCCGGCGCACCGCGACCGGGTTGACCGACGGGTCCGTGACGACCTCGCCGTCGACGAGGATGTCGCCGTCGTCGATCTCCTCCAGCAGGTCGATGCACCGCAGCAGCGTCGACTTGCCGGAGCCGGACGCGCCGATCAGCGCGACCGCCTCGTGCGCGCCGACCCGCAGGTCGATCCCGCGCAGCACCGGCGTCTCGCCGTACGCCTTCGTGACGCCGCGGACCTCGAGGACGGGGGTGCTCATCGCGCCACCCGCTTGCGCTGCATCCGGTCGACGATCCGCGCCAGCGGCACGGTGACGATGAGGTAGAGGAGCGCCGCCGCCAGCAGCGGCGTGTAGTTGAAGTTCGACGACGCCTCGATCTGCGCGACGCGGAACGCCTCCAGCGGGCCCAGGATCGACACGAGCGCGACGTCCTTCTGGAGGCTGATGAAGTCGTTGAGCAGCGGCGGGAGCACGCGCCGCACCGCCTGCGGGAGGATCACGAACCGCAGCGCTTGCTTCTCGGTCAGGCCGACCGCGAGGGCGGCGCTCCGCTGGCCCGGGTGGATCGAGTCGATGCCCGCGCGGAAGACTTCGGCGACGTACGCGCTGTAGGCGAGCGTGAGGCCGATGCCGCCGAGCACGACCGGGTCGTCGGGCAGCCCGTCGAGCTCGAGCGTCGGGATGCCGAAGCCGACGAGGTAGACCACGAGGATCACCGGGATGCCACGGAAGAGGTCGACGTAGACGGCGCCGAGGATCCGCAGCGGCGCCAGCGACGCCGCCTTGGAGTTGCGCGCGAGCGCGATCGCCAGGCCGAGGAAGAGCACCGCGATCTCGACGATCACGAACAGCTTGACGTCGAGCCAGAAGCCGTCGAGGACGTCGGGGAACGAGGTGCGGAACGCCTCCCACGAGAAGAACGTCTCGCGGACCGCCGGCCAGCCCTTGCTCGTGACGATGAGCGTGAGCAGCACGCCGACGACGACGACCGTGGAGATCGTCGCCACCAGCGTGTCGCGGCGGGCCTTCTTCCGGCGCGCCGCCTCGCGGACGGCGCGCCGGTCGGTCGGTGCGGGGACCGTGGCGCTCAGAGCCGGCTTACTGCAGCTCGGGCGCGGCGTCGCCGCCCATGTACTGGTCCTGCAGCTCGTCGAGCTTGCCCTCCTGCTCGAGCGCCTCGACCGCCTGGTTGACGCACGGCGTCAGCGACGAGCCCTTCTCGAGCAGCAGGCCCCAGTCGTCGCCGCCCGGCGCCTCGAACTGGCCGACGATCTTGCCGCCCTCGATCTCCGCCGCGGTCAGGTAGAACGCGGTCGGGAGGTCGACGACGATCGCGTCGACGCGCTTGGTCTTGAGCGCGCGGACCGTGTCGTTGGAGTCGTTGAAGACCTGCGGCTGCTGCGTCGGCTTGATCTGCGCGGTGGCGGCGTCGAGCGACGTCGTGCCGACCTGGACGCCGAGCTTCTTGTCGGCCAGCTCCGCCAGCGACGTGGCGTTCGCGGCCGGCGAGTCGGCGCGCGCGACGACCGCCTGCGGGGCGGTGAAGTACGGGGTGGAGAAGTCGACGCGCTTGGCCCGCTGCGGCGTGACCGAGATCTGGTTGATGTCGAAGTCGAACTTCTTCGAGCCGGGCGCGTACGAGGAGTTGAACGGGACGGTGGTCCAGGCGACCTCGTCCTTCGTGAAGCCGAGCTTCTCCGCGACCGCGTAGGCGACGGCGGACTCGAAGCCCTTGCCGTTCGTCGGGTCGTCGTCCTCGAAGTACGGCGGGAACGCGGGCTTGTCGGTGCCGACGGTGAGCTTGCCGTCCGCGAAGGTCTCCAGCGAGTCCTTCGTGCACGAGTCCGCGGCCGTGGTGGCCGTGGTCGCGGGGGTCTGCGCGCTCGACCCGGACTCCTCGTCGTCGCCGCAGGCGGCGACGGTCAGGGCGAGCGGGACGAGCGAGAGGGCGAGGGCACGGCGCAGAGACGGCATGACGATCCTTCGTCGGACGGAGGGTGGTCCGAAGAATCTAGCCATCGCCGGTCGACATTCCGGCGTCTCGGCGCCCGGCGTTGACCTGCGGGGGCGGGCCGGGGTACGGTCGGCCTCCGACCTCGGAAGCGGAGGACACCTTGATCGTCTCGGTCCAGCTCGCCCAGCCGGGGCCGCGCGCGGCGCTCGGCGTCCTGCGCGCCCCGCCACGCCCGGAGCGCACGCCCGGCCTGCTGTGG
>DATMVO010000536.1:0-4056 GCA_035563115.1 Solirubrobacteraceae bacterium
GCCCAGCACGTCGGGCACCCGCGCCACGCGACGGCCGCGGGCACGAGGAGGACGAGCGCGGCCGGCACGCCGGTGGCCGTCCCGGCGACGGCGCCGATCAGGAGCAGCAGGCCGACGACCCCGCGCGCGAGGTGGCGGCGGACGGACGAGCTGGCGAACGGGGCGGAGGCCATGGTCCCTTCCTACCGCACGCGCGCGCCGTCCGGATCACCGCGGACCCGCCATCCCGGCGTCGGCGCTCCGCCCGCCGGGTAGCGCCCGGGCGTGTTCCTCTTCTTCAACAACCGGCTCGGCTGCTTCGGTTCCCTGCTGGTCTCCGCCGCCGTCACCCTCGTCCTCCTGCTGATCCTCGGGATCCTCTGACCGCGGCGCGCCGCGTGGTGCGTCAGCGGCGCGGGCGCTCGGCGCGCGTGGCCCAGCGGGCGCGGAGGAGCGCGACGCAGGCGGCGCCGGCCGCGAGCACGGCAGGAGCGGCGACGAGCGCCTCCTCGAGCGGAACTCCGGCGACGTGCGCGAGCGGCATCGGACGCCGACCGTAGCCGACCGCCCCGGCCCGGTCTACGCGGCGGGAGCTCTCCAGAGAGCGGCGCGGCTGAGCGGAGTGCGGCGGCCGGCGCGATCGGAGAGACGGCCAGCGGCGGCCGCGTTCCATCAAGCGCGGTTGCGCGGTGGCCGAAGGTCACGATCGTGTCCGATGTCGTCGAACTCGATCTGGAGGAGCGCCGGGTGCTGCGGGCCAAGTCGCGCGCGGCCCTCCTCGACGCGCTCAGCGCGGCCGGTGGCGAGGCGCGCCGGCGGGAGCTGCTGGCCGCCGCGACCGCGCGTGCCGCGTTCACCCCACGCGAGCTGACCGCCGCGCCGCCGGAGAAGGCCGGCGGGAAGTACGCGACGCTCGTCGACCACACGCTCTCCTGGACGCTGACGCAGCTCAAGCGCGACGGGCTGGTCGACAACCCGTCGTGGTCGGTGTGGCGGCTGGCGGGCGCCGCGCTTGAACCGGCGCCCCAGGCGCTCTTCCCGCCGCCGGCGCCCGACCGGCTCGCCGAGCTCCAGGCCATGCCGTACCGCGAGTACCTGCGCACGCGCGAGTGGCAGCGCACGCGGGCCGGAGCGCTGCTGCGGGCCGACTACCAGTGCTCGCTCGACGCGACCCACACGACCGGCCTGGAGGTCCACCACCGCACGTACGAGCGGCTCGGCGCGGAGCTGCCAGGCGACGTCGTCGTGCTCTGCAAGACCTGCCACCGCGTCCACCACGCCGCGCACGGACGGCCGAAGCGCGCGAAGGACGGTGCCGCCGTACGCCGGCCGGCCGCGGTCGCCACGCCGGCAGGCGCGCCGAAGCGCAAGTCGCTGCTCGCGCGGCTGCTCTCGTAGCGCGAGCGCGGCGCGGGCCGAAGCTCGCGCAGGTGACGTGCAAGCGGAGGCGGTCGGGGGCAGGAGGACGCGCGATGCTTCGCCGCTACCGCGCCACGGGCGCCGACCTGCCGTTCGGGAATCCACGCGCCGCCCATCCGGGGGTGGCGATGGAGGGGTACTTCTGGCGCTTCACCGACGCCCCCAACGGCCGGGTCGTGGTGGGGCTGTGCGGCGTGAGCCGCGCGGACGACGGGCGGTGGGCGAACATCTCGCTCGCCGAGCACCCGAGCGGGTTCCACCGCGAGGGGTACGCGCCGGAGGCGGGCGCGAGCGCGGAACGGCTCGACGTCCACGCCGGCGCGATGTTCCACGGCGAGGAGGACCGCGTCCGGGTCGCGCTCGCCGATGACGCGCGGCTCGACGTCCGCCTCACGCGCCTCCGAGGCTTCCCGCGCGCGCTCGGCTACGGCGGCGCCGGGTTCGCCCACGCCCTCCCCGGCCTCAGCCAGTACTGGCACCCGCACGTCCTCGGCGGCCGCGCGACCGGCACCGCCACCATCGGCGACGAGACGGTCGAGCTCAACGGCGCGCAGGTGTACGCGGAGAAGAACTGGGGCCGCGGCGGGTTCCCCGACCACTGGTGGTGGGGCCAGGCGCAGGGCTTCGACGAGCGCCCCGACGAGGTCTGCGTCGCGTTCGCCGGCGGCCCCGTGCACGTCGGCCCGCTCAAGCTCTTCGCCACCGCGCTCGTGGTGCGGCTCGGCGACGAGACGATCCGGCTCGGCGACCCGATCCGCACGCCGGTCAAGCACGAGCTCGACGACCACCGCTGGCAGCTGCGCGGCCGCGGCGCGCGGTACAGCGTCGAGGTCGACGGCCGCGCGCCGCTGGAGGACGCCCACGTCCTCCCGGTCCCGCTGCCGAAGGAACGGCGGATGGTGCCCGGCGCGCTCGAGCACCTCGGCGGGACGCTCGAGCTCACCGTCCGCAAGCGCGGGAGCGGCGTCGTCTACCGCGGGACGTCGCACCTGGCAGGGCTCGAGCACGGCTCGCTCGCCCGCGCGCAGGCGGAAGCGGAGCGGCGGGCTGCCACCTCCCCCGCCACCCGGTGACAGCCACGCGACTTTCGGGCAGGGTTGCGCCAGGAAGCCGGGACGCCCGTACCCCTTCGATGCCGCCCGTCCACCGACCGATCGGAGCCTCCGTGCCAGCCAGCCATGCGCCGCACCTCTCGCCCGCCGGCTTCGCCGTGGGCGCCGACCGCCCGAGCCGCCCGACCCTGTGGCTCCGCGCGACCCGCCCGCTCTACCTCCCCACGTCGGTCATCCCCGGCTTCGCCGGCGCGCTCGTCGCGATCGGGGAGGACGCCGCGGACTGGTGGCTCCTGCCGGTCACGCTCCTGGCGCTCCTGCTCGTCCACGCGGGCACCGACGTCTGCAACGAGGTCGAGGACGCCGCGCGCGGGGTCGATCCGGTCGACAAGATCGACAACTCGCGCGTCTTCAACACCGGCATGCTCTCCATCGCGGAGGGCCGCAAGCTCTACGCCGCGCTGTTCGCGGCGGCGTTCGCGCTCGGCGTCGGCATCTGCCTCGTGCAGGGGCCGGCGCTCCTGGCGATCGGCGTCGCGGGGATCCTCGGCGGCTGGCTCTACACCGGCGGCCCGCGGCCGTACAAGTACGACGGCCTCGGCGACCCGCTGATCGTCCTGCTCATGGGGCCGCTGCTCACGCAGGGCGCGTACACGGCGATCACCGGCGACGGCTTCCACGCGCCGGCGTTCTGGCTCGGGCTCGCGCCGGGGCTCCTCATCGCGAGCGTCCTCGCGGCCAACAACGCGAGCGACATCGAGGGCGACCGCGCGGCGGGCGTGCGGACGATGGCGGTGCGGCTCGGGTTCGCGCGGGCGCGCGCGCTCTTCCTCCTCATGCTCACCGCGGCGACGGTCGCGCCGGTCGTGCTGTGGGCGAGCGGCCTGTTCAGCGCGTGGATCCTCCTCCCGCTGGTGCTGCTGCCGATCGCGGTCGCGCGGGCGCGTCAGGCCCTCAGCGCGCAGCGGTCCGGCGACGAGAAGCTCGTGACGCTGGCGCCCGGCATGGCCCAGCTGCACCTGCTCTTCTCGCTCCTGCTCTGCGTCGGCGTCGTCCTGGATCGCGCATGAGGACCGCCGACCTCGACGAGTGGCTGCCCAAGCCGGCGATCCGCTCGCGCCACCGCCGCACCGGCGACGCCGACCCGGACGCGATCTGGGAGGCCGCGATGGGCGTGCGGCTCAACGAGACGCGCACCGTCGGCCGGCTGGTCCAGTGGCGGCTGCCGGAGACGCCGGAGGACCTGACCTTCCGGGACCTCCTCGCCCGCGACCCCTTCACCGTGCTGGCCGAGGGCGACCGGTGGTCGCTGAGCGGGATGTGCGGCCAGATCTGGACGCTGCGCCGCGACTACCCCCACCTCGACGGTCCCGACGACTTCCGCGCGTGGGACAAGGCCGGCACCGTCCGCGTGCTCTTCGCCCACTGGGTCGAGGAGGAGGCCGACGGCCGGCACACGCTCATCAGCGAGTCGCGCATCGAGCCGGTCAACCGCCGCGCCCGGATCCCGTTGCGCGCGCTGTGGACCGCGATCAGCCGCTTCGAGCGGCTCATCGGCGCCGAGCCGGTCGCCCTGGCGATCCGCCGCGCCGAGGAGGCGTCCAAG
>DATMVO010000537.1:0-15228 GCA_035563115.1 Solirubrobacteraceae bacterium
CGCACGGAAGGCCGAGCGGCGCCGCGCACGGCGGACGGCGCGCACCCGGCGCCCGAAGGCCGCCAAGCGGCGCACCCGCAGGCGCTGAGCCACCCGCCGCGGCGCAAGGCTGCGTCCACGCCAAGGAACGTCCGGGGGGCCAGCGAAGACGGTCGCGCGGGGCGCACGGAGTAGCCTGCGCTCGCGTGGGAGCCCGTGGCTCCCGCAGGACGGATCGAGAACCTGAGGGGCCAGGAGGCACCGTGGCAACAACGCGCTCAAGCGCGACGAAGCGCAAGGCTGCGGAGGCTCCCGCGGCCACCGGCGACGGAACGGCGGACGAGCGCGCGCTGGAAGGCATCCTCGCCGCGCTCAACCGTGCCGCCGAAGGCGACTTCTCCACCAAGATCCGGGTGCGGCGCACCGACACCCTCGGCGACATCCAGCGGGCCGTCAACGCGGTGATGGAGCGCAACGCCGCGCTCACGCGCGAGCTCGGCCGCGTCGGCCGCGTCGTCGGCCGCGAGGGCCGCATGACCGAGCGCGCCTCGCTCGGCACCGTCGAGGGCGGCTGGGCCGAGTCGATCGACTCCGTCAACGCGCTCATCGACGACCTGATCCGCCCGTCCACCGAGGTCGCGGTCGTGATGGAGGCCGTCGCCCGCGGCGACCTCAACCGCAAGATGGCCCTCACGATCGAGGGCCAGCCGGTCAAGGGCGAGTTCGCCCGCATCGGCACCACGGTCAACCAGATGGTCGACCAGCTCTCCTCCTTCGCCGACGAGGTCACGCGCGTGGCGCGCGAGGTCGGCACCGAGGGCCAGCTCGGCGGGCAGGCGAAGGTCAAGGGCGTCAGCGGCACCTGGAAGGACCTGACCGACAGCGTGAACGGGATGGCGGGCAACCTGACCACCCAGGTCCGCCAGATCGCGCAGGTCACGACCGCGGTCGCGAACGGCGACCTCAGCCAGAAGATCACCGTCGACGCACGCGGCGAGATCCTCGAGCTCAAGAACACGATCAACACGATGGTCGACCAGCTCTCGTCCTTCGCGGACGAGGTCACCCGCGTGGCGCGCGAGGTCGGCACCGAGGGCGTCCTCGGCGGCCAGGCCGAGGTGAAGGGCGTCAGCGGCACGTGGCGCGACCTCACCGAGTCGGTGAACGGCATGGCGACGAACCTGACCGACCAGGTCCGCCAGATCGCGAACGTCACGACGGCCGTCGCGAACGGCGACCTGTCGCAGAAGATCACCGTCGAGGCCAAGGGCGAGGTCGCCGCGCTCGCGGACACGATCAACTCGATGACCGAGACGCTCCGTACCTTCGCCGAGCAGGTCACGAGCGTGGCCCGCGAGGTCGGCACCGAAGGCGTCCTGGGCGGCCAGGCCGACGTCCCCGGCGCCGCCGGCACCTGGCGCGACCTCACCGACTCCGTCAACGGCATGGCGACCAACCTGACCGACCAGGTCCGCCAGATCGCCAACGTCACCACCGCGATCGCCAACGGCGACCTGTCGCAGCAGATCACCGTCGAGGCCAAGGGCGAGGTCGCGACGCTCGCCGACACGATCAACTCGATGACGTCGACCCTGCGCACCTTCGCCGAGCAGGTGACGTCCGTCGCCCGCGAGGTCGGCACCGAAGGCGTCCTGGGCGGCCAGGCCGACGTCCCCGGCGCCGCCGGCACCTGGCGCGACCTCACGGACTCCGTCAACGGCATGGCGACCAACCTGACCGACCAGGTCCGGAACATCGCCCAGGTCACGACCGCGGTCGCCAACGGCGACCTGAGCCAGAAGATCACCGTCGACGCGCGCGGCGAGATCCTCGAGCTCAAGCGGACGATGAACACGATGGTCGACCAGCTCTCGTCCTTCGCGGACGAGGTCACGCGCGTGGCGCGCGAGGTCGGCACCGAGGGCGTCCTCGGCGGCCAGGCCGACGTCAAGGGCGTCTCCGGCACGTGGCGCGACCTCACCGAGTCGGTGAACGGCATGGCGTCCAACCTGACCGACCAGGTGCGGCAGATCGCCAACGTGACCACCGCGGTGGCCGACGGCGACCTGACGCAGAAGGTGACGGTCGAGGCCCGCGGCGAGGTCGCGGCGCTCGCCGACACCATCAACCGGATGGTCGACCAGCTCTCCTCCTTCGCCGCCGAGGTCACCCGCGTGGCCCGCGAGGTCGGCACCGAGGGCCAGCTGGGCGGTCAGGCCGAGGTCGAGGGCGTCTCCGGCACGTGGAAGGACCTGACCGAGTCGGTGAACGGCATGGCGTCGAACCTCACCGATCAGGTGCGGTCGATCGCCGCCGTGACCACCGCGGTCGCGAACGGCGACCTCTCCGGCAAGATCACCGTCGAGGCGCGCGGCGAGGTCGCCGCGCTCGCGGACACGCTCAACACCATGGTCGACCGCCTGCGCTCGTTCGCCGGCGAGGTCACCCGCGTGGCACGCGAGGTCGGCACCGAGGGCAAGCTCGGCGGCCAGGCCGAGGTCGAGGGCGTCAGCGGCACCTGGAAGGCGCTCACCGAGTCGGTGAACGGCATGGCCTCCAACCTGACCGACCAGGTGCGGCAGATCGCCCAGGTCACCACCGCGGTGGCCAACGGCGACCTGACGCAGAAGGTCACCGTCGAGGCGCGCGGCGAGGTCGCCGCGCTGGCCGACACGATGAACACGATGGTCGACCAGCTCTCGTCCTTCGCGGACGAGGTCACCCGCGTGGCGCGTGAGGTCGGCACCGAGGGCGTCCTCGGCGGCCAGGCCGACGTGAAGGGCGTGTCGGGCACCTGGCGCGATCTCACCGAGTCCGTGAACGGCATGGCGTCGAACCTCACCGACCAGGTGCGGCAGATCGCCCAGGTCACCACGGCGGTGGCCGACGGCGACCTCTCCCAGAAGGTCACGGTCGAGGCCCGCGGCGAGGTCGCGGCGCTCGCCGACACCATCAACCGGATGGTCGACCAGCTCTCCTCCTTCGCGGCGGAGGTCACCCGCGTGGCGCGCGAGGTCGGCACGGAGGGCCGCCTGGGCGGCCAGGCCGAGGTCGAGGGCGTCAGCGGCACGTGGCGCGGCCTCACCGAGTCGGTCAACCAGCTCGCCGGCAACCTCACCACGCAGGTCCGTGCGATCAAGGACGTCTCCGCCGCCGTGACCCAGGGCGACCTGACGCGGCAGGTCACGGTCGACGCGTCCGGCGAGGTCGCGGACCTCAAGGACATCGTCAACCAGATGATCGAGAACCTCCGTGTCACCACGGAGCGCAACGCGCAGCAGGACTGGCTGAACTCCAACCTCGCGCGGATCTCCGGCCTGATGCAGGGCCAGCGCGACCTCAACCAGGTCTCGCGCCTGATCATGTCCGAGGTCACGCCGCTGGTCGACGCCCAGCACGGCGCGTTCTTCCTCTCCTCCGGCAGCACGAACGGCGACAACGGCAGCGCGGTCGAGGACGCGGAGCTGCAGCTCATCGCCTCGTACGGCTACAAGGAGCGCAAGTCGCTCTCCAACCGCTTCCGGATCGGCGAGTCGCTCGTCGGCCAGGCGGCGCTGGAGGCGAAGCCGATCATGATCCGGCAGGCGCCCGACGACTACGTCCAGATCTCGTCCGGCCTCGGCGAGGCGGCGCCGAACAACATCGTCGTGCTCCCGGTCCTCTTCGAGGAGCAGGTCATGGCGGTGATCGAGCTCGCCCGCTTCGGCAACTTCTCCGACGTCGACCAGACGTTCCTCGAGCAGCTCTCCGAGACGCTCGGCGTCGTGCTCAACGCGATCATCGCCAACCAGCGCACCGAGCAGCTGCTCGAGCAGTCGCAGGAGCTGACGCGCGAGCTGCAGGACCGCTCCGAGGAGCTCCAGTCCCAGCAGGAGGAGCTGCGCCGCTCGAACGCCGAGCTCGAGCAGCAGGCCCAGTCGCTCAAGGCGTCGGAGGAGCTCCTCCAGACCCAGCAGGAGGAGCTGCGCCAGACCAACGAGGAGCTGCAGGAGAAGGCGGCGCTGCTCAGCCAGCAGAACCGCGACATCGAGCTGCAGAACCGCGAGATCGAGCTGGCCCGCCAGTCGCTCGAGGAGCAGGCCAAGGAGCTCGCGCTCACCTCGAAGTACAAGAGCGAGTTCCTGGCGAACATGTCGCACGAGCTGCGCACGCCGCTCAACTCGCTGCTGATCCTCTCCAAGCTGCTGTCGGACAACCCCGACCGGAACCTCACCGACAAGCAGATCGAGTTCGCCCGGACGATCCACCAGGCCGGCTCGGACCTGCTCGCGCTGATCTCCGACATCCTCGACCTCTCCAAGGTCGAGGCGGGCAAGATGGAGGTCCACGCGGCGCCGCTGCCGATGGCCGACCTGCGCGACTACGTCGAGCGGGCGTTCCGCAGCGTCGCCGAGGAGAAGGGCCTCACGTTCTCCACGGCGCTCGACGCCGCCGCGCCGCAGTCGATCGTCACCGACGAGCAGCGCCTGCAGCAGGTGCTGCGCAACCTGCTCTCCAACGCGTTCAAGTTCACCGACAACGGCGAGGTCGACCTGTCCATCGCGCCCGGGCCGGAGAACACGCCGTACGCGGTCGCGTTCACCGTCCGCGACACCGGCATCGGCATCCCCGAGGACAAGCTGCGGCTGATCTTCGAGGCGTTCCAGCAGGCCGACAGCGGCACGAGCCGGCGGTACGGCGGCACGGGCCTGGGCCTGTCGATCTCGCGCGAGATCGCCCAGCTGCTGGGCGGCACGATCGAGGTCACCTCCACGCCGGGCGAGGGCAGCGCGTTCACGCTCTACCTCCCCGCGGTGGTGGAGATCGTGCCGATCGAGGAGGACGACGAGCCGTCGTTCCTCTCCGAGCCGCCGCCCGCGCGTCCGTTCATGCCGTCCGCGGCGCTGCCCGCCGCGACGGAGCGGGCGTCCGACTACGCGCCGCAGCCGCTCCAGCTCGACCAGGGCCCGCTCGACGTGCCGATCGCCGGCGGCGCGCCGGACGACCGCGAGGAGCTGATCGCGGGCGACCGCGTGCTGCTCGTCGTCTGCTCGGCCGGCGAGGCGGACGCCTGGACGGCCGCCGCGCGCGGCTCCGGCTTCAAGGTGCTGCTCGCCCAGGGCGGCCCGGCGGCGATCGGGCTCGCGCAGGAGTACGGCCCCGACGCCGTGCTGCTCGACCTCGACGCGGAGGGCCGCGCGCTCGAGCAGCTCAAGACCGAGCCGCGCACCCGCCACCTGCCGGTGCTGGCCGTCGGCGACGCCGGCGAGCGCCAGAACGCGCTCCGCGCCGGGGCCGCGTCGTTCCTGCCCCGCGCGGACGAGCTGGCGCCCGCGCTGGCCGAGCTCGTCGCGTTCCTGGACCGCCCGAGCCGCCAGGTGCTCGTGGTCGAGGACGACGACGACGAGCGCAACGCGGTCAGCGAGCTCGTCGGCGGCGAGGGCGTCGAGGTCACCGCGGTCGCGACCGCGGAGGAGGCCGTCGACCGCCTGGAGGCCGGGCGCTTCGACTGCATCGTGCTCGACCTCAAGCTCGGCGGGAAGGCCCAGTCCGGCTTCCAGCTGCTGGAGAAGGTCAAGAGCGACGAGCGCCACCGCGACGTGCCGGTGATCATCCACACCGGCAAGGCGCTGACCCGCCGCGAGGAGACGCGGCTGCAGCGGTACGCGGAGTCGATCGTCGTCAAGGACGCCGGCTCGCCCGAGCGGCTGCTGGCGGAGACGTCGCTCTTCCTCCACCGGCCCGAGTCGACGCTGCCGGAGGAGGACCGCCGGCGGCTGGAGTCGATGCACCAGGCCGACTCGGTCCTCCAGGGCCGCACCGTCCTGATCGTCGACGACGACGTGCGCAACGTCTTCGCGCTGACCAGCGCGCTGGAGGCGCGCGGGATGCTCGTCCGGTTCGCCGAGAACGGGCGCGAGGCGATCGACCAGCTCAAGGACGACCCCGAGGTCGACCTCGTGCTGATGGACGTGATGATGCCGGAGATGGACGGGTACGAGACCACCCGTGCCGTCCGTCAGATGCCCCAGTTCGAGGGGCTCCCGATCATCGCGCTCACGGCCAAGGCCATGAAGGGCGACCGCGAGAAGTCCATCCAGTCCGGGGCGTCCGACTACATCACCAAGCCGGTGGACGTCGAGCAGCTCCTGTCGCTCATGCGCGTGTGGCTGTACCGATAAGCACCTCGGCCCTCCCCCAGTCCACCGACCCGGAGCAGATCGAGGTCGAGCTCCTCCTGGAGGCGATCTACCGCCGCTACCACTACGACTTCCGGGGCTACGCCCGGGCGTCGCTGCGGCGGCGGCTGTGGCGGCGTGCGCAGCAGGAGCGGGTGCGCACGCTGTCCGGCCTCCAGGAGCGGGTGCTCCACGACCCGATGGTCATGGAGCGCCTGCTGCGCGACCTCTCGATCAACGTCACCGAGATGTTCCGCGACCCCGCGTTCTTCCGCGCGGTGCGCGAGCGCGTGGTGCCGATCCTGCGCACCTATCCGTACGCGCGGGTGTGGAACGCGGGGTGCTCGACGGGCGAGGAGACGTTCTCGCTGGCGATCGCGCTGGCCGAGGAGGGGCTGCTGGACCGCGTGCGGATGTACGCCACCGACATGAACGAGGACGTGCTGGGCGTCGCGCGCTCGGGCTCGTTCCCGATGGAGCGGATGCGCCGCTACACCGAGAACTACCAGCGTGCCGGCGGCACCGGCGACTTCTCGCGCTACTACACGGTGCAGGGCGACCGGGCGATCTTCTCCCGCTCGCTCGTCGAGGGGGCGGTCTTCGCCCAGCACAACCTCGCCCAGGACTCGTCCTTCAACGAGTTCCAGCTCGTCATGTGCCGCAACGTCCTCATCTACTTCGGCCGGCCGCTCCAGGAGCGCGTCCACGACCTGTTCCTGGAGTCGCTGGCACGTTTCGGCGTCCTCGCGCTGGGCCACAAGGAGTCGGTGGTGGCGTCGCACGAGGATCGGTACGAGGTGCTGGACGCGGCGGAGAAGCTCTACCGGCGCAAGCGATGAGCGGTTACGACGTGGTGGTGATCGGGGCCTCGTGGGGCGGCCTGCACGCGCTGGAGCGGATCCTCGGCGCGCTCGGCGACGACTTCCCGACCCCGATCGTGGTCGCCCAGCACCGCGACCCCGACGCCGACGACGAGCTCCTGACCGGCCTGCTCAACCGCCACACCGCGCTCTGCGTGGCCGACGCGGAGGACAAGTCGCCGCTCGAGCCGGGGAACGTGCTGATCGCGCCGCCCGGCTACCACGTGCTGCTCGACGACGGCGCGGCCGAGCTGTCGGTCGACGAGCCGGTCCAGTTCGCGCGCCCGTCGATCGACGTGCTCTTCGAGTCGGCGGCCGACGCGTACGGCGGGCGGGCGGTCGGCGTGCTGCTCACGGGCGCCAACGAGGACGGCGCGCACGGGCTCTGCGTCATCGCCGAACGCGGCGGCTACACCATCGTGCAGGACCCCGCGACGTGCGTGCGGCAGGAGATGCCGAAGGCCGCGCTGGCGGTCATGGAGCCCGACGCGGTGGTGCGGCTCGACGACATCCCGGCCCACCTGGGCAGACTGTGCCGGTGAGCCCCGTGCGCGCCGACCTCCCGAACGTCCTCCTGGTGGACGACCGGACCGAGAACCTCCTCGCCCTGGAGGCCGTCCTCGCGCCGCTCGACTGCAACCTCGTCAGCGTCACCTCCGGGCAGGAGGCGCTGCGCAGGCTGCTCCACGACGAGTTCGCGCTGATCCTCCTCGACGTCCAGATGCCCGAGCTCGACGGCTTCGAGACCGCCGAGTACATCAAGCGCCGCCGCAAGACGCGCACGATCCCGATCATCTTCGTGACGGCGATCTCCAAGGAGCGCGAGAACGTCTTCCGCGGCTACGAGACCGGCGCCGTCGACTACGTCTTCAAGCCCTACGACCCGCAGCTGCTGCGCGCGAAGGTCCAGGTCTTCCTCGAGCTGTACGAGGCCAACCGATCCGTCGCCCGCTCCGAGGAGCTGCTGCGCGCGACGTTCGACAGCGCGCCGATCGGCATGGCGCGGCTGGACGAGGACGGCGCGATCCAGCAGGTCAACCGGGCGCTGACCGAGGTGCTCGGCGTGCGCGAGGCACAGCTGCTCGGGCGCTCGATCGACGCGGTGACGCACCCGGAGGACGCGGGCCTGGATGCGGCGCAGCGGCGCGACCTGCTGCGCGGGCGGCGGGTGACGTACGAGGTCGAGAAGCGGCTGGTCGACGGGGCCGGCACCGAGATCCCGGCGCAGCTCTCGTTCTCGGTCGCGCGCGACGAGGACGGCGGGCTGCGCGCGCTGCTCGTGCAGGTGCAGGACATCTCCGAGCGGCTGCGGGCGCAGCGCGCGTGGGAGGAGCTGGTGCGCGAGCAGGCCGCCCGCGCCCAGGCCGAGGCGGCCGCCGAGCGCCAGCGGATGATCCGCGCGATCACCGACGCGGCGCTCGCGCCGCTGGGGCTCCAGGACCTGCTCGCCGAGCTGCTCGCGCGGATCAGCGACGTGCTCGGCGTCGACGGCGCGGCGATCGTGCTGGAGGAGGAGGGCCTCGGCCACGTCGTCGTGCACGCGGCGGGCGAGGCGGCGGCGTACGTGCGCGAGCACGGCCGCGGGCAGGCCGGCGGGCTGGCCGAGCGCGTCATGGCGGGCCGGCGCGCGATCGTGGTGCCGGACATCTCCAAGGACTCGTCCCTGACGGATCATCCGTTGGGCGGCGCGGTGCGGTCGCTCGTCGGCGTGCCGCTGCTCGCCGACGACCGGCCGATCGGCGCGCTGGAGGTCGGGACGATCTTCGCGCGGACCTTCAGCGAGTCGGACGTCGACCTGCTGCAGCTGGCGGCGGACCGGGCGGCGCTGGCGATCGAGCGGGTGCGGCTCTTCGAGCGCCAGCAGAAGATCGCCGAGGAGCTCCAGCGGTCCCTGCTGCCGCAGTCGCTGCCGACGATCCCGGGCGTGGCGATGGCGGCGCGGTACCTGCCCGGCGGCGCGGGGACGCGCGTGGGCGGCGACTGGTACGACACGATCTCGCTGCCCGGCGGGCGCGTCGGGCTCGTGATCGGCGACGTCGCGGGCCGCGGCGTGAGCGCGGCGGCGACGATGGGGCAGCTGCGCAGCGCGCTGCGCGCCTACATCCTCGACGGCGCGACGCCGGCGCAGGCGCTGGAGCGGCTGAACCGCTTCCTGCTGTCGCTGGAGTGGGACTCGATGGCGACGGTCTGCGTGCTGCTGCTCGAGCCCGCGACGGGGCGGCTGACGTTCGCCAACGCCGGCCATCCGCCGCCGATGCTGCTCGGCGCCGACGGCGTGGCGCGGTCGCTGAAAGAGTCGCTCGCGGTGCCGCTGGGCGCTTTGGACGTCGTCGGCTACGAGGAGGGCGGCGCGGTGCTCGACCCGGGCGCGACGCTCGTCCTCTACACCGACGGCCTGGTCGAGCAGCGCGACGAGCTGATCGACCGCGGCATCGAGCGGCTGGAGCTGTCGGTCGTCGAGGGCGGCCCCGACGAGCCCGAGCCGATGTGCGAGCGCGTGCTGCGCGGCACGATCGGCGGGACCGACAAGTCCCACGACGACGTCACGCTGGTGGTCGTGCGAGCGTCGCTGACGCTGGGCGACCGGCTGGAGATGGAGCTGATCGGCGAGCCGCCGGCGCTCACCGCCTTCCGCCAGGCGCTACGGCGGTGGCTGAGCGAGGCGGGCGCCGATGACAGCGAGGTCCAGGATGTCGTCATGGCGGTCAACGAGGCCGCGCAGAACGCGATCGAGCACGCCTACGGGCTGACCGCCGAGCCGTTCACCGTGACGTTCGCGCGCGACGGCGGCGAGGTCTCGATCACCGTGCGCGACCGCGGCGGATGGCGCGAGACGGTGAGCGACGACCGCGGCCGCGGGCTGCCGCTGATGCGGGCGCTGATGGACTCGGTGGAGATCGAGCAGCGACCCTCCGGGTCCACCGTCGTCCTGCGCCGCGCGCTCAAGGCGGCGGCGCAGGAGCCGGCCGCTACGCGCTAGCCGGTGCGGCCCGCGGCGCGTGGCGCGCGGGCCGCTCCACGCCGGGCACGAGCAGCGCCGCGAGCGCCCCGGCGATCAGGACGCCCGCCCCGATGTGCAGGGCCGGCTTGAGGCCGTCGAGGAAGGCCTGCGGCGACTCGTAGCCGCCGTGGTGGGCGAAGACGGCGGCCAGCACGGCGATGCCCAGGACGCCGCCCAGCTCGCGGATCGCGTTGGTCGCGCCGGACGCCTGGCCGGCCTCCTGCGGCTCGACGCTGCGGAGCACCGCGTTGGCGGCGGGGGCGAAGACGAGGCCCATGCCAGCGCCGCCGAGGATCAGCGGGATGACGATGTCGCCGTATGGGGTCGTGACCTCCTGCACGGCCGCCAGCCACGTGATCGCGACGGCCTGGAGGGTGAGGCCGGCGGCCATCAGCGGGCGGCTGCCGATCCGGTCGGAGAGCAGGCCGGCGATCGGGGCGACGAGCATCGGCATGCCCGTCCACGGGAGGGTCCGCAGACCGGCGTCGAGCGGGCTCATCCCCTGCACGGCCTGGAAGAGCTGGGCGAGCAGGAAGATCGAGCCGAAGATGCCGAAGTACATCGCGAAGCTGACGGCGTTGGTGGAGGCGAAGCCGCGGCTCGTGAAGAAGCGCATCGGGAGCATCGGGTTCGCGGTGCGCCGCTCCCACGCCACGAACGCGGCGAGGAGGGCGAGGCCGACGGCGATCCGCGCGACGGTCGCGCCGCTCCCCCAGCCGTCCGCGTTCCCCTCGACGATGCCGTAGGTCAGCGCGAGCAGGCCGGCGGCGGCAAGGGCGACGCCCGGGATGTCCAGGCTGCGCTGCGGGCCGGTGCTTTCGTGGAGGCGGCGCGTGGCGAGCGGGAGGAGGAGCAGACCGACCGGCACGTTGATCCAGAAGATCCACTGCCACGAGATCCCCTCGACGACCGCGCCGCCGACGAGCGGGCCGAGCGCGACGCCGAGCCCGCTCACGCCCGACCAGATCCCGATCGCGGCGCCCCGCTTCTCGCCCGGGAAGGCCTCGGAGAGGAGCGTGAGCGTGAGCGGCGCGACCATGCCCGCGCCCATCCCCTGGATCGCGCGGGCGGCGACGAGCGTCGCGGTGTCGGGCGCCAGCGCCGCCGCCGCGCTCGCGCCGGTGAAGATCGACAGGCCGATCAGGAACAGCCTGCGCCGCCCGAACCGGTCGCCCAGCGCGGCGCCGGGCAGCAGGAAGACGGTGAAGGCGAGCGTGTACGCGTTCACCGTCCACTCAAGGTCGCTCAGGCTCGCGCCCAGGTCGGTCCGGATGCTCGGCAGCGCCGTCGTCACGACGAGGTTGTCGAGCGTGACCATGAACAGCGCCAGCGACACGATCGCCAGGGTCCAGCCGGGTGAGGTCTTCCGTTCGTCCATCTCTCGCTCCGCCGTTGTGAGTGACCACTTCCTTTATAGCGAAGTGAGTCACCACTCACAAGCGGCCCGACCGCACTCTCGCGGGACGTCGTGCTGCGGCGGAGCGGGTCTGGGCGGTGGCGGGTGCGTCGACAGGCCGTTCGCGCGCTCTCCCGCCCTCGTACCGCGGCGCGCGGCGCCCGCGGTCGGTTCCACCGCCACAAGTCGCCACTCGGCGGCGTGGGTGCGGTGAGAGGCGAGATGTGGTCGTCCTACGACCACAAGTCGCCCCTCGGCGAGGCAGGTGCGGTGAGGGGCGAGAAGGCGTCCGTCTGCGACGGTTTCCCGCCCCTCGCCGAACCGCGAGCGACGCGGGGCGGGTTCGCGCGCGAGCGGAGCGCGGCACGAGCTCGCACTCCAGCTCCACCCACCGCCCAGACCACGCGCCGCGCCCCGACCACGAACGGCCGGAGCGCGGAGCGGGCCGGTCAGGCGGAAGCGAGCGAGGCGACGAGGCCCGTGAGGAGGCGGACCGGGACGCCGGCGCCGCCGGAGGGCGTGTAGGCGCGGCCGTTGGAGTCGGCGGTGCCCGCGATGTCGAGGTGCGCCCAGGGCGTGTCGCCGACGAAGTTGCGCAGGAACTCCGCGGCCGTGATCGTGCCGGCCTTGCGCCCCTCGGGGGCGTTGGTGAGGTCGGCGTACTTGCCCTTGACGAGCTCGGTGTACTCGTCGTGGAGCGGGAGCCGCCAGACGAGCTCGCCGGAGGCGTCGCCCGCGGCGGTGACGGCCGCCGCCCACGCGTCGTCGTTGGAGACGACGGCCGAGTAGGTCGAGCCCAGCGCGATGACGACGGCGCCGGTGAGCGTCGCGACGTCGACCAGCCGCTGCGCGCCCAGCTCCCGCGCGTACGCGAGGCAGTCGGCCAGCACCAGGCGCCCCTCGGCGTCGGTGTTGTTGACCTCCACCGTCAGCCCGGCCTTCGTGCGGAAGATGTCGCCCGGCTTCATCGCGTGGCCGCTGGGCATGTTCTCCGTCGCCCCGACGACCGCGACGACGTTGATCGGCAGGTCGAGCTCGGCGATCGCGCCCATCGCCTCGATGACCGCGGCGCCGCCCGACATGTCGAACTTCATCTCGTACATCTTCGCCGCGGGCTTGATCGAGATGCCGCCCGTGTCGAAGGTGACCGCCTTGCCGACGAGGCCGACGGCGGGCGCGTCGGACTCCGCGGCGCCCGTGTACTTGAGGACGATCAGCGCCGGCTCCTCGTCCGAGCCCTGCGCGACCGCCGCGAACGTGCCCATGCCCCGGGCGACGATCTGCTCGCGCCCCTCGACCTCGGCCGCCAGCTTCGGGTGCTCGGCCGCCAGCGCCTGCGCCCGCGCGCCGAGGATCGTCGGCGTCATGTCGTTGGCCGGCGTGTTCTGCAGGTCGCGCGCGCGGTTGGCGGCGCGCGCGAGGATCTCCGCCCGCGTGACCGCGGCGCTCACGTCGTCGTGGGCGGAGACGAGCAGCTCCGAGAGCCCGGCGGCGTCCTCGTCGTCCGCGCCCTTCTTGTACTTCCGGAAGCTGTAGGCGGCCAGGACAGTGCCCTCGACGAGCCCGCCGACGACGGCGTCGTCGACCTTGTGCGGAACCTCCCACGCGAGCACGGACGTGCCGAGCTCCTTCGCCCGGCCGTGGGCGGTCGCCGCGGCGACGCGGGCGCGCTCGGCATCGAACGCCGCGCGGTCGCCGAGGCCGAGGACGATCCAGCGCTTGCCTTCGGCGTGGGTGACGGCGAGCTTGCGGAAGCCCCGCTTGGCCTCGCCGCTGGTGAGGAGCCCCTGGAGGAGCCCCCCTTCGACGTCGTGGGCGACGTCCTCGCCCTCGAAGACGCCGACGACGACGGTGTCGGCCGCGGTGTCACGCGGCCCCTGGGTGGTGGCTGAGACGCGCAAGCGTCTCAGTGTACGTGCGGCCCGTGAGCCTCCGCGAGACGCGCCGACGCCTTCGGCTTGGACGCCACGGACGCCGTCCGCTCGTAGCGCCGGCCGTTCGACAGGCGCTTGAGCGTCGCGACCACGCGCAGCCCCTTGCTGCCCTCGTCACGCCGCGCGACGGCGAGACGGCAGACGTAGGGCTGCCCTGCCCGGACGAGGGCCGAGCAGGTCGGCCGGCGCCCCGACGGGAACCGGACCGCGACCTTGAGCCGCCCCGTGTACCGGGGAACGACGCTCACGGAGATGAAGCCGGTGCGGCGCAGCGTGGAGAGCGACAGCGTCGGCGTCGCCTTGCGGGGAGGCTGCGTCGCGGGTCGCTCCGGGCCCTTCGACTGCTCCACGCTCGGCCCGGGCAGGATGGCCGGCCCGTCGGTCCGGTTCTCGGTCTCCGGCGTCCTCGGCATCGGGGCGGGGTCGTTGGGCGGCGGCGCGACGACCCTCAGACGCACCTCCGCGGACGCCCCCGAGGGGAGCGAGGCGCGCACCGTGGCCAGACCGTCGGCCGGCACCTGCGCCGGAGCGACGTACCGCCCGCCGGCGCTGACCGTTCCGTGGGTCGCGTCGGGCAGGACCTGCCAGACGAGATCCTCGACGCGTGCGGTCTTGCCGGTGACGACGGCGGTCAGCTGGATCGACGTCCCGGCGATCACGTCGCCCTGGACCCCGCCGATCGCGACGGTGTCGGGCGCGGGGTCCGGCCCCGGATCGGCGGCGCGCGGCGTGAGCGTGACCTGGGCCACCGGCGGCGTGAGCGGGAACGGGGTCCCGGCCTCACGCGCGCTGAAGCTCAGCCGGTCCGCCTGCGCCGTGTCGCCCGTCGGCGTGTAGGTGAGCGCGTCGGTCGGCGCGACGGTGTCGCCGGCGGCGAGCGCCGTGCCGGCGGCCGTCGTCAGCTTCCCGTGCTCGGGGAGGTCGACCAGCGTCAGCTGTGCCGCCCCGAGCGGCCGGCCGGAGGCGAACCCCTGGGCGCTCAGCGTCACCGGGGATGCCCCGCTGCGCTCGATCGTCAGCGCCCCGGGCGTCGCGCGGTAGCCGGGGATGACGAGCGGCGCGACGCCGGGCGGGTTCACCTCGTCCGCCTCGACCACGATGTTGAAGGGATCGGCCTCGTTGCGCAGCTGGTAGGCCCCCGGCGCGACGTTCGAGATGTCGATCCACTGGAAGAACAGGTCGTACGAGTAGGTGTCGCGCCACCCGCCCGAGATCCCGGTGACGACGCTGTCGACCTGCGGCTTGCCGGGGCGCGGCGTCTTGAGCTGCGGGTTGCCCCACTGGCAGAACGTCGGGTCCTCGTAGTGCCCGAGGCCGATGCCCGACGGGTCCGGCGCCTCGACGGGCTCGCTGTCGGTGAGGCAGAAGCCGGCCTTCTGCGCGGGCGCGACCTCGGCGGCGCCGTCGCTGCTCCACAGCGAGTAGCGCGCCGCCTCCTTGAAGTGCCAGTGCTTGTGGTCGTCGTTCGTCTCGTAGACCATCGCGGCGGTCGACGGGCGCGGCACCATCGTGCCGTCGCCGCGGTCGACGTTCTGGACGACCGTCCCCATCGTCGGGGGCGCCAGGTTCGGCCCGAACGGGCTCGGGTTGCGGCCCTCCATCTCGAGCGGCCCCGGCCCGCGGTTGTGGACGTGGCCGTCGAAGCGCAGGAGCAGCCGGCCCTCGGGCTCGTCCTGCGCGGCGTCCGCGGGGACGATCAGGGGACGGGTGGGCGGGTCCGCGATGAGGTCGGGCAGCTTCTCCTGAAGCCCGTCCGCGGCCGTCGGGTGGAACCGCTCGTCGTGCGCGCCCGCTGCGGCAGGCACCCCGATGAGCATCGCGGCAGCCGCGAAAATGGAAAGGGAAGCCTTGCGCATCGGGGACACTGTGACACAGCCGTCGGCGCACCACGTATCCACCA
>DATMVO010000538.1:0-7258 GCA_035563115.1 Solirubrobacteraceae bacterium
CGGAGCGCGCGGCGGCCCCGCCGGCGTGGCGCAGCTCGTACATCACGAGCGGCGAGCCGGGCTGCGCGGCGACGGCGACCATCGCGTCGATGCCGTGGTCGTCCAGGTCGGAGGAGAGCACGAGGTGGTCGCTGATCGTGCCCGGCACCGCGCCCTCGGGGTCCATGTGGAGCTTGGAGAGGCCGATGCCGTCGGACATGCCGAACGCGTCGATCTCCGGGCCGAGCGCGCGCAGCGGCGCGAGCAGCGCGGCGCCGTCCGCCTCCGAGCCGGTGAAGACGAGCTCGACGCGCGCGAACGAGCGGCCGCGGACCATGTCCGGCACGCCGTCCATGTCCGGCACGTGGAGGATCGAGCCGATCGACGTCGCCTCCTCGGGCAGCGTGCGGGTCAGCGCGCGCCACGTCTTCAGCACCTCGGACGCGCGCTCGACCGGGAAGAGCATGAAGCCGGCGTACAGCTCGGGCTCGGCCAAGAGCTCGACCTCGATCGCGGTCACCACGCCGAACGAGCCGCCGCCGCCGCGCAGCGCCCAGAACAGCTCGGGCTCGTGCGTCGCGTCGACCCGGCGCAGCGTGCCGTCCGCGGTGACGAGCTCGATCGCGACGACGTGGTTGGCGCTGAGGCCGTGCTTGCGGACCATCCAGCTGACGCCGCCGCCGAGCGTGTAGCCGACCACGCCGACGTCCGGCGACGAGCCGGCCAGCGCGACCAGGCCGTGCTCGTGCGCGGCGGCTGTGACGTCGATCCACCAGGCGCCGGCCTCGGCGCGGGCGACGCGGCGCTCCGCGTCGACGGTGACGCCGCGCATGCGGCTCGTCTTCAGCAGGATCGCGCCGGACAGGTCGCTGCCGAGCGGGGAGCAGTTGTGGCCGGTGCCCTGGGGGACGACCTTCAGGCCGGTCGCGCGGGCGAACTCCACGATCGCGACGACGTCCTGCGCGGTCTCCGGCAGCGCGACGAGGTCGGGGCGCAGGTCGGCGGTGAGGATGAAGCCGGTGCGGGCCTCGTCGTACGCGGGGTCGGTCGGCGCGACGACGTCGCCGGTGAGGCGCGCGGCGAGCGCCTCGACGTCGTGCAGGTCGGTCTCAGGAGTCAGCATGTGAGCATCCTCCGTTCGCGGGCGCCGCCCGGCATCGGGGGTCCTCCCAAAGACCTCGCGCCGGGGGTGCCGGGAGACCCCGGGGTCGCGCCCGCCCCTAGCTCCCGCGCGGGATGAACTGCGATGCGAGCCGCCCCTCGTAGACGCCGCCGCCCATCATCACGTACCGGGTCCACAGGTGCCAGACGAGTCGCCACTGGTCGCTGCGAGGGTCCGCCTCCTCGACCGGGAGCCCGGCGGCGCTCGCGTCGGCGGAGGCGAACACCGCGCCGTGGTCTCGGGGCAGGTCGATCAGCTTCTCTTTGAGCGCCTGGGCGATCTCCTCGACCTCGTCCCACGTCCGCCCAGGGTGGCTCCGGAGCGCCTCCCGGACGAGGTCGTCCGTCCGTTCGAGGGCGGAACGCGCCTGCTGAACCATCACGGCGGTCACGTCGGCGAGCAGTGAGACGTGCAGCGGGTAGCTGTCCGGGTTGGCGGCGATCGCCTTCTCGGCGTTGTCGACGGCAGCGATGAGGTCCTTGGCGGAGTACAGCCCGGGCCCAGAGGGCGAGCGGAACTGCGGATCGACCGGCCCCAAGTCGCTCGTCGGGCCCATCAGGATCCGATGCGCCCCCATGACCATGATCGTCCCGGCGCTCTTGGCCTGGTTGGGAACGATGATCGTGAGCTCCTTGCAGCGCGCCTGCGCCGAGCGGGCCAGCCGGACCGCGGTCTCGCCGTCGCCACCCGGCGAGTCGAGGATCAGATGGAGATCCTCCTCCGGGTCCGCGTCGGCGATCAGCTCCTCGAGCAGCATGATGCTGTCGGGGAAGATCGCGTCGATCATGACGGCGAGACGGCAGTGGAACCGGTCTTCGTACTCGCGGATCAGCGCCTGCCGGGCGTACCGCTCGGCGTGCTGGGCGAAGAAGAGCGGGGTCTGCGCCGGGAAGCTCAGCCCGCCATGCGATGGGTCGGGAACGCCAGCGGCTTGCCCTCGCGCGCCTTCGAGCTGCTCTTCCGGATCTCCAGCGCTGTCTCGATCTTCCTGCTGGCGTCCGACTTGGGCGCGCTCGCGGTCGGCGGCGTGCCCAGGAGCCTCGTCATCTGCGTCCTCATGTCCACTCACCCCTTGTCGACTCCTGTGGATCCGTGCTTGAACCCCGCATCGCACGATACGTGGCGACCCGGACGACGACGACGAACGTGTGTTCGCCATCCGTGCTCACCATCCTACACATGCCGCTGTTTCCCGCCGCGCGCGAACGGAGCGCCCCGGCGGGCTACCCGCCCGCGTCGGACCCCTGCCGCTCGTCGCGCCGCAGCGGGATCACCTGCGCGGCCG
Source organism: Solirubrobacteraceae bacterium (assembly GCA_035563115.1). Lineage (GTDB taxonomy): Bacteria > Actinomycetota > Thermoleophilia > Solirubrobacterales > Solirubrobacteraceae > CADCVT01. The sequence continues at coordinate 2,427 of DATMVO010000538.1, forward strand.
GCGTCTCCTTCGACGCGCGCGCGACCAGGCGCAGCCGCTCCGCGAGCACCTCGACCGACTCCCAGTCGACCGGCGACTCGACGAGCGCGCCGGAGAGGCCGTCCATCAGCGCGTCGGCGGCGCTCAGCGCATCCTCGTCCGGCGGCGGCGCGGCCGGGGGCGCGGGGCGCTCGGCCTGCTCGTCGGTGAAGAGCATCAGCGCGCCGGTCGCCTGGAACGCCGGGCCCTCCGGGGCGGGCGCGGACGTGCGCTCCCGCAGCTCGCGCAGCAGCGCGTGGAAGAGCTCGGTGAGCCGGTTCCAGCCCGCCTCGTCGACGGTCACCGTCGTCCGCGTGATGTGGATGTCGTCGCGGTCGAAGCCGCCGCGGTCGATCGCCGCCACGGCCCGCGCCCCCGTGTGGGTGAGCGAGGTCGCCGCCGCCGCGCGCCGGGCCTCGACCGGCATCGCGCCCCACTCCTCGTCCGAGATCACCAGCGACGTGAGCAGCTCGTACGTGTCCGGGCCGTCCTCGGGGGTGTCCTGCTCGACGAACCCGAGCTGCCGGAGGTGCCCGACGTGGTGGCGCACCACCGCGTCGGGCGCGCCGAGCTGCTGCGTCAGCTCCGCGATCGTCCGCGGACCGTCGACGAGCGCGGCCACCAGGCGGAAGCGGAACGGGTGCGAGAGCTCGCTGGCGTACTCGACGCCGATGCTCCTCGGGGCGGCCATGGCCACATGGTGGCGCACCGGCGCGCCCGTGCGTGGCCGGTGCGGCGCGCGGTCAGCCCGCGTACGTGACGGCCAGGCGGTAGCTGCCGCTGCCCGAGCGGCGCTTGACGGTGATCTTGACGTCCTCCGGCTTGGTGACGCAGGCCGCGCGGAAGGAGAGCGCGTCGCGCGAGCCGCGCGCCTTCGTCGTCCCCTGCCGCTCGCCGCTGGAGGTGACGGCGAGGTCGAAGTCCGCCGCGCGCGGGCCGGTGAGGCGGAACGCGAGCCTGCCGTCGAGCCGCAGCTTGAGCGTGTGCGTGCGGCTCGTCCGCGTGCCCGTCAGCCGCCCGGTGAACGAGCGCTTGCGCGACTGCGTCCACGGCGTGACGACGTCCTTCTGCGCCTCGGCCTGCGAGAGCGTCGTCGGCTTGAGCAGGCTCGTGAAGCTCCACCCGACCGGTCGGGTACTTGAGCTGCGCGTACGACTCCGCCCACGCCTCGCCCGGGTTGGCCGCGTACGCCTCGGCCTCGTCGCCGGGCGCGAGCCGGCCGTCGAGCGTGTAGCTGCACACGTCCTGCTCGGACGCCCACTGCTTGGGCCCGAAGTCGAGCGCGTTGAACGGCGAGTTGGAGCGGTGGTTGGCGACGTGGTGGCCGTACTCGTGCGCCACGACGTACGAGGTCGTCACCCCGCCCGCGTTCTGCAGCTCGTCGCCCGGGACGATCATCAGGTCCTGCGTCGGCAGGTAGCAGGCGAGGACGCCGCTGTCCTGCGTCGCGCCGCAGTTCGCCGGGACGTCGGCGGAGGGGACGATGCGCATCGTCAGCTCCCCGAGCTCGGCGCCGTGCGGGAGGCTGTCGACGAAGTCCACGTACGACTGCGCGACCGCCGGGTCGTTGCCGTACACGGGCGCGAGCTGCACGCCGACGCTGTCGCCGCTGGGCGTGCGGTACTCGACGGCGGCGTCGGTCGCCTGGGAGGCGCGGGCCTTCAGCGCGAGGGAGGGCTGCCGGACGACCGTGTCGGTGAACGTCGCGCCGGGGGCGGGCGCGCGATCGACGAGGGGCGTCGCCGGGGAGGCAGAGGCGGGCGCGGCGGCCGCGAGGACGAGGCCGGCCGCGGCACCGGCGACGAGGAGGGCGGGGCGGAGCATCTCTACGACCACGGTTCCCACCGTGGCCGCATGAGATGAACCCTGCTTAAGAAGAAGGTGGGGAACCCACGAACCGGAGCGCGATCGCGCCCAGCTCGACGAGATCGCCGTCGGTGAGCGGCGCCTCGCGGATCCGCTCGCCGTTGAGGAAGGTGCCGTTCATCGAGCGGTCGTCGAGGAGGACGAACGCCCCGTCGCGCTGGACCACGAGGGCGTGCCGGCGGGAGACCGTCGCGTCGTCGAGGTGGATGTCGGCGCTGAGGCTGCGCCCGAGGCGGGTCACCGCGCCCGTCAGCGGGACGTGGACCACCTCGTCGCCGTTCGCGACCGCCAGGTAGCAGCCGGGACCGGGCGTCTCCGCCTCCATCCCCGCACCCTTGCGTCGATCGCGCTCGTTGAGCCGAGGGAGGCTTCCGGTCTCCTGGCCTGTCGTCGTCCGAAGCTCACCGATCACGGCTGAAACGTTCCTCCTCAAACCTCAAGCGGCCCTCAAGTTCATGTGAAAGCGGTGCGACGGCGTGCCGACCGCGCGGCCGGGCGGGCGGGCGGGCCCTAGAGCCCGGCGGTGCCGACGCGCGGGGCGCCGGTGAGCAGCGAGCTGCCGCCGGTGGCGGTCTGCAGCACGCGGCGGACCTCGCTCCACCACACGCGGTCGTCCTCCGTCCGCGCCTGGCCGGCGCGCCGGGCGGCGTGGAGCTGGAGGAGCAGCATCGGGTGGCCGACCGCGAACGTGCCGCCGCCCAGGACGGCGAGGCGGCCGTTGGCGAGCCGGACGACGGCGCCCTGGCCGTCGGCGCGGGTGGCCAGCCGCTCGGTCACGGCGACGCCGTCGACGTGCTGGGCGTCGACGGGAGCGGTGCTCGCGGTCCAGGGGCCGGAGCGGAACGGGGGGATGAGATGGCGCTTCACAGGTCCTCCAGGGCGTCGGCGAGGCGCTGCAGCAGGCGGGTGGCCTGCGCGCGCTCCTCGTCGTTGAGCAGGTTGGCGACGCGGTGGCGCATCGCCGCGACCTCGCGCTCCTTGGTGGAGAGCGCGTGGCGGCCGTCGTCGGTCAGCGCGACCAGCACGCAGCGGCGGTCCTCGTCGCTGGCGTGCCGCTCGACGAGACCCTTCTCGGCGAGCCCGTCGAGCGTCCGGGTCGCGGTCGGGGCGCTGATCCCGGCGGCGGCAGCGAGCTCCTTGACCTTGCGCGGGCGCTCGGTGAGGGGCTCGATCAGCTGGAACTGCGGGAGGGACAGGGGACAGCTGCCGTCCCCGCCGCCCGTCCGCCGGCGAGCGCTGCGAGCGGCGCGGAAGAAGCTCTCCCAGGCGTCGCTGAAGGCGGTCTCCGACGAGTCGGGGGTGACGGGTGTGGCGCTGGTGGACACGGTGAACAACTTAGCACGCTAACGATGCACAACACAACTATTGCCCTACGAACAGTTGCGCGGGGAACATCTGGGCCGAGCGGTCGGCGGACCCCGCGCGCGACGCGCCGCGGCGCCAGGCGACGTGCGAGGGTTGGCGGCGGACATGTCGCTCTGCGCCCGCACCTTCGCCGCGCTGTACGACCCCGTGTGCCTGCTCGGCGAGCGGCGGGGGATGGCGGCGCGGCGGCGGGCGCTGCTCGCGGGAGCGCGCGGGCGGGTGCTGGAGATCGGGGCGGGGACGGGGCTGAACCTCCCCCACCTCCCGGCGGGCGTGGCGGCGCTGACGCTGACCGAGCCGGCGCCGGAGATGGCGCGGCGGCTGCGGACGCGGGTGGCCGAGCGCGGGGTGGCGACGGAGGTCGTGGAGACGGGCGCGGAGGCGCTGCCGTTCGCGGACGGGAGCTTCGACACGGTGGTCTCGACGCTCGTGCTCTGCACCGTGCCGGATCCCGCGGCGGCGGTGGCGGAGGTGCGGCGCGTGCTGGCGCCCGGCGGCGCGCTGCTCTTCCTCGAGCACGTGCGGGCGCAGGAGGGGTCGCGGGTGCAGCGGTGGCAGGACCGGCTGGAGCGGCCGTGGGCGGTCGTCGGCGCGGGGTGCCGGTGCAACCGCGACACGCTCGCGCTGCTGCGCGACGCCTTCCCACACACGCACGCGCGCGAGAAGCGGTGGCGGGGCGCGCCGCCGATCGTGCGCCCGCTCGTGGTGGGCGAAGCGCGCGCCTGACGCTCGCGGGGCGGCGCCCGGGCGATTAGGTTCCCGGCTGGATGGCGCACGGAAGCCCGGCACCGGTGATGGTGGGGCGCGAGGACGAGCTCGCGCTGGTGACCGCGCTCCTGGAACGCGGGCGCGAGCGCGGGGACGCGCTGCTCCTCCAGGGCGAGCCGGGGATCGGCAAGAGCGCGCTGGCCGCGGTGGCCGCCGACCGGGCGCGTGGGCTCGGCGCGACCGTCCTCACCACGACCGGCGTCCCGTCCGAGGCCGACCTGCCGTACGCGTGCCTGCACCAGCTCCTCGCGCCGGTCATGGACCAGGCCGCCGGGCTCTCCGGCGGCCACCGCAGCGCGCTGGACCACGCGCTCGGCGCGGCCGAGGACGTCCGCGCCGTCGACACCTACCGGGCGGGGCTCGCCGTGCTCGACCTGCTCGGCGACGTGGCCGAGCGCGCGCCGGTGGTGGTCGTCGCCGAGGACGCGCACTGGCTCGACGCGCCGACGTGCGACGTGCTCGCCTTCGTGGCTCGGCGGATCGAGGCCGACCCGGTCGCGATGCTCATCACCTCCCGCGACGAGGTGCCGCCCAGCCTCCGCGGCGCCGGCCTGCCGACGCGGCGGCTCGCCCCGCTGACCGCCGACGCCGCCGACGCGCTGCTGCACGCGCTGGATCCCGGGCTGCCGCCGGCCGCGCGCCGCCGCGTGCTCGACCAGGCCGCCGGGAACCCGCTGGGCCTCGTCGAGCTGCTGTCGGAGGCCGCCCGGGGTGAGGACTCGGCGTCGTCGGCCCGCCTGCCGCTCACGACGCGGCTCGAGCGCACGTTCGCCGCGCGGTTCGCCGACCTGCCGGACGAGACGCGGATGGCGGTG
>DATMVO010000539.1:0-4049 GCA_035563115.1 Solirubrobacteraceae bacterium
GCCGATCCCGGCGTGCTCGGCCGCCCGCGCCAGCGCGCCCGCGGCCGCGTCGACCGCGGCGTCGATCACGCTGCGCGGCGCGACGATCAGCGCGCAGAGCTCGTCGCCGCCGAGCCGGTACGCGCGCGCCGCGCCGACCTCGGCCGCCAGGGCGCCCCCGAGCGCGATGAGCAGCGCGTCGCCCGCCGGATGCCCATGGCGGTCGTTGTAGCCCTTGAAGCCGTCGAGGTCGAAGAGCACGAGCGCCGCGTCCTCGGACGGGTCGGCGAGCGCCGTGGCGAGGTCGTCGGAGAGGCGGCGCCGGTTGCCCAGGCCGGTCAGCGGGTCGGTCCGCGCCTCGGCCTGCGACGTGCGGAGCATCGCTCCGTGCTCGAGCGCGGTGAGGAGGAGCCGGACGAGCGCCGCGCACAGCGACGCGGCGGCGAGGACGCGCGGCGCGGTCCCGACCTCCAGCGGCTCGGCGGCGGCCAGCAGCACGATGCTCGCCAGCGAGAAGACGAAGGGGAGGACGACGTCGCGCAACTCGCCGTGGACGGGGCGGTCGGCGGCGCGGCGCTGCGGGCTCCAGGCGGCGAAGGCGAGGAGGATCATCGCGCTGCTCCACCCCGCGTTGGTGGGCGAGGCGGGCGACCACGTGCCGTTGGCCGCACCGAGCGCGTAGCCGATCTCGGCGAGCACGAACGAGCCGGCGGCGACGGTGGCGAGCGCCCACGTGCGGTCGGGTCGCCAGCGGAGGAGCGCGCAGCCGGTGACCGCGATGACGAGCAGCAGCGCGTCGAGGCTGATGAGCACGACGTGGGTGGCGGCGGTGAAGAGCGGCGCGTCGGGGCCGATCGCGTCCCGGACCGGGTCGACGCCCAGCCACGTCACGAGCGACGCGGCGGCCAAGCCGGTCGTGAGCGCGTCGAGCCGCACCGCGCGGTCGGCCGGCGGGTGGCGCGCGTGGACGACGGCGAGCAGCCCGGCGCCCAGCGCGAGCGCCGCGAGGACGTAGAGGAGGCGGAACGCGGGCGCCGCGACGACGCCGACAGCGCCGTCCGACAGCGTCAGGACGTCGCCCGCGGTCCACAGCAGCAGCGCGCCGGCGACCACCGCCCAGCCGAGCGAGGAAGGGCCTTTCCGCTGCACGGCGCGGGCGAGGACGAGGAGCGCGCCGACGCCACCCATGGCGACGGAGACGTTCGCCTCGAACGGGGCGCGCAGGAGGTCGCCGCGGTCGGTCAGGACGCGCCCGAGCACCGAGGCCACGCCCCACAGCGCGAGCACGGCAAGGATCCCGCGAACGGGCAGGGGCGAGCGGGGGCGCGCCGGACTCATGTCCCCTACGTCGGCCGATCGGCCGATGCGCTTTAAGCGGCGGGGTTCGAAAGCGGCACGCGCAGGAGCGCGGGCCGGACGGACGAGCCGCGCTCGCGCAGCCGGGTCACGTACGCGGCGTCGGCGGCGAGGGCCGTCGTCCACAGCGTCGTCGTGGTGCCCGCCGGGCCCTCCTTGGGCAGCCGGCGCGGGCGCTTGATGCCGGGGCGGTGCGGGCCGTGGTCGGTCGTGTAGCCCTTGTCGGCGCTGATCGCCGGGGCGATGGCGAGGAGCTTGCGGCCGGCGCTGCGGGCGCTCCCACTCACGCTGGCGAGCACGAGCCGCTGCTCGTACTGGGTGGTCTGCACGAAGAGGAGGCGGTCGCCGAGGAGCGACGGGTTCGCGTACGTCGTGCGCGTGTCGCGGCGGAGGGTGCGGCGGGCGGCGTCGCCGGTGGCGGCCAGGTCGACGAGGTCGATCCGGCTCTCCTGCCGCCCGGCGACGTGGAAGACGAGCCGCGCGCCGTCGAGCGCGGGGCGGCCGAGCTGGGCGGGCGCCTGCGCGGTCGCGACCGTCCGCCGCGCGCCGTCGGCCAGTGCCGCGACCTCGATCGTGTCGCGCGAGCCGCGCGAGCCGCGCGTGCGCCGCACCGCGACGTAGGCGTCGGAGACGGCGATCGCGTCCACGCCCGGCGCGTCGAAAGCGGCGCGTACCGTCCCGGTCGCCCGCTCGGCCACCGTCACCCGCGTCCCCGCGACCGTCGCGAGCATCCCGCCGCCGATCGCGACCCGCTCGCTCCCCGGCACGTCGAAGATCCCGGTGCCGGACCGCAGCACGCCCGGCGCGGTGCCCGGCACGTCGTACGCCAGCTCGGCGCCGGCGACGCTCGGATCGGCCGCGCGGTCGACGAACGCGCGCGTCGCCGCGTGCGACGTCTGCGCCGTGAGCGCGACCGCGACGACGGCGAGCGCCAGCGCGTCGGCGAGGCGGAAGGTGCGCAGGATCGCCGGCCGCTCGGCCATCAGCTCGGTCGCGCGGTACCCCAGCGGCTTCTGCGCGTGCGGCGCGAGGACGACGACCGGCAGGCACCGGCCCGCCGCGAACGCGAGCCCGATCGCCACGCCGGTGCCGACCGAGCCCACCGCCAGCGACACGCCCGCCAGTGCCCACACGGCGAAGGTGAGGACGAAGGTCGTGAAGCCGAGGCCGAGCAGCACGCCGTAGCCCGCCGCCGCGAGCGGGAGCGGCCACGTGCGCCGCCAGTGCTCGGGCACCTGGCGCCGGATCTGCGGCGCGATCTTCAGCCCGGCCAGCTCGGCGAGCGCCGCCGCGGCCGCCACGACCGCGCCCGCGATCAGCGCCGCGTCGCCGCCGCCCAGCAGCGCGCCGACCGCGCCCAGGGCGCCGAAGGTCAGCATCCCGCCCACCAGCGCGCCCGGCACGAACGCCACGCACGCCCAGAAGGTCATCGTCCGCCCGCGCGCGTGCTCGCCCAGCGTCGACACCATCGAGAACCCGCACGGCGACCACGCGCCGGTGAGCCCGGCCACGAACGCCGCGACGGCCAGCACCGCGGTCAGCATGGGACCTTCGTGTCGTAGTACATGACGCAGAACACCTTGCGGCCCTTGTAGCAGTAGCCCGTCAGCGCGCCGTCGCCGTTGATCCGCTTGTTGCCGGTCGTGCAGCAGTCGACGAGCTTGCGCACGTGGCCGCCGCAGCAGCGGTACCAGGCGCCGTCGACGCGGGTGGTGAGGTCGTACTTCTCCGCCACCTGGTCGCAGAGCGGCGTGCGCGGCGCGGGCGCGAGCGGGCGGCCGTCGGCGTCCGTGAGGCGCCGGCCGCGCTCGTCGACCGGGCGGCCCTGCTCGTCCACGAGCCGACCGACGTTGTCGATCCGCTTGCCGTCCTTCGCGCGGATCGGGTAGCCGCGGGCGTCGATCCGCGGCAGGCCGGTCGGGTGCGGGCACGAGTCCGTCGTGTAGATGTGGCCGCAGAAGTGGTAGCCGTCGGCCTCGCCGGGCGCGATCACGCTCTTCACCGCGCCGCCGGCGGTCAGGCCGAGGAGCCCGGCGCCGACGCGGGCCAGCAGCCCGCGGCGCGACGTGCTCAGTGCGAGGTCCTCGGTCACGTGCTGGTCAGACACCCAACTGCTCCGTCCTCCGTCGTTCGGCGGCCGCGAGCACCGACTCGAGCTGCGGCAGGGAGTTGAAGGTGCCCTTGGCCAGGACGCGGCCGGACGCGTCGAGCGCCAGCGCGTACGGGCTGCCGGGCACGTCGAGGCGGCGCCAGTGGCCGGCGTCGCGCACCTCGTCGAGCTCGAAGAGCGACACGTGCGGGTCGCGCCCCAGCGCGGCGATCGCGGGCTTCAGGCGCTGGCAGAGGTGGCAGCCGTCGCTCGTGAAGACGGCGAGGCCGAGCACGGCGGCGTCCGCGCGCGGGTCGAGATGGCCGGCGAGGCCGGTGTCGGCGCCGAGCGCCGGGCCCTCCTCGGGGATCTCCAGCGCGCTCTGCGGCCCGACCGCGAGGCGGAGCATCCCGACCTCGCGCGCCAGCGCCAGCACGGCGACGGCGAGCACGACGACGCCGACCAGCGCGGCTGTGAGGCCGATCGTCAGCCACGTGGTGGACGACAGGTCGTCGTGCGGGACGAGCGGGAGCGCGGCGAACGCGGCGGCCAGCACCACCGCGCGCGCGACCGCGAACGGCGTCACCCGCGACCGGGCGCCGAAGCACCCGCACGGCGCGCCCTC
>DATMVO010000540.1:0-7134 GCA_035563115.1 Solirubrobacteraceae bacterium
CGGGCCCGGGCGACGACGTGCTCGACGGCCGCGAGGGCGCCGACCGGATGGCCGGCGGCGACGGCTGGGATCGCGTCGACTACGGCGGCCGCCGCGGCGGCGTCACCGTCAGCCTCAACGACGGCGCCGATGACGGCTCGAATGGCGAGCGCGACGACGTCCGGCGCGACGTGGAGGAGGTCACCGGCGGCAGCGGCAGCGACAAGCTGAGCGGCGACGACGACGCGAACGTCCTGACCGGCAACGGCGGCGACGACCAGCTCTACGGCAACGGCGGCCCGGACACGCTCGACGGCGGCGACGGCGGCGACGTCCTCGACGGCGGCCGCGAGGACGACGAGCTGCGCGGCGGCGACGACGAGGACAAGCTCAACGGCGGCGACGGCGACGACCGGCTCGACGCGGGCACCGGCAACGACCAGCTGAACGGCAACAACGGCCACGACACGCTCGAGGCGGGCTCCGGCAACGACACGGCCGGCGGCGGCGACGGGAACGACACGCTCTCCGGCTCCTCGGGCAACGACAAGCTCAACGGCGACAACGGCGCGGACACGATCGACGGCGCGCAGGGCGTCGACCAGCTCGACGGCGGCCGCGACAACGACGTCCTGCGCGGCGGCGACGACGACGACCGCATCAACGGCGGCGACGGCGAGGACGGCCTCGACGGCGGAGGCGGCGACGACCAGCTCGGCGGCGGCGCGGGCAACGACGCGCTCTCCGGCCAGGGCGGCAGCGACAAGCTCTGGGGCGACGACGGCGTCGACACGCTCGACGGCGCGCAGGGCTCCGACACCCTCGACGGCGGCCGCGACGACGACACCGTCCGCGGCGGCGACGACGGGGACAAGGTCGCGGGCGGCGACGGCAACGACCGCGTCGACGGCGGCGCCGGCAACGACACGCTCAACGGCGGAAGCGGCGCCGACGTCCTGCTCGCCGGCGACGGCGACGACAAGGCGTGGGGCGACAACGGCACCGACCGGATCGAGGGCGGCGCAGGCCGCGACGAGCTCGGCGGCGGAGGCGACGCGGACGTCCTCGTCGGCGGCGCGGGCCCGGACGCCATGCGCGGCGACGACGGCGACGACACCGTCGACTTCTCCCAGCGCACGGCCAAGCTCCGCATCACCAACGACGGCAAGGCCGACGACGGCGAGGCGGGCGAGGGCGACAACGTCGACGGCTCGATCGACCACGCCATCGGCGGCGCGGGCGACGACCTCATCCGCTTCGCCGTCGACTACCCGCACCGGCTCTACGGCGAGGGCGGCAACGACACCATCGACGGCGGCCCGAAGCCCGACGTCCTCAGCGGCGGCCCGGGGAACGACCAGCTCATCGGCCGCGGCGGCAAGGACGAGTTCGACGGCGGCGCCGGCGACGACAAGCTGAGCGCGGCGGACGGCCTCGCCGAGCGGCTCGTGTGCGGCGCCGGCAAGAAGGACAGCGCCTCGCGCGACAAGAGCGACAAGGGCGTCGGCTGCGAGAAGCTCCGCATCGGCAAGATCTCCGGCGGCACGACGACCGACCCGAACGCGGCGACCGACCAGGACGTGATCCCGGTCGGCACCACGAAGACCGGCAAGGTCACCGGCACGCGCCGCGTCTTCAAGGGCGGCGGCCTGCGCGCGATCCCCGGCTCCCCGGGGGAGCGGATCGACCGCCGCCTGCTGAAGGACATCGCCTACCTGAAGGCCAAGTACAAGATCGCGATCACCGACGGCTACGCGCCCACCGGCCACGCCGACGGCGGCGAGCACCCGCGCGGTCTGGCGATCGACGTCGTCCCCGGCGCCGGCGGCTCGTGGGAGAAGATCGACGCGCTGGCCAAGTGGGCCGAGCCGCGCCAGAACCGCCCGCGCGCGCCGTTCCGCTGGGTCGGCTACAACGGCGACAGCGGCCACGGCCGCGGCCACCACCTCCACCTCTCGTGGAACCACGCGGCGGTGAAGAAGGGCGGCACCGCGAAGTGGGTCGAGACGCTGAGCTTCAAGGCCGGCAAGCCGACCGTGACGACGCGCGTGCGCAACCTCGTCCCGTTCGCCGGCCGCACGAACCAGCGGATGGGCGGCCGGCCGTCGGTCAAGAGCGGCCTGCGCGCGCTGCCGCGCTGCCAGGGCCCCGCGCAGCTCGTCCCGACGTGGAAGGCCGCGGCGAAGGCGTTCGGCCTGCGCTGGTCGATCCTCGCCGCGATCACGCAGATCGAGTCCGGCCACGGCTGCACCATGGGCCCGTCGTCGGCGGGCGCGATCGGGTGGACGCAGTTCATGCCCGCCACCTGGAAGGCGTACGGGATGGACGCGGACGGCGACGGCAAGGCGTCCCCGTACAACTCGGCCGACGCGGTCTTCTCGACGGCGCGGTACCTGCGGGCGACGGGTGCGCCGCGGTCGTACCGCAAGGCCCTCTTCGCCTACAACCACGCCGACTGGTACGTGAAGAAGGTGCTGGCGGCGGCGAAGAGCTTCCGCTAGGCCGGGAGCCAGTCCCCGGGCGCGACGCCCGCGGGCACCGCGCCCGGCCACGACGGGTAGACGCGGCGCGCCAGCTCCGCCACCCGCGGGCGCGCTTCGATCACGCGCGCCACGTCCTCGATCGTCATCAGCGCGCGCAGCACGGCGAGGATCTGCAGGTCGGCGGCGTTCGGCTGCTCGCCGCCGATCGTGCCCGCGTCCATGAAGGCCTCGACCTGCGCGAGCGCGGACGGGAGCGTCGCGAAGTCCTGCCGCACCGCGTCGTCCGTGCCCTTGTTGCGCCACTGGCCGACCGGCGTCAGCACCGGTCCGAGCCGCTTGGCCACCGGGCCCGGCAGCGGCACCGCGAGCTTGGCCTCCTCCACGTAGGAGAACGCCGCCGCGGGCCGGCGCCGCAGCGCCCACCACAGCATCCGGCGCCCGTACGGCTGCAGGTCCTCGTCGCCCCACCGCTCGGCCTCGCGCACCGCGTCCGCGTTTGAGGCCGGGTACAGCGACGGCGCGGCGGGCCACTCGGCCTCGATCCGCGCGCAGATCGCCCGCGAGCCGCGCACCACGTCGCCGCCGGGGAGCGTCAGCACCGGCACGGTCAGCGTGCCGAACCGCAGCCGCTGGTGGACGACGTGGAAGACGGGCGGCAGGACCGTCACGTCGTGGTCGACGCCCTTGAGCCGCAGTGCGGCCTCGACGCACAGGCACGGGGGAGAGGCGGGGATGGCGTAGACGCGGGGACGGGCCATGCGCGGATCCTAAGTACCATCGACCGCCGCCATGCTCCTCGTCGTCGACGTCGGCAACACCCAGACCCACTTCGGGACCTTCAAGGGCACCGAGCTCGTCGAGCACTGGCGCTTCGCGACCGTGCGCACCTCGACCGCCGACGAGCTCGGCGCGGCGCTCCGCTCGCTCCTCGCCCTCCGCGGCCTGACGTTCGACGACCTCGACGGGTCGATCGTCTCGTCCACGGTGCCCCAGCTCGAGCCCGAGTGGCTGGAGATGTCGCGCCGCTACCTGCGCCGCGAGACGCTCGTCGTCGGCCCGGGCGTCAAGACGGGCATGGCGATCCGGTACGACAACCCGCGCGAGATCGGCGCCGACCGGCTGGTCAACGCCGTCGCGCTGCGCGACCGGTACGACGGCCCGGCGGTCTGCGTCGACTTCGGCACCGCGACGACGTTCGACATCGTCAGCGGCGCCGGGGAGTACCTGGGCGGCGTGATCCTGCCGGGCATCGAGATCTCGCTCGACGCGCTGACCGAGCGCGGCGCGCGGCTGCCGAAGATCGACCTCGCCGAGCCGCGCGGCGTGATCGGCAAGTCGACGGTGGACGCGATCCGCAGCGGCATCCTCTACGGGTACGCGGGCGCGATCGACGGGATCCTGCGCAAGATCCACGCGGAGATGGGGACCGAGCTCGACGTCGTCGCCACCGGCGGCCTGTCGCGCAAGATCGTGCCGTTCACCGAGGAGGTCGACGACGTGGACGACCTGCTCACGCTCACCGGTCTGCGCCTCATCCACGAGAAGAACGCCGCCTAGGCGGCGCTTCGTACGCTGGCGTCATGCGGCGCCTCACGGAAACCTGGACGCTCGGCGGGATCGAGATCCCCAACCGCGTCGTGCTCGCGCCGCTGGCAGGCATCGGCAACTGGTTCGTGCGCCTGCAGGCGCACCGCTACGGCGCGGGGCTCGCGGTCTCCGAGATGGTGTCGAGCTTCGGCATCCACCACGGCAACGACAAGACGCGCAACGAGATGCTGCGCACGCACCCCGACGAGGGCCTGACGTCGATCCAGCTCTTCGGCCAGGACCCGGACGTCATGCGCAGCGCCGCGGCCTACGTCGCCGCCAACACCGACGCCAAGCTGATCGACCTGAACATGGGCTGCCCCGTGCCGAAGGTGATGAAGACCGGCGCCGGCGCGGCTATGCTCAAGGACCACGACACCGCGGTCGCGGTCGCCGCCGCCGCGCGCGAGGGCTCGGGCCTGCCGGTCACGGTCAAGCTCCGCAGCGGCGAGAAGAAGGGCGACACGAGCGGCGTCGAGCTCTCCCACCGCCTGGTCGCGGAGGCCGGGGTCGCCGGCATCACCTTCCACCCGCGCAGCGCGCAGGTCCACCACAAGGGCAACCCGGATCTCGACCTCGCCAAGGAGCTGTGCGCCTCGCTGCCCGCGCCCGTGATCCTGTCCGGCGGCATGAACGAGCCCGAGTGGATCGTCGACGCCCGGGAGTTCACCGGCGCCGAGGCGATCATGCTGGCGCGTGGGGCGCTCGGGAACCCGTGGCTCTTCGCCCGGCTCCTCGACCGGCGCGACGACGAGCCGACGCGCGACGAGATCCTGGGCGAGCTCGAGTGGGTCATGGACCGCGCCGTCGAGCACCTCGGGCCGGACCGCGCCGGCCGCTACCTGCGCAAGTTCTACCCCTGGTACGTCGAGCGCCTGGCGCCGTGGACCGGAGGCGTCAAGGCGCACGAGTCCAAGCAGCTCCAGGCCGACCTCCAGGCCACGTTCACGGTGGGCGAGGCGCGAGATGTCCTCACCCGATGGGCAGCCTTGCAGCCCGCGTAGGCCGCACTGCTACGCTACCCCACCTTTCGCGCCCCTCCGACCGCCTGGACCCGTCATGCCGAAGGACGTCATCCTCACCCCCGAGGGCCTCGAGAAGCTCAAGGCCGAGCTCGAGGAGCTCACCACCGTCAAGCGCCGGGAGGTCGCCGAGCGCATCAAGGACGCGCGGGAGTACGGCGACATCTCGGAGAACTCCGAGTACGACGACGCCAAGAACGAGCAGGCCATGCTCGAGACGCGCATCCTGAGCCTCGAGGAGAAGCTCCGGTCCGCGACCGTCGTCGACGCGAGCGACATCAGCACCGACGTCGTCGGCGTCGGCACGGCCGTCCAGATCAAGGACGAGGCCGGCAAGTCGGTCACGTACACGATCGTCGGGTCGACCGAGGCCAACCCGGCCGAGAAGAAGCTCTCCAACGAGTCGCCGGTCGGGCGCGCGCTGATGGGCCACGCCAAGGGCGACACCGTCCAGGTGCAGCTGCCCAACGGCAACGCGCGCAAGCTCACGATCGAGAAGATCGAGGTCGGAGGCTGAGCGACGACCTGCTCACCACGCGGCGTGCGAAGCTCGACGAGCTGCGCGCCGCAGGCGTCGACCCGTTCCCGCACGCGTACGCGGGCGTGGTGCCGATCGCTGACGTCCACGCGGCGTTCACCGACATCGAGACCGGGGCCGAGACCGAGGAGCGCCGCCGCATCGCCGGCCGGCTCGTCTCCCGCCGCGGCCAGGGCAAGATGGCGTTCCTCGACCTCGAGGACCGGTCGGGCCGCATCCAGATCCAGTCGAAGGTCGACGTCCTCGGCGCCGAGAAGCACGAGCGGCTGCTGAACCTCGACCTCGGCGACCTGATCGGCGTCGACGGCCGCATCTTCAAGTCGCGCCGCGGCGAGCTGTCGCTCCAGGTCGAGGACTTCGCGGTCCTCGCCAAGTCGTTGCGGCCGCCGCCGGACAAGTTCCACGGCGTCCAGGACGTCGAGCTGCGCTTCCGCCGCCGCGAGCTGGACCTGATGGGCAACGCGGAGACCCGCGACCTGTTCATCGCCCGCGCCAAGATCATCAGCGCGATCCGGCGCTACTTCGACGACGCGGACTTCGTCGAGGTCGAGACGCCCGTGCTGCAGCCGCTCTACGGCGGCGCGCTGGCCCGGCCGTTCACGACGCACCACAACCAGCTCGACCGCGACCTGTACCTCCGGATCGCCACCGAGCTGTACCTCAAGCGGCTCATCGTCGGCGGCCTGGAACGCGTCTACGAGATCGGCAAGAACTTCCGCAACGAGGGCGTGTCGCACAAGCACAACCCCGAGTTCACGATGATCGAGTGGTACGAGGCGTACGCCGACTACGAGGACGAGGCCGCGCGCCTCGAGACCCTCGTCGCGGGCGTCGCCGAGGCCGTCGGGTACGAGGGGGAGATCGACTGGTCGGCGCCGTGGCGCCGCGTCACCCTCGCCGGCGCGATCGAGGAGCAGACGGGGATCGACGTGCTCGCGCACCGCTCCAACGAGGCGCTCGCGAAGGCGATCGCCGAGCACCCCGAGGCGTCGCAGAAGGTGCCGACCGAGGGCCAGCAGTGGCCGCAGATGGTCGACGACCTGATGTCGAAGTTCGTCGAGCCCGGCCTCATCCAGCCGACGTTCCTCATGGACTACCCCAAGGAGCTGTCGCCGTTCGCCAAGGACCACCGGTCCGAGGAGGGCGTCGTCGAGCGCTGGGAGGCCTTCGCCGGGGGCATGGAGATCGCCAACGCGTTCACCGAGCTCAACGACCCGGACGAGCAGCGGCGCCGCTTCGAGGCGCAGGTGCGGCTCGCGACCGGCGGCGACGAGGAGGCCCAGCCCTACGACGAGAGCTTCGTGGAGGCGCTCGAGCAGGGCATGCCGCCGACCGGTGGCGTGGGCCTGGGCGTCGACCGGCTCGTGATGCTGATGACCGGGAGGCACGCGATCCGCGAGGTCGTGCTCTTCCCGGCGATGCGCGACTGACGTACGCTCCGCAGCGGCATGGACGCCGCCCGCGGAGGGCGGAGGGCCCTGGCCGCGCTGCTCGGCGCGGCGACCGCGATGATGGCGGCAGGCAG
>DATMVO010000541.1:0-6441 GCA_035563115.1 Solirubrobacteraceae bacterium
CGCCAGCGCCTTCGCCGTCCGCGCGCAGACGATGTCCGCGCGCAGCCCGTCCACGCCCAGCCGCGCGCAGGTGCCGGCGATCAGCAGCAGCATCCGCTCCGGCAGCCGCACGCCGTCCAGCCGCGCCCGCGCCGCCGCGACCTGTCCGGAGACCGTGCGCTCCTCCTCCGCGAACCGTGCCGCGAACGCCACCGGATCGGCGTCGTAGGCCAGCCGCCGCCGCACGACCTCCACGCGCTCGCCAGGGTCGACCGACGCCGCGACGGTCACGCTCAGCCCGAACCGGTCGAGCAGCTGCGGGCGCAGCTCGCCCTCCTCCGGGTTCATCGTCCCGACGAGCAGGAACCGCGCCGGGTGCGACACCGACACGCCCTCCCGCTCGACGTGGTTGCGCCCCATCGCGGCGGCGTCGAGCAGCACGTCCACGAGGTGGTCGGGGAGGAGGTTGACCTCGTCCACGTAGAGGATCCCGCGGTGCGCCGCGGCGAGCAGACCCGGCTCGAACGCGCGGGCGCCCTCGCTCAGCGCGCGGTCGAGATCTAGGGTCCCCACCACGCGGTCCGCCGTCGCCCCGACCGGCAGCTCCACGAGCCGCACCGCGCGCGTCCGGGTGCCGGCGGTGTGCGGCCCGTCCGGGCACGGCTCCCCCGGCGCGACGCCGTACGCGCAGCCCGCCACGACCTCCACCGCCGGCAGCAGCGGCGCCAGCGCGCGCACCGCCGTCGACTTCGCCGTCCCGCGCTCACCGCGCACGAGCACGCCGCCGATCGCGGGGTCGACCGCGCACGCCAGCAGCGCCTCGCGCAGCGCGTCCTGGCCGACGATCGCCGCGAGCGGGAACGGCGGGATGGCGGGCGCGGACGTCACGCGGTCGCTTCCTCCAGCTCGCCCTCGACCTCGAGGTACGCCTCACGCAGCCCGTCCAGCGTCCCCGGCTGCGGCGCCTCCCACAGCCCGCGCTCGGCAGCCTCGAGCAGCCGCTCGGCGATCGCCCGCAGCGCCCACGGGTTCGACTTCTTCATGAAGTCGCGCACCGCGGCGTCGAGGACGTACTTCTCGCTCAGCGTCTCGTACATCCAGTCCTCGACCACGCCGGTGGTGGCGTCGTAGCCGAAGAGGTAGTCGACGGTGGCCGACAGCTCGAACGCGCCCTTGTAGCCGTGGCGGATCATCGACGCGATCCAGCGCGGGTTCGCGACGCGGGCGCGGAAGACGCGCTTGGACTCCTCGGCCAGCGTCCGCGCGTGCACGCGCTCGGGGTCGGCGCTGTCGCCGATCACCGCGCGCGGCGGCGGCATCGACGGCCCGCGCACGTGGCGCGCGTAGGCGACCATCCCGCCGTGCTCGGCGTAGTAGTCGGAGGAGTCGAGCAGGTCGTGCTCGCGGTTGTCGACGTTCTTGACCGCCACGTCGATTCGCGCGAACTGCTCGCGCATCGCCGCGCGCGCCTCGACGCCGTCGAGCCCGCGGCCGTACGCGTGCCCGCCCCACGCCTCGTACACCGCGGCGAGGTCGGCGTCGTCGCGCCAGTTGCGGACGTCGATGAGCTGCAGGAGCCCGGCGCCGTACGAGCCGGGCGGAGTGCCGAAGACGCGGGTCGTCGCGCGGCGCCACGCGGCCTGCTCGCCCAGCTCGGAGGCGAGCCGCGCGCTGTCCTCCAGCGCGTGCTTGCGGACGAAGTTCATGTCCGCCGGCTCGTCGAGCCCCGCGACCAGCGTCACCGCGTCGTCGAGCAGCCCGATCAGGTGCGAAAACGCGTCGCGGAAGAACCCCGAGATCCGCATCGTCACGTCGATCCGCGGGCGCCCCAGCTCCTCCAGCGGGATCGGCTCGAGCCCCGTGATCCGCCGCGTCTCCTGGTGCCAGACCGGCCGGACGCCGAGCAGCGCGAGCACCTCGCCCGCGTCGTCGCCGTGGGTGCGCATCGCGGCGGTCCCCCACACGACGATGCCGACGGTCTCCGGGTGCGTGCCCCGCTCGGCGACCTCCCGCGCGAGGAGCGCGTCGGCGAGCCGCACGCCGGTCGCGTACGCCAGCTCGGACGGCAGCGCCTTCGGGTCGACGGCGTAGAAGTTCCGGCCGGTCGGCAGCACGTCGGCGCGGCCGCGCGTGGGCGAGCCGGACGGGCCCGCCGGCACGTGCTTGCCGCGCAGGCCGCCGACGAGGTTCGTGAGCTCGTCGCTCGTCTGCAGCAGCCGCGGCAGCACGATCTCCGTCGCGTACGTCAGCGACGCGACGACTCCCGCGTCCGTCACGCCGAGCACCTCGCGGGCGACGTCCTCGGCACCGCTCCACCCGCGCGCCTCGAACGCCTCCAGCAGCGTCCGCTGCGCGGCGTCGATCAGGTCGACGAGGTCGCCGTTGCTCCGCGCCGGGCCGCGGAAGCGCGCGGTCAGGGCGTCCGGCACGACGGTCGCCGCCGCGCCCGGCGCGTCGAGCAGCGCGTGCTCGTCCAGTCCGTACGCGGCGGCGATCGCGCGGCGCAGCCCGGGCACGTCGGCGCTGCCCAGCCGCAGGATCGCGCTCAGCAGGCCGCGCAGCTGCTCGCCCGCCGGCGCCTGGCCGAGGACGTGGAGCCCGTCGCGCACCTGGAGGTCCTTGATCTCGCAGAGGTAGCCGTCGACGTGCTCGATCAGCTCGCCGAACTCCTCGAGGTCGGGCTGCTCGGTGGCCTCGATCCCGAGGTCGCGGTGCAGCTCGGCCTCGTGCAGGACGGTCCAGATCTGCGACGCCAGCGCCGGCAGCTTGGGCGGGTCCAAAGCCTCGCAGCGCGCGAACTCGTCCATCAGCTGCTCGAGCTTGGCCAGCTCGTCGTACGTCTCCGCGCGCATCATCGGCGGCACGAGGTGGTCGACGATCACGGCGTGCGCGCGGCGCTTGGCCTGCACGCCCTCGCCGGGGTCGTTGACGACGAACGGGTAGAAGAACGGCACGTCGCCGAGCGCCGCGTCGGGCGCCGACTCCGGCCCGAGCCCGAGCCCCTTGCCCGGCAGCCACTCGAGCGTCCCGTGCTTGCCGAGGTGGACGATCGCGTCCGTGCCGAACTCCTCGTCCAGCCAGCGGTAGCACGCGAGGTAGTGGTGCGCGGGCGCGAGATCGGGGTCGTGGTAGATCGCGACCGGGTTCTCGCCGTAGCCGCGCGGCGGCTGGATCGCGACGAAGACGTTGCCCAGCCGCAGGCCCGCGACGACGAAGTCCTCCCCGTCGACGTACCACTCGCCGGGCGCCTCGCCCCACGTCTCGACCACCGACGAGCGCAGCTCCTCCGGCAGCGACGAGAACCACTCCGCGTACCGCCCCACGGGCAGCCGCGCCTGCGCCCCGCTCAGCTGCTCCTCGGTGAGGAACTCCTGGTCGTGGCCGCCCGCGGCGATCAGCGCGTGGATCAGCGCGTCGCCGTCCGCGAACTCGTGCTCGACGCGGATGCCCGCCTCGCGCAGCGCCTCCAGCAGCAGCACCGCCGACGCGGGCGTGTCGAGCCCGACCGCGTTGCCGACCCGCGCGTGCTTGGTCGGGAACGACGACAGGACGATCGCGATCTTCGTCTCGCTCGGCGGCGTCCGGCGCAAACATGCGTGCCTGAACGCAAGTTTCGCGAGGCGGGCGCAGCGCTCGAGGTCCGGGCGGTAGTGGAGGACGGGCGTGCCGACCGACGGCATCCCCGCCGCGTCCGCGTCGAGCGGCTCCTTGAAGCTCACCGGCACGCCGACGATCCGCCCGTCGAACTCGGGGATCGCGACCTGCATCGCGGCATCCAGCGGGCTGAGCCCCATGTCGGAGTCGGCCCAGCGCTCGCGCGACGACGTCACGCACAGCGCCTGGATGACCGGCACGCCGAGCCCTTCCAGCACCTCCGCGTGCCACTCCTCCGCATCGCCGGCGTTCGCGCCGCCGGACGCGAGCACGGTGGTGACGAGCGCGTCGATCTTGCCGTCGAGCAGCTCCAGCACCGGCACGCGGCCATCCGCGTCGGGCCGCAGCGAGTACGCCCACGCGCACAGCACGTTCGCGCCCGCCGCGGCGAGCGCGTCGGCCAGCGCGTCGACGAACGCGGTGTTCCCGGTGACGCGGTGCGAGCGGTAGAAGACGAGGCCGACGGTCGGCTTGGCCGGGTCGAGCGAGACCTCCTCGAGCGCGACGTCGCCGCGGCCGGGGACGTAGACGCCGAGGTCCGGCAGCGACGTCGGCTCCTCGAAGCCGTGGCCGGTGAGCAGCAGCGTGTCGGAGAGGAACCGCAGGAGGTTCGACGTGTTCTCGACGCCGCCGTGACGCAGGTAGTCGAACGCCTGCGCGATCGCCGCGGTCGGCGCGGTGGAGAGCTCGGCGAGCTCCGCGTCCGGCTCCGCCTCGCCGCCCAGGAGGATCAGCGGGATCCGCCCCGCCGCGCACCGCGCGCGCAGCTCGTCCACGCCCTCCGGCCACGCGCGCTTGCCGCCGAGCAGACGCGTGACGACGACCCGCGCGTCGTCGCCGAGCACGTCGTCGAGGAACGCGGAGACGTCGTCGCCCGCGCTCGCCGGGTTGGCGCAGCGCACGCGCGCGAAGCCGTCCGGCAGCTCGGCGACGGCGTGGGCCGCGGCGAGGATGTCGGTGTCGGCGGTGGTCAGGAGCACGAGCATGAGGCGCCTCCGGGGGCGAGGACGGGAAGGTCGGTGGGGGCGCCGCGCTCGATCAGCGCCATGAGCGCGTCGGTGTCGGCGTGCTCCTCGACGAGGTCGCCGAGACGGTCGAGGTGGCGCTCGCGGACGGCGGCGAACGGCTCGATGCCGGGGGTCCAGTCGCGGCCGCGCTCGGCCGCGACCCAGCGCAGGAGCGCACGGCGGACGTCGTCGCCTTCGAGCAGACCGTGCCACGAGGTGCCGAGCACGTTGCCCGCGCGGCAGCCCTCGCCGTCGGCCGTGCCGTCGTCCAGCAGCGCGCTCGCGCCGCTGCGGACCGGCCGGCCGTGGCGGATCTCGTAGCCATGAGCCGGAACCCAACCGCCCACGTCGCCGAACCGCCCGCGCACCTTCCGCAGCAGCTTCTCGCGCTCGAACACCGTGGTCACCGGCAGCACGCCGAGGCCGTCGACCCCGCCGCGGCGCGACTCGACCTCGTCCTCGATCCGCCCGCCCAGCATCTGGTAGCCGCCGCAGACGCCGAGGATCGGCTCGCCCTGGTTCGCGCGGCGCACCAGCGCGTCGGCCAGGCCGGAGGCGCGGAGCCGCTCCAGGTCCTCCACCGTCGCCTTCGTGCCGGGGAGGAGGACGAGGTCGGCGCGCTCGATGTCGGTGACGGAGCGGGTGAAGCGGACGCTCACGCCCGGCTCGGCGGCGAGCGCGTCGACGTCGGTGAAGTTGCTCATCCACCGCAGCCGCACGACCGCGACCTCGAGCGTGTCGCGCCCGCGGGCGGCGAGCGGCTCGGGCCGCGGGGCCTCCAGCGCGAGCGAGTCCTCCACGTCGAGCCACAGCCCCTCCTGCCACGGCAGGACGCCGAGCGTCGGGCGGCCGGTGAGGCGCGTGAAGTCGTCGATCCCGGGCTGCAGGATCGTCGCGTCGCCGCGGAACTTGTTGATCAGGAAGCCGGAGATGAGCGCCTGGTCGGCGGGCTCGAGCAGCGCGAGGGTGCCGTAGAGCGAGGCGAAGACGCCGCCGCGGTCGATGTCGCCGACAACGACGACGGGGAGGTTCGCGGCGCGCGCGAGCCCCATGTTCGCCAGATCGCCGGCACGGAGGTTGATCTCGGCGGGCGAGCCGGCGCCCTCGCAGATCACGACGTCGTAACGGGAGCGCAGGTCGGCCAGCGCCGCCGCCACGCCCTCGCGCAGGTCGTGCTTGAGCTCCTGGTACGAGCGCGCGGTCGCGTCCGCGTGCGGCTTGCCCATGAGGAGCACCTGCGAGTGCGAGGCGCCCGACGGCTTGATGAGCACCGGGTTCATCGCCGCCTCGGGCGCGACGCCCGCCGCAGCGGCCTGCATCGCCTGCGCGCGGCCGATCTCCGCCCCACCCGGGGTCACGGCGGAGTTGAGGGCCATGTTCTGCGCCTTGAACGGCGCGACGCTGACGCCCCGCCGCTTCAGCCACCGGCAGATCCCCGCCGTGACGAGCGACTTGCCGGCGTCCGACGCCGTCCCCGCGACCAGCAGCCCCCCGCTCATCCGCGCACGCTCCGGACGGCCGCCGAGAGCACAGCGGCGACCGCGCCGACGGCGAGCGAGAGCCATGCCGCGCGGTCGACCTCGCGGGAGGTCGGGCGCGGGCCGTCGCCCAGGTGCGGGCGGTCCTCGACGCGCTCGGGGTACACGTTCCGCCCGCCCAGCCGGACGCCCAGCGCGCCCGCGAACGCGGCCTCGGCCCAGCCGCCGTTCGGCGAAGGGTGGGACGCGCCGTCGCGCCGCGCGATCCGCAGCGTCTCCCCCGTCGAGCCGCCCACGAGCGGCGCCAGCGCGGCCGTCAGCCC
>DATMVO010000542.1:0-11238 GCA_035563115.1 Solirubrobacteraceae bacterium
CGCGGCCGGGGCGGCGGCGCACGCGACGCTCACGGCGAGCGCCGCGCAGGCGGAGGCGGTGCGGGTCAGGCGAGACATGGCGGCGGGGCTCCTCTCCCGGGGAAGCGACGGACGCCGGGACCCTCGCAGGCCCCGGCGTCCCCCGCTATGGACCGGGTGTCGAACCTCGCGCGGAGCTACCGCAGGCGGAAGCCGGCCAGCGACGCGTCGTGGTCGGACGAGCGGTACGGGTCGGCGTCGTACAGCTCGTCGAACCCGTCGTACTGCTCCACCACCGCCTCGTCGGCGTTGATGTGCCACTCGGTCGCGCCCGTCGCCTTGCGGGTGAGCGAGCGGGTCGCGAGCGCGTGGTCGAGCGTGCCCTGGCGGCCGCTGAACACGTACGAGTAGCCGCCCAGGCCCTCGAACCGGCGGTGCAGGTTCGTCAGCCCGCCGCGCTCGAGCGTGCGGATCGGGTGCTCGGCGCTGTACGCGTTGAGGTCGCCGACCACGAGCACGTCCTCGTCACCCGTTGCGCGCTGCCGCTCGGCCACGAACTCCAGCAGCGCCCGCGCCTGCGTCACGCGCGTGGCGTTGAAGCAGGACTGGCCGTCACCCTGGTCGGCGTCCGCCCCCGTCGCGCCGCCGCACCCCTTCGACTTGAAGTGGTTGGCGATGACGGTGAACGTGTCGCTCCCCGCCCGGTACGTCTGCGCGATCGGGACGCGCGCGATGCCGATGAACCGCGGGTCGTTGAACGCGACCGGCGCGCCGACCCGCTTCACCTTCGCGGGCTGGTAGATCTGCGCGACGCGGATCTCGTCCGTGTTCCCGAACGGCTGCGGCACCGGCGACTTCGCCCACTTCACGAAGCCGGCGTCCGCATTGAGCGCGCGGACGAGCCGGTCGAGCGCGGCGTCCGGGTCGTTGCCGAGCGTCGGCTCGTCGGTCGTGTCCTGGATCTCCTGCAGGCCGAGCACGGCCGCGTCCTGGCCGTTGATCGCCTTGACGATCTTCGCCTCCTGCTGGGCCAGCTCGCCCGCATCGTCGGCGCCGCGGTCCTCGCTGCGCCCGAACGTGACGAAGAAGTTGAGGACGTTGAACGAGCCGGCGCGGATCGTGCCACCGACGTTCGCGGGCCGCGCGGTGCGCGGGTTGCGGCCGGTGTCGAACGCGACGGCCTCGGTCGGCTGCACGCGGTAGGCGTCGAAGTCGACGTGCAGGATGCCGGTGAGCGGCGTGGTCAGCCGGTCGCCGCGGCGGCGCGGGGTGGCGTCGGAGGTGAACCGGATCGGGTTGAGGTTCGTCGCCGAGCGCCCGTCGTCGAGCAGGACGGTGCTGTCCGTGTTGAGCCGGTCTGCCGCGGCGGCGAGCCGGCCGGGCGGCAGGATCTCCGTCGGCTGGACGAGCGGGCCGATGCTGCTGAGGAGGACCTCGCCGAAGCGCAGGTTGAACATCTCCGTGACGGTCAGCCGCTGCGTGGAGCGGACGCGCATCGACTCCAGCCGCTCGAGCCGCTCTCGCGACTGGGGGAGGGTGAGCGTGGCCGGCCGGGGGAGGTGTGCGCCGGTGGCGCAGGGGGTGACGGTGACGCCGGTCAGCTGCGTGAGCGTCTCCGTGGCGGTGGCGTTGCGGCGGAACTCGGCGACCTCGCCGCGGACGCGCACGACGTCGCCCTCGCTCACCTCCGCGCCGCCGGGGGCGTAGACGAAGATGCCGTCGCTGGTGCGCGGGTCGCCGTCGCCGCGCGGGTCCTGGAGGAAGAAGCCGCTCAGCGAGCCGTCGCCGGTGAGGCCCTGGAAGTCGCCGACGACGACGCCCTGCGTGCTGACGGTCTTGCCTTCGAGCGGGCTCGTCGCTCCCGAGCCCTGGATGCCCGGGATCGTCGTGAACGCGTCCTCGCACCGCTCGGCGACGCCGAACGTCACCTCGTCGGTGAGGCCGCTCGCGGCGATCTGGAGCGTGCACGTGGCGCCGCGCGGGAGGCTCTGCGCGGGGTCGACCGTCCACGTCGCGCCGTCCTGCGTCGCGGTGGCAGGCTGGTCGGCACCGGCACAGGTGAGCGTGAAGACCGCGTCGTCGACGGGCTCGGAGAAGGTGACCGAGAGGGTGCCGTCCTCGGGGAACGCGCGCTCGCCGTCGGTCGGGGTGGTGGCGGTGACGGTGGGCGGCTGCGGGCCGCCGTCGCAGGCCGCGGCCGCGCTGGTGCTCGTGCGGGGCGCGGGCGGGCCGGCGGTGAAGTCGGCGGCGTTGTCGTCGGTGTCGGTGCAGCCGCCGCCCGCGCGGATCGCCGCGGTCGCGTTGCTGGTGGCCGGCGCGGCAGCGGAGCCCTCGTAGAAGTTCGCCGCGCCGTAGCCGACGAGGTCGGTGATCCGCGCGCGCTGCTCGTCGCTGCAGGCGATCGAGCCGCCGTTGCAGCCGAGCGACTCCGTGCCGGTCGCGAGCGCGACCTTGCCGCCGGTGCCGCTCAGATTGAGGCCGCCCGTGGCGTCCGGGGCGGGGAGCGCCTGGCCGTTCCCGGCGCCCGCCGCGAGCTGGACGAGGAACGCCTGGCCGGGCTGGACGGTCGCGTCGGGGAGCGGCGTGGCCTGGAACGCGCCGGTGCCGGTCGCGCTGGCGTACTGGACGGAGCGGCCGGCCGTGGAGACCGGTGCGGTGCCGCGGTTGAAGAGCTCGACGTAGTCGTGCGTGTACGCGGCGCCGCTGTTCCCGCCGCCTCCGTAGACCTGGGAGACGACGAGGTCGGGCGAGGCGGCCTGCGCCACGGTGGGCGCTGCGGCGAGGGCGGCGAGCGCGAGGCTCAGGGCGGTTCGGCGGATCATGGCTCCGGGGACGTTCGCGCGGCCGCCGTGCCGCCAGGTTGCCCATCCGTGAACGGGCGATGATGCCGCTAGCGGACCCTCTGGCGCAAGACGGACGCGCCGGCGAGCTCGTCCTCGGCGCTGCGGGCGACCGCGCTCGCGACCTCGTCCTCGCTGGCGCGCGCGCCGTCGTAGACGACCACGAGCGACTCGTCGCCCGGCTGGAGGTAGGTCGAGGCGCCGAGCTCCGTGTAGCGCGTGGCGCCGATGCCGATCAGGACCCGCTCGGGCCGGCCGGCGTCCCGGAGCAGCTGGCCGACGTCCTCCAGCGGCGTGCCGGGCTCGTCGCGCTGATGGTGGAGCCGGTCGACGATCCAGTCGAAGAGCTGTGTGCCGTAGTACGAGTAGCCGGGGAGCGGCGAGTCGACGCCGTACGCCTCGGCCTGCCCGTCGCGGCGGAGGAAGCTCGCCAGCCGCCAGGACCGCGTCGCGCCGTCGGCCTCCAGGTCGCCGACCTCCACGAAGTCCGCCGCCACCCCCTTCGACGCCGCGCCCCAGTTCTTCTTGACGCTGATCTTCGGCGCGCCCGGGCGGCGGATCGAGCAGTCGTTGAACGCCCCGATCGCCCGCGGCTGGAGGCCCGTGACGCTGCCGTCGCCGTCGTACGCCACGTCGGCGAGCACCCCGACCTCCGGCTCGATCTGGAGGTTCACCGGCTCCGGCGCGCCGTCCGGCCACGCGATCGTGTCGTGCGACAGCGGGAACGTCCCCAGGAACGTGCTCCCGCCCGGCACGTACCAGGGGAAGATCCCCTTCGGCGCCTCGGCCGTCGTCGCCGTCACCGACGTGAAGTCCGCCGCCTCACCCGCCTGCTCCAGGTGGCCGGCGAAGTTCCCGGCTACACCGAAGCCGAACGCCCCACGAAGCTGCTCCAGATCGACTCGCATCGCGACCGCACCCTACGACGCGCATCGCCGAGGCCGTACGCCAAGCGTCTCCGCAGCTTCCGGTCTCCGCGCTGGTCGGCCATGTCCCCGTAGAGATCGCGCTTGCGATCCAGATCGAGCGTGGCGTAGAGCAGATCGAGGCGGCGTCCCAGACCCGGGCCCTCGTCGCCGATGACCTCGACGGACTGCTCCGGGTGGTCGTCGTACGCCAGGAACACGTACTCGTCGCCCGAGGCGGTGAGACGGATCGCGGCTGCGTGCGACGGGCCCAGGTCATCGCAGCCGGGGGTCCACTCGAAGTCGGTTGGCAGCACGTCCTTGCTCTTCAACGAGGCGACGAAGAACCCGCGCGGGATGACCGTGTCCTCGGCGACGAGACGTTCGATGGTGGGAGGGGAGGTTCGCATCAGAACTCCTGGTCCACGCGACATATAAGTACCCTCATCTTTACCACGTCGTCTTCTAGAACGATGCTTCCGTCCGCGCGGTGGGCCAATACGCGGTCGGGCCGTTCGGATCGTCGGGTGGGACGAAGGCGTAGAACTCCATCCCGCTCTTGCCTTCGCGCGGACGACGGTAGGCCTTCACTGCGGGGGATCCTCCACGCCATGGAGCGCGGCCGTGGAGCTCGCCGGAGGCGAGGATGGCGCGGACGGTGGCGGCGGTCTGGGTCTCGCTCTCCTGGCGGTAGAACGGGCCGTAGACGGTGGTTCCGGGGTCGATCATCACCGCCGGTAGGGGCGGCGAGAGGGAAGTTCGCCCCCGGCGCTAGGTGAAGAGGTCCTCGTCGCGGGCGCGGAGGAGGGGGGCGATGCCGGGGCCGTCGTCGTCGGTGAGGTGGTGGGCGAGGCCGCGGAGGATGACGGCGGGCTCGCGGGAGTCCTTGCCGCGGCGGGCGAGGTCGGCGGCGGAGGCGGCCTCGTCGGCGATGGCGATGACGGAGGCGCGGAGCTCGCGGCCGTGGGCGTCGGTGCGGCCGCGCCAGTCGTCGAGCGGGGCGAGGCCGGCGACGCCGATCGCGACGTCGGCCTGGCCGTTGCGCCACGCGCGGCCGAAGGAGTCCGCGATGACGACCGCACAGCGGACGCCCAACGCGGCGCGCGACGCGCGGGCGGAGGCGTCCGGGTCGCGGGGGAGCAGGACGAGCGTCCCGTCGACCGCGTTGGAGGCGTCGACGCCCGCGTTCGCGCACACGAACCCGTGGTGGGTGCGGGAGATGAGCACGCCCCGCTCGGCCCGCACGACCTCCGCCGTCTCGTCCAGCACGACCTGAACGTGGCGCGGGTCGTCCTTGCCGAGCTCACGCGACAACGCGACCGCGCGCGGCGACGGCGTGACGGCGTCCAGCTCCACCACCCGCCCCTCCGCCTTCGAGACGATCTTGTGCGCGAGCACGACCACGTCGCCGTCCTCGACCGACGGCCGCAGCAGCGCCGCGAGGTCGTCGCCGGCCGAGATCTCCGGCAGCCCGGGGACCGCGAACGCGCTGATCACGCCGCGCGCGTGCGCTCGATCGCCGCGAGGTCGTCGAGCGTGTCGACGTCGTGCGCGAAGACGGTCCGCTCCTCCACCACGCACGGCACGCCCGCGTCGGCGGCGAGCGCCGCGTGACGCTCGCGCGAGCCGGGCCCGAAGGCGGGGGCGATCGCGGCCGGCGGCGAGAGCAGGAGCCCGTTCGTCCCCGTCCCGTGCCGGTCGGCGAGCACGACGACGCCCGGCGCGTCGACGGGGAACGCGGTCAGCAGCGCGTCCACGTCGGCGCTCTGCATCAGCGGGCAGTCGCCGGCGACGAGGAGCACCCGCAGGGCGCCCAGCTCCACCGCCCGCGCGACGCCGAGCGACGCCGCCGCGGAGTGGCCGAGCAGGCCCGGCTCGTGCACGACCTCGGCCCCCGCCCGGCGCGCGAGCACGCCCGCGTCGAGGTCCGACGTCACGACGAGCACGCGGTTGACCTGCACGGCCCCGCACACCGCGTCGAGCACGCCGCTCGCCATCGTCCGCATCAGCTCGCCGCGGTCGTCGCGCTCCAGCCGCTGCTTGGCGTGGGAGAACCGCTTGATCGGCAGGACCGCGACGGTGGTCACGCGAACCGACTCTACGAGGCGCGCGCCGCGCCGAGCCCCAGCGCGAACTGGAGCACCTCGCGGGCGACCCGCGCGCGCTCCTCCGCGTTGGAGAGCAACGTCGGCGTCACCAGCGACGGCAGGTCGAGGTCGGCGCGCTCGTCGGTCACGAGCCCGTCGATCAGCCCGTCGTACATCGACGCGATGCCGGCGGCGTCGAGCGACGCGCCGGCCCACGACATGAACGCGGCGGTCGGGCCCTTGACGACCTCGCCCGAGACGATGGGGGAGACCGCGACGACCGGCGCGCCGGACTCCCGCAGCGCCTCGCGCACACCTGGCACCGCGAGGATCGGCCCGATCGAGATGACCGGGTTCGACGGCCCGATCACGATCGCCCGCGCCCGCCGGATCGCCTCCAGCACCTCCGGCGACGGCCGCGCGTCGGAAGCCCCGTCGAACCGCACGTCCTCCACCGGCCCCTCCGCGCGCTCGCGGATCATGAACTCCTGGAAGGGGAACCACGTCCCGCGCGCACGGACCGCCGTCCGCACCGGCCGGTCGCTCATCGGCAGCACCAGCGCCGAGACCCCCAGCGCGCGGCCCAGCCCGCGCAGGCACTCGGTCAGCCGCGCGCCGCCGGCCAGCTCCTCGGCCCGCTTGAGGCAGATCGCCAGGTCCCGGTCGCCGAGGTTGAACCAGACGTCCTCGCCGATCGCCCGCAGCCCGTCCATCGTCGCGAACGTGTCGTCCCGCAGGCCCCACCCGCGCTCGTCGATGAGGTCCGCCAGCCAGAAGGTGACGAGGTCCGGATCGGGGCTGACGTGGCTGCGGTAGATCTCCACGTCGTCGCCGGTGTTGGCGATCACGCAGAGCTCGTCGCCGACGACGTCGAGCATCCCGCGGGCGAGCTTGGCGCCGCCGGTTCCCCCGGCGAGCACGACGACGGTGGTGCGGTCGGGCATCGGCGGGCGACTGTAGCCTGCCGGGCGATGGAACCGGTCGGCGCCGAGCGCACCCACGAGTTCACCGTCGAGGGCCAGCTGCTCACCGACGTGGGCGGGACGATCCCCACGCAGGTCCTCTCGACGCCCGGGATGATCGCGATGATGGAGCGCAACGCGGCGATGCTCGCGCTCGAGCACCTGCCGGAGGGCCAGGCGACCGTCGGCTTCGAGGTCTGCATCAAGCACGTCGCGGGTGCCTTCGAGGGCGCGTCCTGCACGGCGCACGCGCGCGTGCGCGAGGTGGCGGACGGCCGGAAGTGGCGGTTCGACGTCGAGGTCCGCGAGGGCGACCGCACGCTTGGCGTCGGCACGCACGAGCGGCGGGTGGTCCAGGGAGCGTCGTCATGACGCTCGACCCCGTCCGCATCCGCGAGGTCGGCCCGCGCGACGGCTTCCAGAACGAGCCGGAGATCATCCCGACCGAGGCCAAGATCGCGCTGATCGACGGGCTGGTGCGGACGGGCCTGCGGCGCCTGGAGGTCACGAGCTTCGTCCGCGCCGACGTCATCCCGCAACTCGCGGACGCCGCGGAGGTGCTCGCCGGGATCGACGTGCCGGAGGGCGTCTCGCGCACGGTGCTCATCCCGAACGAACGCGGCCTGGAGAAGGCGCTGGAGCACCAGGAGCGGTTCGACGAGGTCAACGTCTTCCTCTCCGCCTCCGAGACGCACAACCGCAAGAACGTCAACCGCTCCATCGAGGAGTCGCTGGCCGGGCTCGAGCGCGTGGTCCCGCGGGCGCGCGAGGCCGGGCTGCGGGCGGAGGCCGTCATCGCGACCTCGTTCGGCTGCCCGTACGAGGGCGAGGTCCCGCCTGCGCGCGTCTTCGAGATCGCGGCGCGGCTGCGCGACGCCGGCGCGGAGGAGATCGGGTTCGGCGACACGACCGGCATGGCGAACCCGCGGCAGGTGCGGGAGTTCTTCAACGCGGCCCGCCACCAGCTCGGCGACGGCGTCGAGCTGACCGCCCACTTCCACAACACCCGTGGGCAGGGCCTGGCGAACGTGCTCGCGGCGCTCGACGCCGGCTGCCGCTCGTTCGAGTCGAGCTTCGGCGAGCTGGGCGGCTGCCCGGTCCCGAAGGGCGCGACCGGCAACATCGCCACCGAGGACCTCGTCTCGATGCTCCACGAGATGGGCCACCCGACCGGCATCGACCTCCCCGCGCTCGTCGCCGTCGCCCGCGAGGCGCAGCGCGTCCTCGGCCGTCCGCTCGGCTCGCACACGCTGACAGCAGGCCCCGTCGATTGGCAGCGATGACCGGCTCGGCGGCCCCCGCCGCCCCGGCCGCGGCGGCGCGTCTCCAGCAGCTCGGCGCCGACATCGGCGCGCTGGCCGGGATGGTCCGCGGGTCGGCGTCGCCGGGGGAGAAGGAGGCGGCGGTGTGGGCGCAGGCGCGGCTGTACGAGGCCGGGCTGGAGCACGTGGCGCTGGAGCCGTACCGGTGGCCGCGCACGTGGGTGTGGGCGCACCTCGCGCACGTCCTCGCCGGCCTCTCGCGCCGCCGCGCCGTCCGCGTCGCCGCCGCGATCTCGTACGAGCTGGAGTGCAGCGGCCGGCTGCCGTGGCTGTCGCGGTGGGTCGCGCCGCAGGGCCACGGGCTCAACGTCGCGGGCCTGATCCCCGCGCGCGGGAAGGTGGAGCGGACGTTCGTCCTCCTCGCCCACCTGGACGCGCAGCGAAGCGGCTGGATGTGGGATCCGCGCCTCGGCAAGCCCTCGGCCAAGCGGCGCGCGCAGTCGCCCGCGGGTGCGCTGAGCGCCTTCGCGATCCTCACCGGCGCCCGCCCGCTGATCGCCCTCACCGCCGCAGCTCTGGCCGACACCGCCCTCCGCCCGACCGTCCCGGGCGCCAACGACAACGCCTCCGGCGTCGCGGCGGTGCTGGCGTGCGCCCAACGCCTCGCCGCAGACCCGCTCCCGCACACCGAGGTCCTCGTCGCGCTCGTTGGCGCGGAGGAGTCCGGGATGGGTGGCATGCGCGCGTTCCTGCGCGACCACCCGCTCGACCCGCAGCGCTCGTTCGTGCTCAGCCTCGACACCGTCGGCTCCGGCACCCCGGTCGTCGCCCGCGCCGAGGGCACGGTCCTCCCGCACGCCTACCGCGACGAGGATCTCCGCGTGGTCGAGCGGGGCGCGCGCGCCGCGGGCCTCGAGCCGCCCGAGCGCTGGCGGATCGGCGCGTGGACCGACCCCATCCTCGCCCGCCAGGCCGGCATCCCAGCCGTGTCCATGCTCTCCGTCGGCCCCGGCGGCGCGTACACGAACTACCACCGCATGACCGACGTCCCCGAGCGCGTCGACCTCGACTGCGTCGCGCGGTGCGCCGCCATCGCCGAGTCGACCGCCCGCACCTTCGCGGCGGCCGCTGCCTGACCCAGCCGACTCCCGGCCCACGCACAGCCGGCTCCCAGGCTCCGCCGCCATCGTCCGGTGGCATGGACCACGACACGCACCGCCACGACCACGGCGACGGCCTCCACGAGGATCTCGCCAAGCTCGCCAACCGCCGCGACGCGCTACGGATCTTCGGCGCCGGCGGGGCCGCCGCGATCCTCACCACGCTCGGCATCTCCCGCGCGGGCGCCGCGACGCCGACCGCCAAGGTCCCGTCCGAGACCGCCGGCCCGTACCCGGGCGACGGCTCCAACGGGCCGAACGTCCTCGACGACAGCGGGATCGTCCGCCACGACATCCGCCGCAGCTTCGGCAGCCGCCGCACGCTCGCCAAGGGCGTCCCGCTGCGGGTCAACCTCACCGTCACCCAGGCGGCGAAGGACCTCGCGCCCCTCGCCGGCGCCGCCGTCTACCTCTGGCACTGCGACCGCGAGGGCCGGTACTCGATGTACTCGCAGGGCGTCGAGGACGAGAACTACCTGCGCGGGATCGCGAAGACCAACGGCAACGGCACCGCGTGGTTCCAGACGATCTTCCCCGCCGCCTACTCCGGCCGCTGGCCGCACATCCACTTCGAGGTCTACTCCTCGGTCGCCCAGGCGGTCGCGAGCGGCCCGATCGTCCGCACGTCGCAGATCGCGCTGCCCAAGGCGGTCTGCCAGAAGGTCTACGGGACGAGCGGTTACGCGGGGAGCACACGCAACCTCGCGCAGACGTCGCTCGCCACCGACAACGTCTTCCGCGACGACCAGGCGATCCACCAACTCGCGACGGTCACCGGCAGCGTGCGCGCCGGCTACGTCGCGAACCTGACGATCGCGGTGTGACTCAGCGGATCACCTGAATTTCGGGATGCGTTGCCAGCAAGGTCTGGGTGAAGACGTAGTTGAACGCGCAGACGCCGAGGAGGGCGATCACGACCGCCTGGTTGACCGCCCGGCCGACGCCCTCGGCGCCGCCGCTCGCGGTCATGCCCTTGTAGCAGCAGACGATGGCGACGATGGCGCCGAAGCCGGTGCTCTTGACGACCGAGCCCCACAGGTCGGTGGTGGAGGCGTTGGTGAAGAACGTGGCCCAGAACGGGCCGAGCGGCTGGCCGTAGACGAGCGTCGCCGCGATGCCGCCGAAGACGCCCCAGATCATCGCGAAGACGTCGAAGAGGGCGGTGATCACCATGAGCGCGAGGAAGCGCGGGACGACGAGGTTCCTGACCGGGTCGACGCCGAGCACCTGGAGCGCATCGAGCTCCTCGCGGATCTTCCGCGCGCCCAGGTCCGCGGTGATCGCCGTCCCCGCGACGCCGGCGACCATGATCGACGTGATCAGCGGCGCGAACTCGCGCACCGACGCGAGCACGAAGATCCCGCCGAGCCGGTCGAGCGCGCCGAGCAGCACGAGGAAGTTCGCCCCCTGGAGCCCCGGCGCGCCGTAGCCGATGCACACCGTGCTGACCAGCAGCGGGAACCAGCACAGCTTCAGCGCGAAGAGGAACTGGTGGACGAACTCGCCGCCCCACGGGAACGGCGGCCGGACCGCGGAGAGGAGCGTCTTGCCGGTCAGGACCATCATGTCGCCGACCTCCTCGAGGAGGTTCTTCAGCGGGAGGAACCCGCGGTCGGCGACGGTCCGCGCGGCCATGACGGCCGCGACTGTACTAGAGAACTAGATCACCGTCGAACCGCGCCGCGCGGTCACGTCTCCCGCGTGCGCGCCGCCCACACCAGGAAGAGGACCGCGCCGAACACCATGTAGCCGCTGAGCGAGGCGAGGCTCGCGTCGGTCTTGCCCGCCGCCGCGACGAAGCTCAGGCCGGCGAGCGTCGAGAGCGCGCCGCTGACGATCATCGGCAGCTGGTGGCCTTCGGCCCGGCGGTGGAGGGCGACGCCGAGCTGGAGCGCGCCGCTCACCGCGGCCCAGGTGCCGAAGGCGGCGAGCGTGGCGCCGGCGTCCGCGCCGAACGCGGCGATCCCGACGGCGACCGCGGCGAGCGCGCCGATCGCGGCGTTGAGGCGCAGCACCCGGTTCGCGCGTCCGTGGCCCGCGGTC
>DATMVO010000543.1:0-5861 GCA_035563115.1 Solirubrobacteraceae bacterium
CCACCGCGTTGCGGCGCGCGCGCAGCCCCGCGACGATCGTGCGCTGGCGCGCCTCGGCGGCGTCGAGGCGGCGGCGCTCGGTCAGCGCGTCGCGGCGGGCGGTGCGGACGGTGACGAGGATCTCCTCGTCGTTCTCCTGGATCCGCTTGATGAACGCGGTGCGCTCCATCAGGTCGGCGAAGCTGACCGAGTTGAGGACGACGGAGATCGCGTCGACGTCCGGCGCCTTGTACCGCTCGAGCATCCGCGTCGCGAGCGCCGCGCGGGCCTGGGTGAGCCGCTTGCGCAGCCGCAGCGCGCGGGCGCGCTCCTGGTCCAGGTCCTCCCGCACCTGCGCGAGCTCGGCCTCGTCCCGGTCCAGGTCGGCCTGCACCTCCGCCTGCCGCCGCTGCAGCGCGGCGACCTGCTTGGTCAGCGCCCGCTCGATCTTCGCCAGCCGCGCCACCTGCGCGCTCAGCGACTGCGCCTTCGCCTGGTTCTGCCCCAGCTGGTCGCGCAGCGCGCCGGGATCCGCCGCGTCGGAGAACGACGGCAGGGCGACCAGCGTCCCCGCCACGAGCAGGGACACGACGACGACAGCGGACAACCTCAGCGCACGGCGCAAGGGCTCCGACGCTAGCGCCGAACCCCCTGCACCTCGGGCGTTTCCTTGCACTCTGCGACGAGAGTGCGTCAACTCTGCAACAAAACGGCGGAAAGCGGCGATACTAGCCAGATGAGCCGTAGGGTGTCCGGCATGTCCGCCAGCGTCGTCGTCCCCGGCCGCGAGGTCCGCCTTCCGCAGGACGCCCGTGACGCCGTCCGCGAGCACCGGCCCGTCGAGGTGCAGAGCCACGGCAAGCCGGTCTTCTACATCGTCGATCCCGACGCGTTCGCGACCGTGGCGCCCATCCTCGAGCGCCGGCGCCGTGGCGAGCCGGTCCCGGTCACCGACCTGCTCACCGACGACGACTTCGCCGTGCTGGCCGAGGAGCGCGAGCGGGACACCGGCCTCGACGCCGGCATCCTCGCCGACTGGGAGTCCTGAGGACCGCACGCGTGCCCGCGCCGCTGGAGCAGCTCGAACGCGGGGCGATTTGCCTCGCGCTCTACCCCTTCTCGGTCGGGTTCCCGCTCGAGGCTGTGCGCCGCGAGAGCGAGGACGACCTGCTCGCGCAGCTCGAGCGCTACGACGACATCGAGCAGATCGAGCGCGCGGGGTTCTACGGGCGGTTGACGGCGGGCCGACCCGACCGCGCTGCTGCTCGGGCACGAGCGCCGGCACGGGACGGGCGGGCGCGAGGCGTACGTGAACCTGCTGAACGTCTCGCCGATCGCGAAGAACGCGATCCTGCGGCGGGTCGGGACGCTCGACGCGGACGAGCTCCGCGCGGTGACCGACCGGCTGGTCACCACGCTGGAGCTCGACCTGTCGCACCGGATCGGCGCGCGGGACTAACCGGCGGCACGCTCCTTGCGGCGGCGCTTGGCGGCGGTGCCGAAGATCGTGTCCCACCAGGGAGCGGAGACGCCGTAGGACTTCGTGTGGTCCTGGAAGTGGTGGCGCATGTGGAGCTCGCGGAGCTTGCGGCCGGCCCACGTCTTCGGCTTGTGGTGGTGGACGTGGTAGTGCGTCATGTCGTAGAAGAGGTAGCCCGCGAAGAAGCCCGCGCCGAGCGCCGGCGCGGCGTCGGGGCCGAGCGTGAACGCGAAGAGGCCGTAGAAGAGCAGCGCGAGCGGAACCGAGACCGAGGGCGGCATGACGAGCCGCATCGGGTCGTTCGGGTGGTCGTGATGGACGCCGTGGATGATCCAGTGCAGGCGTCGACCCCACTTGGCGTCCGGCTCGAAGTGGAACACGATCCGGTGGAGCCAGTACTCGGTCAGCGTCCACACGATGTACCCGCCGAGCAGCAGCCCGAGGAAGCCCGGGACGCCGTTGCGCTCGAGCCCGAAGAGGGCGAGGGCGACGATCGCGGGGACGAAGATGATCACCGGGACCGACGGGTGGACCCGGGAGAGCTTGTCGAGGATGTCGGACTCGAACATCCGCGGCGACGCCCGCAGGATGTCGGTGCGACGGGGGGACGGTGCTTCGGAGCTCATCAGGCCCCGATTCTCGCACCATCGCCCACCGGAACGCCAAGACGGTTAGGCATGCCGAAGAGGTCATGTCCTGTCCGGTAGCCGTCACACGGCGCCCGGTTGGCTTGCAACGATGCCGGGATGGCCCTCATCGACGCCCTCGACGAGGCGCGCCGGCGCACACTCCGCCTCGTCGCCGAGCTGGACGACGACACCCTGCACCGGCCGCTGAACCCCATCATGAGCCCACTGGTCTGGGATCTCGGGCACATCGCCGCGTACGAGGAGCTGTGGTGCGTGCACCGCATCTCCGGCGCGCCGCTGCTCAAGCCCGAGCTCGCGGCCGCGTACGACGCGTTCGAGACGCCGCGCGCGGTGCGCGGCGCGATCGAGCTGCTGGACCGCGCGCAGGCGCTCGCCTACCTGGACGAGGTCCGCGCGCTCACCCTCCGCGTGCTGGACGAGCACGGCGAGCGCGACCTGCACGAGCTCGCGCTGCGGCACGAGCTCCAGCACACCGAGACGATGCGCCAGGCGCTCTTCCTCGGCGGCCACGCGGCGGGCTCGCCCAACGGGTCGTTGCCGCGCGCCAACGTCGAGCCCACGTGGGTGGAGATCCCCGCCGGACCGTTCGCCATGGGCGCGTCCGAGGACGCCGGCTTCGCCTACGACAACGAGAAGCCGCGCCACGAGGTGGAGACCGGCGCGTTCCGCATAACCCGCACGCCGATCGCCAACGCGACGTTCCTGAACTTCGTCGAGGGCGGCGGCTACGTCCGGCGCGAGTGGTGGAGCGACGAAGGCTGGGCTTGGAAGGAGGAGTACGACATCACGCACCCACTCGGGTGGACGTGCGCGGAGGACGACCGCCCCGTCCAGCACCTGTCGTGGTTCGAGGCCGACGCCTTCGCGCGCAGCCTCGGGGCCAGGCTCCCGACCGAGCAGGAATGGGAGAAGGCGTCGACCTGGGACCACGGCAGAGCGCTCCAGGGGGTGGGTGCCGTGTGGGAGTGGACGGCGAGCGAGTTCACCGGCTACCCGGGCTTCCGGGCCCACCCGTACCGTGAGTACAGCGAGGTCTTCTTCGGGACCGGCCACCGCGTCCTGCGCGGCGGCTCGTGGGCCAGCTCCCCCCGCGTCGTCTCGCGGACGTTCCGCAACTGGGACCTCCCCCAGCGGCGCCAGATCTTCAGCGGGGTGCGGCTGGCGGCGTGACGGTCGCGGCGGCGCGGAGGAGCTCACGCAGGCCGGGCGGCGCGGCGGCGCGCAGCCAGACGGCGTGGAGCGGGAGGGCCGGCGGGTCGTCGAGCGAGACGAGAACGACGCCGGCCCGCCCGGGCTGGAGCACGGACGCGAGCGCGACGCCGTGGCCGTCGACCACGTCCGCCAGGCCGTCGCCGCCGACGACGCCGGAGCGGTGGAGCGCGACCTCCGCCCCGGCGGCCCGGATGGCGCCGGTCAGCGTGTCGGTGTACGGGGTGCCGGGCGGGTTGAAGACGACGAGGGTGTGGCCGTCGAGGTCGCGCAGCGCGGCGCCGGTGTCGCGCCGCGCGGCGAGCGGGTGGCCTTCCGGGACCGCGAGCTGCATCGGGACGTCCGCGACGTGCTCGGAGGCCAGCGCGGGGTCGGTCGGGACGGTGCGGACGAGCGCGAGCTCCAGTTCGCGCGCGTGGAGGCCGGAGACGACGTCGCGCGGGCGGGCCATCCACAGGTGGACCTCCAGGCCGGGGCGGGCGCGGCGGAAGGCGGCGACGACGGCCTCGGACTCGGGCGGCGGGATCGCCGGGGAGACGCCGACCCGCAGGACGCCCGCCTCGCCGGTGCCGATCGCTCTGGCGCGCGCGAAGGCGGCGTCCGCGGCGGCGAGCACGCCGGTTGCGTCCTCGAGCAGCACGCGGCCGGCCGGCGTCAGCTCGACCTCGCGCGTGGTGCGGTGCAGCAGCTCGACGCCCAGCTCGGCCTCCAGCTGGCCGACCGTCTTGGAGACGGCCTGCTGGGCGAGGTGCAGCTGCTCGGCGGCGCGGGTGAAGTTCCGCTCGCGCGCGACGGCGGCGAAGACGCGCAGGTGGCGAAGGTCAGGCACGTTGTGACGTCACATCCGACGGGTGTTTCTCTGCGCGCCGCACCGCGCCTAGCTTGGCAGCCATGACCTCCCGGAACCTCGGCACCACCGGCCCCGCCGTCTCCGCCCTCGGGCTCGGCGCGATGGGCATGTCCGACCTGTACGGCCCCGCCGACCGCGCGGAGTCGATCGCGACGATCCACGCGGCGCTCGACGCCGGCGTGACGCTGATCGACACCGGCGACTTCTACGGCATGGGCCACAACGAGCTGCTGATCGCCGAAGCGCTCCGCGGCCGCGCGCGCGACGACGTGACGATCTCCGTCAAGTTCGGCGCGCAGCGCGGGCCGGACGGGGCGTGGCTGGGCTACGACGCGTCGCCGGCCGCGGTGAAGTCGGCGCTGGCGTACACGCTGAAGCGGCTCGACACCGACCACGTCGACGTCTACCGGCCGGCGCGGCTCGATCCGAACGTGCCGATCGAGGAGACGGTGGGCGCTGTGGCGGAACTGGTCGAGGCCGGCTACGTGCGCCACATCGGGCTGTCCGAGGTGGGTGCGGAGACGATCCGGCGCGCCGCCGCCGTCCACCCGATCAGCGACCTGCAGATCGAGTACTCGCTCCTGTCGCGGTCGGTGGAGGACGAGATCCTGCCGGTGACGCGCGAGCTCGGGATCGCCGTCACCGCGTACGGCGTGCTCTCGCGGGGGCTGCTCTCCGGCCACTGGTCGCCCGATCGGGAGCTGGCCGGCAACGACTTCCGCGCGCACTCGCCGCGGTTCGCCGGGGAGAACCTCGAGCGCAACCTCGCGCTGGCCGAGGCGCTGCGTGGGGTGGCGTCCGAGCACGGCGGGGGCGCGAGCGTCGCGCAGGTCGCGATCGCGTGGGTCCTCGCGCGCGGCGAGGACGTGGTGCCGCTGATCGGCGCGCGCCGCCGAGACCGGCTGGAGGAGGCGCTCGGCGCGCTCTCGCTCGAGCTGTCGGGCGACGACCTCGCGCGGATCGAGGCCGCCGTGCCGCGCGGCGCCGCGGCCGGGGACCGCTACGCCGCGCCGCAGATGGCGGCGCTCGACTCGGAGCGTTAGCCGATCGCCGCCCTCAAGACCCCACCGTCGACGCGCAGCGCCGCGCCGGTGGTGGCGGACGCCTGCTCGCTCGCGAGGTAGACCGCGAGGTTCGCGACCTCCTCCGGGTCGATCAGGCGCTTGAGGAGCGAGCTGGACCGCTCCTCCTCCACGAACGCGCGGCCCTTCTCCTCGATCTCCGCGTCGGTGCCGCCGCCGAGCATCTCGCGGACGCCGTCGGTGAGCGTGGGCCCCGGCATGATCGTGTTGAACGTGACGCCGCTCGCCGGGAACGACTCGGCGATGCCGCGCTGGACGGCGAGCATCGCGGTCTTCGACATCGCGTACTGGACCATCTCGGGCGTGATCTGCAGCGCCGACTCGCTGGAGACGAAGATCGACCGGCCCCAACCGCGCTCGATCATCCGCGGGACGTAGTGACGCGAGAGCCGCACCGCGTGCAGGACGTTGACCTCGAAGACCTGCAGCCACTCGTCGTCGGGGATTTCGAAGACGGGGTGCGGCTTGAAGATGCCGGTGTTGGCGACGAGGACGTCGATGTCGGGCTCGGCGCGCGTCAGCTCCGCGCACCCCTCGGCGCTGCCGACGTCGGCCGCCGCGGCGCGGACCTTGCTCGCGTCGACGCCCGCGTCGCGCGCGACCTGCTCGGC
>DATMVO010000544.1:0-6019 GCA_035563115.1 Solirubrobacteraceae bacterium
TCCCGCGTGCGCGACCTCTTCGAGCAGGCCAAGCAGAACTCGCCCTGCATCATCTTCATGGACGAGATCGACGCCGTCGGCCGCCACCGCGGCGCCGGCATGGGCGGCGGTCACGACGAGCGCGAGCAGACGCTCAACCAGCTGCTCGTCGAGATGGACGGCTTCGAGATGAAGGACAACATCATCTTGATTGCCGCCACCAACCGTCCGGACATCCTCGATCCCGCGCTGCTGCGCCCGGGCCGCTTCGACCGCCAGATCGTGGTCGACCGGCCGGACCGCAAGGGCCGCGCGAAGATCCTCGAGGTCCACACGCGCGGCAAGCCGCTGGCCAAGGAGATCGAGGTCGACTCGCTCGCGGGCCAGACCCCGGGCTTCACCGGCGCGGACCTGGCGAACCTCGTCAACGAGTCGGCGCTGCTCACGGCCCGCAACGGCAAGCGCGAGATCGGCCAGACCGAGCTCGAAGAGGGCATCATGCGCGTCGTCGCCGGACCCGAGAAGAAGACCCGGGTCATGGGCGAGAAGGAGCGCCTGATCACCGCGTACCACGAGATGGGCCACGCGCTGGTCGGCCACTTCCTCGAGCACGCCGACCCGGTGCACAAGATCTCCGTCGTCGGCCGCGGCCAGGCGCTCGGCTACACGATCTCGATGCCGCAGGAGGACAAGTTCCTCACCACGCGCGCGGAGCTGCTCGACTCGATGGCGATGACGCTCGGCGGCCGTGCCGCGGAGGAGATCGTCTTCGACGAGATCACCACGGGCGCGTCGAACGACCTCGAGAAGATCACCGCGACCGCGAAGCAGATGGTCATGCGGTTCGGCATGAGCGAGCGGCTCGGCCCGCGCGTCTTCGGCCACGACCACGGCCAGCCGTTCCTGGGCCGCGAGTTCGCGTCCGAGCCGGACTACTCCGACGAGCTGGCGCGCGAGATCGACGACGAGATCCGCCGCATCGTCGAGGGCGCCCACCAGCAGGCCAAGGACATCCTCACCGAGCGCCGCGAGGACCTGGAGCGGATCTCGCAGATCCTCGTCCGCCGCGAGACGATCGAGAAGTCCGAGTTCGAGGCGCTGCTCGAAGGCAAGACCGAGGAGGAGGTCTTCGGGGTGGAGGAGGAGACGCCGTCGGCGCCCTCCGGCACGCCCGAGCTCCCCGCCGGCGAGCGCAGCGGCGGGCCGCAGGCCGGCCCCCGCCCGGTCCCGCGCCCCGGCCTCGCCGGCGCCGAGGCCCGCGCTCTCGACCAGGAGAAGCCCAAGCCCATCTGACCGGCTCTCGCCGTGCGGAAGCGGCCCGACGAAGAAGAGACGTGCCGGTGCACTGTCTCTCCTCCGCCGGCCCACTTCCGATTCGGCGATAGCTCGCTCAGATCGCATCTTCGAAGCGCCCCGGGAGGGGCGCTTCGTCGTTCCGGACCCCGCTTGCGTCTCCAGGGACACGCGTGGTACTTTTAGTCGGCATGATCGTGATCGCCGACAGCCAGCTGCGCCAGGACCGGCACACGTCCATCATGGTCATCGACGCCGACGAGTACGAAGAGGCGCTCCGCGACCCCAAGCTGCACGCGCAGCTGGCCGAAGCTGACGCGTTCCTCGCGCGACTCGAGCGCGAAGGCCGGTTCTTCTAGCTGCGGTGCAGCGGCGTCCACAGCCGCTTGAGGCCTCCGGCCGCCCCCGTACGTGACGTGCGGAAGCCGTACCGCGCGCGCCACATCTCCGCCGTCGCCTCGTCGTACGGGTCGAGCGCCAGGACGGTCGCTGCTGAGTACTCCGTGACACGGCGCGCCGTCGAGAGCGCGGCGTTGACGAGATCGCGGCCGGTGCCGGGTGGGGCGTCGGCGTGACGGGCGATCTGGGTGAGAACGACGGCGGGCTGGGTGGGGCGGCGGGAGCCGAGTCGCTTCTGGTGGGAGGAGGAGAGCTCGGCCTGGCCGTTGGCGAGGGCGTAGAAGCCCAGGAGGACGCCGTCGCGGACCAGGAGGCGGGTGGCGGAGGTCGGCGGGGCGTCGAGGGCGTGGTCGCGGAGCCAGCGGGCGGAGGCGTGGCCGGCGTCGCGCGGGCCCGGGTCGAAGGCGGCGACGGTGGTGTGGAGGGCCGGGAGGGCGTCCGCGACCTCGCGGCGCCAGGGCACGAAGACGGGCTCGCCGGAGGCGAGCGCGGTTGTGAGGGCGAGCAGGGTCGAGGCGTCCACGCCATGCCGGTAGGTCCTGGCGCGGCAGGGTTCGCCCCCGGCGGGCGGGATAGCCTCGGCGGGGTGGAGCCGCCCTTCCTGGTCATGGGGATCGTCAACGTCACGCCGGACTCGTTCTCGGACGGCGGGCGGTACCTGCGCCACGACGACGCGGTCGCGCACGGGCTGGAGCTCGCGCGCGAGGGCGCGGACGTGCTCGACGTCGGCGGCGAGTCGACCCGGCCCGGGGCGCTGCCGGTCGGCGCGCAGGAGGAGATCGCGCGGACGGTGCCGGTGATCGAAGGGCTGAGGTCCGCCGGGGCGCAGCTCTCGATCGACACGACCAAGCTGAGCGTCGCGCGCGCGGCCGTGGAGGCCGGCGCGACGTACGTCAACGACGTCAGCGCGTTCCGCTTCGAGCCCGAGCTGGCGGCGTACGTGGCCGACGCCAAGGTCGACTGCTGCCTGATGCACATGCGCGGCGAGCCGCGGACGATGCAGGACGACCCGGTCTACGACGACGTCGTCGACGACGTCAAGGCCCACCTGGAGGAGCGGCTGGCGTTCGCCACGAGCCAGGGCATCGCCGAGGACCGCATCCACCTCGACCCCGGCATCGGCTTCGGCAAGACCGTCGAGCACAACCTCGAGCTGCTCCGCCGCCTCGACGAGCTCGCCGCGCTCGGTCGGCCGATCCTGATCGGCGTCAGCCGCAAGGGCTTCCTCGGCAAGCTCACCGGCCGCGAGGTCCACGACCGGCTCCCGGCGACCATCGCCGCCAACGTCCTCGCGCTCCGCGGCGGCGCGCGCCTCTTCCGCGTCCACGACGTCGCGCCGGTGCGGGACGCCCTGACGGTCGCCGCTGCTACGTTCCCACCCACATGGCCGACGACGAGTCAGACCGCGACGACATCGCCGACGACGACGACGAGTTCGACGCCGGCGACGACGGCTTCCAGACCGTCGTGAGCATCGAGATCGTCGGGCTGTCGCTCTACACCCACCACGGGGTGACGGCAGCCGAGCGCGAGATCGGCCAGCGCCTGCTGGTGGACATCACCCTCGAGGTCGGCGAGCCCGACGCGACCGTCACCGACCTGGTGGAGGACACCGTCGACTACGGCGAGGTCTGCAACACCGTCGCGCTGGTCGCCCAGCAGCGCTCGTACAAGACGCTGGAGCGGCTCAGCACCGCGATCGCCGACCGGCTCCTCGCCGACTACGACGCCGAGTACGTCTCGGTGAAGTGCATCAAGCCCGAGCCGCCGATCGCCCTGCCGGTCGACGAGGTCTCGGTCACCGTCTGGCGCGAGCGCGCCGACGACGAAGAGGACTGACGCGGCCGACCCGGCCCGCGCCGCCGCGGAGAATGGCCGCCCCCCGCACCCGGCTCACCGCCCAGGAGCGGCGCGAGGACGTCCTCGCGGCGGCCATCGCCGAGTTCTCCGTCACCGGCTACCACGGCACGCCGACCGAGGCGATCGCCAAGCGCGCCGGCATCTCCCAGCCGTACCTCTTCCGCCTCTACGGCACGAAGAAGGAGCTCTTCCTCGCGTGCGTGGAGCGTTGCTTCGACCTCACGCACCAGACGTTCAGCCGCGCCGTCGAGGGCCTGCCGGACGGCGAGGACCGGCTCCCCGCGATGGGCGAGGCGTACATCGAGATGCTCGCCGACCGCGAGCTGCTCCTCTTCCAGCTGCAGACCTACGCGGCCTCCGCCGACGAGGACGTCCGCGCGCTCGCCCGGCGCCGCTACGAGCAGCTGCGCGACGACATCGGCGCCCTCGCGCGCGTGGAGCAGGGCGAGGCCGTCCCGTTCCTCGCCCAGGGGATGCTGCTGAACATCGCCGCGGCGCTCGACCTCGACCCCGAGCGGTGGATCTGGCAGGGCGAGGAGGAGCCGGCGTGAGCGCGGTCGGGTACCTCGGCCTCGGCTCCAACGTCGGCGACCGCCGCTCGCACCTGCAGGCCGCCGTCGACCTCCTCCCGCAGCACGGCGTGCGCGTCACCGCGTCGTCGGCGACCTACGACACCGACCCGGTGGGGGAGATCCTCGACCAGCCGGCGTTCCTCAACGCCTGCATCCGGATCGAGACGGAGCTGTCGCCGGAGAGGCTGCTCGACGCGTGCAAGTCGGTGGAGAAGGAGCGCGGCCGCGTCCTGGCCGACGAGCCCGGCTACGTCCGCCACGGCCCGCGCCCGATCGACGTCGACCTCCTGCTCCTCGGCGACGTCGCGTACAGCTCGGAGCGGCTCTCGCTCCCGCACGAGCAGGTCCTCAGCCGCAGGTTCGTCCTCATCCCGCTGCTGGAGCTGGACTTCGACCTGACGACGCCCGACGGCGCCCGGCTCAGCGACGCGTTGGCGCGCCTGCCGCTGGACGAGGGCGTGAGGCGCGCGGGCGACCCCCTCAAGGTGACCCCCGGTCAGGCCGACCACGTGAGCTGAACGCCCGGGTGCCGCTTGCCGCCCGGCCCCGGGCGGCGCACACCCGGACATGTCTCGCCTTCGCTCCATCCTGCCGCTCGCCGCGGCGCTCACCGCCTTCGGCGCTCCCGCGACCGCCCACGCGCTGACCGTCGACGTCCAGGGCCCGACGCTCCGCGTCACCGCCGGCCCGTTCGAGACCAACCGCATCACGGTGGGCGTCACCAGCGGCAAGTATGTCGTCCGCGACGACGGCACGGTCGTGAG
Organism: Solirubrobacteraceae bacterium; assembly: GCA_035563115.1. Taxonomy (GTDB): domain Bacteria; phylum Actinomycetota; class Thermoleophilia; order Solirubrobacterales; family Solirubrobacteraceae; genus CADCVT01. The sequence continues at coordinate 4,868 of DATMVO010000544.1, forward strand.
CCAGCTCTCCACGAGCGGCATCAGCGCGCTCCGCGTGGACCTGGGCGACCTCGACGACACCCTCACGATCGCGCCGGAGGTGACGGTCGGCGCCACGCTGATCGACGGTCCCGGCAACGACACCGTCACCGGCGGCGCGAAGAAGGACACGTTCGTCGGCTCGCCCGGCGACGACACGCTGCTCGGCGGCGCGGGCGACGACACGTTCGGCGACGCGGGCGGCACCGGGGCGGACACGATCGACGGCGGCGCCGGCTGGGACGTCGCCGACCTCTCCGGCCGCACCGCGGACCTCCACGTCGCGCTCGACGACGTCCGCAACGACGGCCAGGCGGGGGAGGACGACGACATCCGCGCGACGGTCGAGCAGGTCGACGGCGGCGCGGGCAGCGACCGGCTCGTCGGCAGCGACGGCCCCAACACCCTGCGCGGCAATCGGGGCGACGACAGCTTCGACGGCCGCGGCGGCGCCGACACCTACGCCGGCGGCGACGGCCAGGACGCCGCCGACTACCGCGCCCGCTCGACCCGTGTGGTCGTCAGCGCCGACGGCACGGCCAACGACGGCGCGCCCGGCGAGAACGACAACGTCGGCGGCGACGTCGACGACCTCTACGGCGGCACGGGCGACGACGAGCTGATCGGCAACAGCTGGTGGAGCACGGTCGACGGCGGCGCCGGCGACGACACGCTCCGCGCGGGCGGCGGCGACGACACCGTCGTCGGCGGTCCGGGAGCGGACACCGTCCAGGGCGGCGACGGCAGCGACCGGCTCTCCGGCAACGAGGGCGACGACACGCTGCAGGGTGGGAGCGGCGACGACACGCTCGACGGCGGCAGCGGCGCGGACGCGCTCGACGGCGGCGCCGGCACCGACGTCCTGGACTACCGCACCCGCTCCGGCGCGATCACCGTCGACCTGGCGGCCGGCACCGCCGGCGAGGCGGGCGAGGGGCGAGTCGTCGAACGCCGCGAGCAGCGCGGCGGGGCCGTCGTACACCTCGACCGCCCCCACGGCGCGCAGCTCACTCGGCCCGATGCCGCCGGTGAGCACCCCGATGCAGGGGATGCCCAGCCGGCCGGCCGCGCGGATGTCCCACTCGGCGTCGCCCACGAAGACGCAGTCCCGCGCACTCAGCCCGGCCCGGTCCA
>DATMVO010000545.1:0-7368 GCA_035563115.1 Solirubrobacteraceae bacterium
CCGGCCGGCCCCGGCGATCCCGCGGGCGGCGCTCCGGGCGGCCAGCCCGGCGGCTCCTCCTCGCAGACCGGCGGCGGCGCCTCCCGCCTCTGGGTCCCCGGCCAGTAGCTCACGCCGCTGCGTGACGCTTTTGTCCCGGTATGCGGGACAAAGGCGTCACACGATGCCCGAGACTGCGCGCGGTCCGTCCCCGCGGGTAGGCTCGCGCCGTGGGAACCGGTGCAGATCGTCTGCCGCCAGCGCGGCGGACTGGACCGAGTTCGTGAAGCGATGACCGCCGCGGCTTGGTGATCTCACGCGCGCAGGCGCTGGCGTTCCGCGCCGCGCGGCACGGGCAGGGGGAGCGGCGCGACGTGCCGCTCGCCGAGGCCGCCGCGGTGCCGGTGTCGGACTTCGCCCGCGGTGCGGCGCTGCTGGCGCTCGCCGCCCGCTCGTCGTCGGTGACGCGTGAGGGGTACGTCGCGGCCGTCGACTCGGGGGAGCTGGTCGTCGGCTTCACGCTCCGCGGCGCGCTCCACTTGGTCGCGCCCGGTGACGTGCCGCTGTTCGGCCCGGCGCTGCTCTCCGGCGACGACGCGGAGCTCGGGGCGCAGCTCGGGCAGCAGGTCCAGCGCGTGTGCGCGGAGTACGGCCTCTCGCCGCGCGCGGCGCTCGACGACGTCGCCGACGCGGTCCGCGCCGTGCTCGACGGCGGCGCCGCGCTCACCAAGGACGAGCTCCACGCCGCGCTACGCGAGCGGGTGCGGCCGGAGCTGATGCCGTGGTGCAAGGGCTGCGGCTCGCACCACGTCGCGCCGATGCTCTGGCGGTACGGCGGCACCGCCGCCGGGATGCGCGCCGACGCCGAGCGCCGCTTCCTCCTCGGGGCGCCGCCCGCCGCGGCCGCTGACCCGCTCGACGCCGCCCGCCGCTTCCTCCGCGCCTACGCCCCCGCCACCGCCGCCGACCTCGGCGCCTGGGGCGGCCTCGCCAAGCCGCACGCGCGCCGGCTGTGGGAGCAGCTCGCGCCCGAGCTCGTCCCCGTCACCTCCGACAGCCACCCCCGCGCGAAGCTCTTCGCCCTCGCCGAGGACGCCGACGCGCTCGCCGCGCCCCCGCCTGCCACCGGCGTCCGGCTCCTTCCCGAGCGCGACCCCTTCCTCCAGCACCCCGACCGCTCCTGGCTCACGCCCGACCCCGAGCTGCGCAAGCGCCTCCACCGCCCCGTCTCCGGCCCCGGCGCCGTCCTCCTCGACGGCACCCTCGCCGGCCTCTGGCGCGCCCGCACCACGGGCAAGCGCCTCACCATCGAGATCGAGCCCCTCACCGAGCTCGACCCCGACGCCCTCGCCGACGAAGCCGCCCGCCTCGCCACCCTCCGCGGCGCCGCCGACCACACCCTCACCATCGCCTGATGCTCCACCGCCTCGCCACCCTCGGCCTCTTCCTCTGGCTCCCGGGCGGCCTCCTCGTCCACCTCACCGACACCCTCGCCCTCGACCTCGCCGGCGGCCTCCTCATCGCCCTCGGCCTCCCGCTCGAGCTCCTCGCCACCGCCCTCATCGTCCTCCGCCGCATCACCCCGGACCCACCCATCCACGACCCCCACGCCCACCACACCGCCGTCGCCCACACGAACCGCCGCGCCGCACCCGACGCGTGAGCGACCCGCCGATCCCGCCCGACGTGCTCCGCAGCGCGCTGCTCGACCCGTCGGTCCGCAAGCACCGCGTCCTCGCCCGTCTGCCCGGCCGGCGGGTCGACGCGGATGACCTCCACCGCACGCTCACCTCACGGCTGCCCGGCCGCACGATCACGGCGGAGCAGCTCGACGACGCGCTCCGCACGCTCGGCGCCAGGCCGATCGGTCCGGGTCGGCTCGCGCGTCACCTGGCCGGCCGACGCGGCAAGGAGCTTCCGCGGCCGGCGCTCTACTGGTTCTCCCAGAGCGCCTGGCAGCACGCCACCCGACGCCGGCCGCGCGGGGAGGCGAGGGACGGATGAGCCGGGAGACCGTGCGGCTGCTGGTGGTGCTCGCGTTCGCGATCGTGGTGCTCGCCGTCGCGCTCGTGATCCAGGCCGTCACGGACAGCGCGGTGGCGTCGGTCGCCGGTGCGGTCGCGGCCTTCGTCGTGCTGTTCCTCGCCGCCGAGCCGCCCTTCGGCCCGCGGCGCTGAACCGCAGACCCACCCGCCTGAACACCGCGCCGCGCGCGCCTCAGGCAGGTAGTCTGCGCGCCACCTTGGCTCGACGGCAGCTGCACGGGCTCCAGCGGGTCCTCGGGACGAACGCGCTCTTCTCGACCGCCTACGGCAACGTCGGCTCGTCGATCTACTACGCGCTCGGCCTCGTCGCGGCGCTGGCGCTGGGGTTCACGCCGCTGGTCTTCATCCTCGCCGGCGCGCTCTTCTACTGCACCGCCACGACGTACGCGGAGGCGACCGCGATGTACCCCGAGGCGGGCGGCGCGTCGCTGTTCGCCCGGCGGGCGTTCAACGAGCTGTGGTCGTTCTTCACCGCCTGGGCGCAGATGCTCAACTACGTGATCACGATCGCCATCTCGGCGTTCTTCGCGGCGCACTACGCCAGCGACGTGGTCCACGAGTTCTTCGCGACCTCGCCCGGCGACATCCTCTTCGCGTCGTGCCTCGTCGCGCTGCTCGCGGTCGTCAACGTCCGCGGCGTCTCCGAGGCGGTCGCGATCAACGTCGTCCTCGCCGTCGTCGACTTCCTCAGCCAGGTCGCGATCGTCGTGATCGGCGTCTTCCTCGTCCTCGACGCCGAGCTCCTGCTCCGCAACCTCGAGCCGTTCGGCACCGCCCCGACGCTCGGCGAGCTCCTCCTCGCCATCCCGATCGGCACGATCGCCTACACGGGCATCGAGACGATCTCCAACATGGCGGGGGAGGCCCGCGACGAGGACACGACGATCCCCGCCGCGATCCGCCGTGTGATGTACGCGGTCTTCGCCATCTACTTCACGCTGCCGATCATCGCCCTCGCCGCGCTCCCCGTCGAGTGCACGGGCCCAGGCCAGACCGACTGCCAGACGCTGCTGGGGGTCAGCAGCGAGGACGGGGGCTACGCGAACAACCCGATCGTCGGCATCGTCCAGGCGATGGACCTCGGCTCGCTGGCGGGCGCGGCGGAGGTCTACGTGGCGGTGCTCGCGGTGACGATCCTCATCGCGGCGACGAACGCGGGCGTGCTCGGCGTGTCGCGGCTCGTCTACTCGATGGGCCTGCACCGCCAGCTGCCCGACCAGATGCGCCAGCTGCACCCGCGCTACCAGACGCCGTACATCGGGATCCTCGTGTTCGGCGCGGTCGCGATCCTCGCGATCCTGCCCGGGCAGGCCGACTTCCTCGGTTCCATCTACGCGTTCGGGGCGATGCTGTCGTTCTCGATGGCCCACCTGGCCGTCATCCGCCTCCGCGTCACCGCGCCCGACGAACGACGCCCCTACCGCAGCCCCGGCACGCTCAGGTTCAGAGGCCACGAGCTCCCGCCCTACGCCGTCGTCGGCCTCACCGGCACCGTCCTCTCGTTCTTCGTCGTCTCCCTGCTCGACCCGGTGGTCGGCCTCTCCGGCGCCGCGTGGATGGTGCTCGGCATCAGCGTCTACGTCCTCTACCGCCGCCACCAGGGCCTCGACCTCACCACCACGGTCAAGGTCGCCACGCCCCAGCCCGTCACCGACCGGGAGGCCGAGTACGAGTCGGTTCTCGTGGCCATCGACCCCGGGGAGTACGCTCCGGGCGCGGTCGCGATCGCGGCGAAGCTCGCCGCGCGCCGGCGCCGCGGCATCCACGTGCTGGTCCCGATCATCGTCCCGAACTCCGCCCCGATCGACGCCCGCCTCCCCGAGGAGGAGCAGGCCGCGCGCGAGATCGTCGAGCGCGCCAAGCTCCAGGGCGGGCGCCGCGTCTCGGGCCACTACGAGAAGGTCCGCGCCGGTCAGGCGGGGCGGCTGATCGTCAACGAGGCGATCCAGATGCGCGCCGCCGCGATCGTCATGCCGCTCCCCGCCCGCCGCAGCACCTCGCTCTTCGGCAACACCGTCGAGACCGTGCTCGCCGAGCGCCCGTGCCGGGTGATCATCGAGTCCGCGCCGGACGAGCGCCGCAAGCCGCTCGGCGCGCGGGCGCGCGCGGGGGCGTAGATGCGCACCGGCGCCTTCCGCAACGCCAGCTTCGTCCTCGCCGTCCTGACGACGCTCGTCGGACTGGCGATGCTCGCCACGACGATCGCCAACGGCGGCGGCCCGCTCGCCCTCGGCACGATCCTCGGCGTGCTGCTCACCGCGTTCGGCGTCCTGCGCGGCTGGCTCCAGGTCAAGACCGGCGGGATGGGGGAGCGTGGCTGAGCGCGACGGCACCCCGATGATGCGCCGCTCGCTCGGCTCGCCGGTGCTGTTCGCCGTCGTCTACACGAGCATCGCGGGCGCGATCTACTTCACCCTGGGCGTCGTCGCCGAGAACGCGCTCGGCCTCACGCCGGTCGTCTTCCTGATCGCCGGCCTCTTCTTCGCCCTCGCGGTGATGACCTACGTCGAGGGCGCCTCGCTGCACCAGGAGCGCGCGGGTTCGACGGTCTTCGCCAGATACGCCTTCAACGAGGTGTGGTCGTTCGTCGCCGCCTGGGCGGTGCTGCTCGACTTCCTCATCCTCATCGCGGTCTGCGCGTTCATGACCACGGACTACTTCGCGGTCCTGTGGGACGTGACGTACTCGGGCGTGGGGGAGACGCTCTTCATGCTCGCCGTCGTCGTCTACGTCGCGGTGCGCAACGTGCTCGGCTTCTCGCCCCAGCGGGCCAAGCGGATCCTGGTGCTGGTGATCGCCGACCTGGCGGTGCAGGCGCTGATCATCGTCGTCGGCGTCTTCACGGTCCTGGACTTCACGCTGCTGGGCGACCAGATCGACCTCGGCACGACGCCGTCGTGGGGCGACTTCATCTTCGCCCTCACGCTCGCCACGGTCGCGTTCACGAGCCTCGAGTCGGCCTCCGGCCTGGCGGGCGAGGTCGCGGTCGGCCGGCGCGGCCTCAAGCGGCTGGTGTCCACCGTCGGCGGCACCGTGCTCGTCGTCTACACCGGCATCGCGCTCGTGGCGCTCAGCGCGCTCCCGGTGGAGAACGGGGAGACCGAGCTCGGCACCACCTTCCTCGAGCACCCGCTCTCCGGCGTCGCCGGTGCGCTGGAGCCGCAGTGGCTGGCCGACTCCCTTCCGTACGTCGTCGCCGTCCTCGCCGTCTTGACGCTGATCGCGGCGGCGCAGTCGGCGATGCTGGGCCTGTCGAGGCTCGCCTACTCGCTGGCCACCAACCGCCAGATCCCCTCCGCCGTCGGCCGCCTGCACCCGACGCGCGCCACGCCGTACGTCGTGATCGTCCTCGCCGCCGTGATGGCCGCGGCGCTCACGCTCACCAAGGACATCGAGTTCCTCGTCGGCATCTACGCGTTCGGCGCGATGCTCGCGTTCACGATCGCGCACGCGGCGATCATCGTCTCCCGCTACAAGGAGCCCGACCGCCCGCGGCCGTACAAGATCCCGCTGAACGTCAGGTTCCGCGGCGGCGAGCTGCCGATCCCCGCCGTCGTCGGCGCCGCCGCGTCGGCCTTCGCGCTCCTCTCGGTCGTGATCCTCCACGAGGGCGCCCGGTACGTCGGGCTCGGCTGGATGGCGGCCGGCCTGCTGCTCTACGTCGCCTACCGCAAGGCCGAGGAGAAGCCGCTCACCCGCCGCGTCACGGTCCCGCAGGGCGCGCTCCAGCACCGCGACACGCACGACGCCGAGTACGGCTCGATCCTCGTCCCGCTTCGCGGCGACGACCTGGACGACGACATCATCCAGACCGCCGGCCGGCTCGCGTCCGAGGAGATGGTCGACGAGGCCGAGGACGCGTCCGCCACCATCGAGGCGCTGTGGATTTTCGAGGTCCCGATGGCGCTGCCGATCGACGCGCGCCTCCCCGACGCGCAGCGCGAGCAGGCCCGCGCGGCGCTCCGCAGGGCCAAGGCCGTGGGGGAGGAGTACGAGGGCGTCGAGGTCGCGACCGCCACCGTCCGCTCCCGCCGCACCGGCCAGGCGATCGTCGAGGAGGCCAAGCGCCGCGGCGTCGAGGCGATCGTCCTCGCGGCCGAGCCGCCCTCCAAGGTCCGCGGCGGCGCGCTGCTCGGCGGCCTCGGCGGCGGGCGCAACGAGGCCTTCGTGGGGGACGTGACCAAGTACGTGATCACCAAGGCCCCATGTCGTGTGATCATCACCGCGCCGCCCGAGCAGGAGCCGGCGCGCCGCCCGGCCGCCGCGTCCCAGTAGAGTCGGCCCTCGTGTTCGTACTGATCGTCGGAGCGGGCCGCGTCGGCTCCACCGTGGCGAAGACCGCGCTGGCCGCCGGCCACGAGGTGTCGGTCCTGGATGAGGACCCGCTCAGCCACGAGCGCCTCGACGCCAACCAGCCCACCTCCTGGGAGGACGCCGGCGGCCGCTTCACGGTCGGCACCGCGCTCGAGGTCGACGCCCTGCTCGAAGCGGGGATCGAGGACGCCGACGTGTTCGTCGCGTCCACCAACGGCGACAACACCAACCTCGTGATCGCCCAGATCGCGCAGAAGCGGTTCGGCGTGGAGCGCGTCATCGCGCGCGTGCTCGATCCCGCGCGCGCGTCGTGGTACTCGCAGCAGGGGCTGGAGACGATCTGCCCGACGCAGTTCGCGATCAACGAGTTCGAGCGCGTGCTCGGGGTCTCCGCCTGATGTACGTCGTCATCTGCGGCGGCGGCAAGGTCGGCTGGAACCTCGCCCGCGAGCTCATCGAGAAGCACAACGAGGTCACGCTCATCGAGCAGGACCGCCGGCGCTACCTGACGGTCGAGCAGGAGCTCGAGCACGCCGTCCAGTACGGCGACGCGACGGAGCTGTGGGAGCTCGAGCGCGTGGGGATCCAGCGCGCGGATCTGGTCGTCGCGGTCACCGGCGACGACGAGGACAACCTGCTGATCTGCCAGGTCGCGAAGGAGAAGTACCTTTGCGAGCGGATCATCGCCCGCGTCAACAACCCGCGCAACCTGGACCACTTCAAGCTCCTCGGCATCCAGCCGGCGGTGAGCGCGACCGACCTGATCCTGCGTCTCATCGAGCACGAGGTGCCGTCGTACGGCACGGTGCATCTGCTCGACCTGCGCGACGAGCAGCTCGAGATCATCGAGGTCGAGGTGCTCGACGGCTCGCCGGCGGCGGGCCGCCGGGTCTCGGACATGGCGCTCCCCGAGGGCTCGCTCATCATCTCCCTGCTGCGCTCCGGCCACGGCTTCGTGCCCAAGGCCGACACCATCATCGAGTCCGGCGACGAGGTCCTCCTCGTGCTCGATCCGGGCCTCGAGGACGCG
>DATMVO010000546.1:0-30032 GCA_035563115.1 Solirubrobacteraceae bacterium
CTCGTCGACCGTGGCGCCGACGCAGGTGAAGTGCGCCATCGCCTCCATGCCGTACTCGGCGTTGATGCGCTTGACGATCTCGATCGTCTTGCCGCGCGTCGAGCCGCCCGCGCCGTAGGTGACCGAGACGAACGCGGGCTCCATCGAGCGCAGCTCGCCGAGCGCGGCGTAGAGGTTGCGCTCGCCGTCCTCGGTCTTGGGCGGGAAGAACTCGAACGAGAAGACCGGTTCCTCGCTGGCCGCCAACAGCTCGTCGATGCGCATGAGCGCATTCTAGAGCAACCCTGACACGGGTGTGTCAAGGTTGTGCGGAGGCGACCTTCCAGCGCTCCGCGGGCTCGCCCGACTCGCGCTCCGCCCGGCCCAGCACCGCCAGATGCGTGAGGTAGGAGAGCGTCTCGCTCAGCCACCACGACGCGGTGATCGGCGTGACCGGCTTGCCGTAGACGTGCGGGAGCGCGTCGAACGCGGTGATCGGCCCGTGCTCGCGCAGCACCTCCTCCACCCGCGCCAGCCGCGCCTGGACCGTGGTGCGGTTGGCCTCCACGTGCGCGCGCACGTCGGTGAAGGTGCGGCCGTGGCCGCTCAGGCAGAGCCGTGCGTCGAGCGCGTCCACCACGTCGAGCGAGCGCAGGAACTCGCCCGCCGGGTCGGGCGTGTAGCCGAAGTCGTAGTAGAGCGAGACGCGCCCGAGCAGGTGGTCGCCGCTGATCAGCATCCGCTTGTCGGGCTGGAAGAGGCAGACGTGCGAGGGCGCGTGGCCGGGCGTCTCGTGGACGGTCCACGTGCCCAGGTCGGTCTGGATCTCGACGCCCGGGACGAGATCGCGGTCGGGCGTGACGATCCGCTCGATGCCGGTGCCCGCGTCCTTGCGCTCCTCCATGAGCTTGCGCAGCGGCGCCTCGGGGACGCCGCTCTGCAGCGCGGTCTGGATCCGCGCCTCCATCGCCGCCTCGGGATCTGACGCGTACTTGAGCATGTGCTCGTGGCGCGGGTGCATCCACAGCTCGCACCCCGCGCGGTCGACGATCGCGGCGGCCTGGCCGTAGTGGTCGGCGTGCGCGTGCGTGCAGACGAGGAGCCGGACGTGCTCGATCTTCAGGCCGACCTGCTGGAGCGCGCGCTCGAGGTGGCCGAGCGAGCCGGGCTCGTGCATGCCGGTGTCGACCAGGACGATCCCGTCGCCGGCGGCCAGCGCCCACGCGTTGCAGTGGGGCACGCCCGGCCACGGCAACGGCAACCTGAGCCGCCAGACCCCCGGCACGACGCGCTCGCCGCGACCGACCTCTCGACGACGCGTCGACTCGCTCACGGCAGGCAACAGTAGTGTCCGCAGCCATGGAGAGCAGCGTCGCGCGCGAGTACTTCGGGTCGATCCGGCACGGGGACAGCTCGCCGCAGCAGCGGGTCTACGCCGAGGACGCCGTGATCAACGGCCAGGGGCTCCTCGAGAACGCGACCAAGTACGACCTCATCGCGTACTTCGAAGGGCTCTGGGCGGCCTTCCCGGACTTCGCCTTCGAGGTGCTGGACATCGTCGAGTCCGGTGACAGCGCCGCCGCGCGCTGGCGGCTGACCGCCACGTTCGCCGGGCCGGCCACGTTCCAGGGCTTCGAGCCGAACGGCGCGCGGGTGTCGATCGAGGGCGTCGACGTCGTGCGCTTCAACGGCGACGGCAAGATCGTCCGCAACGACTTCTACGTCAACGGGGCGGAGCTCGCGCGGCAGCTCGGAGCGCTGCCCCCGGCGGGCTCGAAGGCGGAGGCGCGGCTGGCCAAGGCGTTCAACGTCCGCACGAAGCTGTCGCAGCACTTCGCCGGCAGCGGGGAGCCCGAGCCCGTCGCCGACGGCGTCTGGCGCGTGCAGGGCAACGACCCGGCGCGCTGCACCGTCTATCTGATCCGCGACGGCGACGGCGTGCTGATGTTCGACGCCGGCGCCCGCGTGATGGTGCCGGCCGTCGCGCGCGCCGCCGCCTCGCTCGGCGGCCTGACGCGGATCGTGCTCGGCCACGGCCACACCGACCACCGCGGCACCGCGCCCTCGTTCGACGTGCCGGTCCTCTGCCACCCGGCCGACCGCGAGGACGCCGAGGGCAGCGGTGGCTGGCGGTACTGGGAGCCGGGCCTGAAGTTCCTCCCCGCGTGGGAGCGGCCGCTCCACAAGATGTTCCACGCCAAGCTGTGGGACGGCGGGCCGGTGAAGATCAGCGGCACCGTCGAGGAGGGCGACGACGTCGCGGGGTTCGAGGTCGTCCACATCCCCGGCCACGCGCCGGGCCTGATCGCGCTGTGGCGGGAGAGCGACCGGCTGGCGCTGGTGAGCGACGCGTTCTACACGCTGGACATGATGGGCAAGGACTGCGACCCGAACCTGCCGATCGCGGGCTACAACCTCGACACCGAGCAGGCGCGCGCGTCGCTGCGCAAGCTCGCGGCGCTGGAGCCGGCCGCCGCCTGGCCCGGCCACGCCGAGCCGGTGACGAGCGACGTTCGCGCGAAGCTGGAGCGGGCAGCACAGGCGTAGATGGGCAAGCGCGGCCGCCAGCGGGAGAAGCTCACCGCCCCGACCACGGACTACACGTCGCCGGACGGGTCGGCGGTGCTGACCCTGCGCGGGTCGATGACGCCCGCCACGCGGCGCGAGTACGCGGAGCTGATGACGTTCGGGACCGGCCCGGCGCAGACCAGCGAGGACCGCTGGCAGCGCGGGGTCGAGTTCCTCTTCGAGCGTTTGGTGGCGGGCTGGACGGTGAGCGGCGTCGCGACGACGAAGCAGAAGGAGCTGCTCCAGCGGTTCCGCTTCGCGTCGGTGGAGGAGCGGGCGTGGATCCGCGACGTGCTGCGCGAGCACCTCGCCGAGTGGTTCCCGGACGTGGAGGCGCCGTGACCTCGTTCTCCGTGCCTTCGCGGCTGCTCCTCGGCTCCGGGCCGTCGCCGGTGCCGCAGCGGGTGCTCGACGCGCTCACGCTGCCGACGATCGGCCACCTCGATCCCGCCTTCGCGGCGCTGATGGAGGAGACGGCGTCGCTGCTGCGCTCGACCTTCCGCACGGAGAACCGCGCGACGCTGCCGATCTCCGGCACCGGCAGCGCCGGGATGGACGCGATGGTGGCGAACTTCGTCGAGCCAGGCGATCGGGTGGTCTGCGGCGTCAACGGCCTCTTCGGCGAGCGGATGGCCGACGCGCTCGGCCGCGCCGGCGCCGAGGTGATCGAGGTGCTCGCGCCGTGGGGCCGCGCGATCCCGACCGAGGCGCTGCTCGGCGCCGCGCGCGACGGGTTCGACGCGCTCTTCGTCGTCCACGGCGAGACGTCGACGGGCGTCGCGCAGCCCTTGGAGGGCCTGGGCGAGCTGTGCCGCGAGCACGACGCGCTCTTCCTCCTGGACTGCGTGACGTCGCTGAGCGGCGCGCCGCTCGACCTCGACGCGGCGGGCGTGGACGTCGCGTTCAGCGGGACGCAGAAGTGCCTCAACTGCCCGCCGGGGCTGGCGCCGTTCACCGCGGGCGAGCGCGCGATCGAGAAGCTCCGCGCGCGTGAGACCCCGGTGCGCTCCTGGTACTTCGACCTCTCCCTCGTCCTTTCGTATTGGAATCCCGCCGCCCGCCCCCAAGCCACCCCGGAGAGTGGCGGCCGCGCCTACCACCACACCGCGCCGATCAACATGGTCTACGCGCTGCGCGAGGCGCTGGAGATCGTGCACGAGGAAGGGCTGGAGGCGCGGTGGGAGCGGCACGCGCGCGCCCACGAGGCGCTGCTCCGCGCGCTTCGCGTGCTCGGCTTCGAGCGGCTGGCGCCGGAGGGCGAGCAGCTCGCGTCCCTGCTGGCCGTGACGCCGCCCGCGGGCGTCGACAGCGAGGCCGTCCGCAAGCGGCTGCTCAGCGAGCACGGGATCGAGGTGAGCGGCGGGCTCGGCCAGTACGCCGGGAAGCTGTGGCGGATCGGCGTGATGGGCGCCGGCGCCGAACGCGAGCCCGCCGAGCGGCTCGTGTGCGCGGTCGCGACCGAGCTGCGCACGTCCCCCGACGCCGCCCTGGAGGCGCTGTGATCGACCCCGCGAAGTTCGCCCGGCTGCTCGTCGGCTACTGCCTGGAGGTCGAGCGCGACCAGCAGGTCGTGCTGCGCTCCACCACCCTCGCGGCGCCGCTGCTGCTCGAGCTGCAGCGCGAGGTGCTCGAGCGCGACGCCTGGCCGTTCCTGCGCGTCGAGCTGCCCGGCCAGACCGCGTCGTACTACGAGCACGCGCGCGACTTCCACCTCGACGGCTACGCGCCGCTGGCGTTCGACGAGGCGAAGAAGGCCGCGTCGTCCTTGGCGATCCAGGCGCCGGAGAACACGCGCGCGCTCGCGGGTGTCGATCCGGAGAAGCTGCGCCGCTCGTCGCTGGGGCGCCAGCCCATCCGCCAGCAGGCGCTCAAGCGCCGGTGGTGCCTGAGCGTGTGGCCGACCGAGGCGCTGGCGCAGGAGGCCGGCCTCTCGCTCGCGCGGTTCGACGCGATGCTGGAGCAGGCGCTCTTCCTCGACCAGCCCGACCCGGTCGTCGCGTGGGCGGGGCTCCGGCGCTTCCAGGCCGACCTGATCGAGCGCGTCAAGGGCGCCCGCCAGATCCGGATCGAGTCCGACCGCACCGACCTGACGCTGGAGGTCAAGGGGCGGACGTGGGTCAACAGCGACGGCAAGCGCAACATGCCGAGCGGCGAGATCTTCACCGGGCCCTTGGAGACCTCCGCCAACGGCCGGATCTTCTTCGACATCCCCTCCTCGCCCGCGGGCGTGCACGTGAGCGGGGTGACGCTGGAGTTCCGCGACGGCGTCGTGGTCGAGGCGTCGGCCGAGCAGGGCGACGACCACCTCCAGCGCGCGCTCGCCACCGACGACGGCGCGCGACGGTTGGGCGAGCTCGGCATCGGCACGAACTTCGGCATCCAGCGCCCCTCCGGGATGATCCTCCTCGACGAGAAGATCGGCGGCACCGTCCACCTCGCCCTCGGCCGCTCCTACCCCGAGACCGGCGGCAAGAACGAGTCCGCCCTCCACTGGGACCTCATCTGCGACCTCCGCAAGGGCGGCCGCCTCACCGCCGACGGCGAGGTCCTGCAAGAGAACGGCCGCTTCACCGGCATGTAGTGCCGTTGGACGATCAGACGTTGAATCGTCTCATCGGTCGATCGTCTACGCGCCATCGCCGGGCCGGCCGCGCGGACGGCGATCGAACGAACGTCCAGGGAAATGGACGTCTTTCAAGTCTCTGCGTGCCAGGCCGATGAAGTGGGCAAGCCGACGCTCATCTCCTGAGCTCAGGCGACCGCTGCAAGTGCGCCCCGGCGGACCGTTTGGTCCTCCGGGGCGCAGTTGCTTAAGCGTTCACGTGCGGGGACGGCGCGACGGGGTACCTTCGGTCCGTGCGGCGTACCAAGATCGTGGCGACCATCGGCCCTGCCTCCCGGGATCGCGAGGTCCTGGTCGAGCTCATCAAGGCCGGGATGGACGTCGCCCGCCTGAACTTCAGCCACGGCACGCATGAGCAGCACGCGGAGACCGCGGAGTGGATCCGCGAGGCCGCCGGCCGTGCCGGCCGTCCGGTCGCGATCCTGCAGGATCTCCCCGGCCCGAAGCTGCGGATCGGCCAGCTCGACGGCGGCCGGGCGGAGCTCAAGCCGGGCGACGTCGTGACGTTCCGCTGCGGCCCCGACGGCGACACCGTCGGCGACGCGCACCACATGACGATCTCGTGGGCCGGGCTCGCGGACACCGTGGACGAGGGCGAGGTGCTCTACCTCGCCGACGGCACCGTGCGGCTGCGGACGCAGGCCGTGCGCTCGGGCGACGGTGAGATCGACGCGCGCGTGGAGATCGGCGGCAGCGTCGCCTCCCGCCAGGGCGTCAACCTGCCGGGCGAGACCGCCGCGCTCCCCGCCGTGCCGGAGGAGGACTTCGAGCACCTGCAGGCGGGCGTGAAGATGGGCGTCGACATGGTCGCGGTCTCGTTCGTGCGCCGGCCGGAGGACATCACGGTGCTGCGCGAGCACACCCGCGCGCCGCTGATCGCGAAGTTCGAGAAGCCGCAGGCGCTGGAGCGCGCGCACGAGATCCTCAAGGTGAGCGACTGCATCATGGTCGCGCGTGGCGACCTCGGCATCGAGCTGCCGATCGAGGAGGTGCCGGTCGCGCAGAAGCGGCTGCTGGGGCTGGCCGGCGAGTACGCGCGCCCCGCGATCACCGCGACGCAGATGCTCGAGTCGATGGTCACCTCGTCGCGCCCGACGCGCGCGGAGGTCGCCGACGTCGCTAACGCGATCCTCGACGGCACCGACGCGGTGATGCTCTCGCAGGAGACGGCTGTCGGCGCCCACCCGGTCGGCGCGGTCGCGATGATGGCCGCGGTCGCCCACCACACCGAGAAGATCATGCCGACGGAGCGGTGGATCGAGACCCGCGTCCGCCGCGACGAGCGCGACCCGGGCTACACCGTCGCCTACAACGCCTGCCGCGCCGCGCGCGAGCTGGGCCTCGCCGCCCTGGTCGTCCCGACGTTGAGCGGTCGCAGCGCCCGGCTCATCTCCGCGCACCGCCCGGACGTCCCCATCTACGTCCTCTCCCCGGGCCGCGAGACCGTCCGCCGCTGCCAGCTCATGTGGGGCGTCCGCGCCTCCTCCATGCGCCGCCACGAGGTCACCGAGACGCTCATCGCCGAATCCGCCCGCCGCGTCCTCGAGCTCGGCTGGTGCAAGCCCGGCGACCGCGTCGGCATCACCGCCGGCCTCCCCTCCGGCCGCCCCGGCACCACCTCCCTCTTCCAGATCCAGCAGCTCTAGCGAAGCGGCCGGCGCACGGGCCGGCCGCCCCTCATGCGCTACACGAGCGTCACGCAGTTCCCGTCCACCCACCCAGCGAGGCCGGCGAAGCGCACCTTGATCCAGATCGACGTCGGCCACTCCAACATCTCGATCTCCCAGCCCTGGGGAATCCCGTGGGCGGAAGAGTAAGGGGGACCGCCGGGTGACGTGCGGAACCAGACGTCGTGACACGTGACTCGGAGCCAGACCGCTGCGCTCGCCTCCGCGGGCGCGACCGCGGCGCTCCCCGCGGTTCCTGCCACGGCGAGCGTCGCCGCGAGAACCGATGCGGCGACGATCCGGCGGACGAATGCGGTGATCGAACTCATACAAACACTCCCTGTTGCGCTTGGACGCGTCGGAGTGAAGCGAGGCACGAAGCGCGCAGCAAGCCGGATGTCGCTCGACCGACACCGGGACTTCGCAGGAAGCTGCCGCGCGGAGCTACTTCTCGGCGCGGAGCTGCGGGAACTTCGTGCCGAAGCCGGGGTACGGCCCCTGCTCTTTGCACGCCGGGCGCGCGACGTCGCGGCCGGGGGTGCGGAAGGCCGTCGTCTGGATGAGCGGCGGGAGCGTCTCCGGAATGCCTGCGGTCGGCGGCGCGGGCGTGCCGTTGGCACACGCTTCGGTCGTGAACGCCGGGAGACCGGCGGCGAGCTGGTCGAGCCAGCCGGGCACCGGGTACGCGTTCTGCCGCGACGAGCCGACCGGCCGCTCGTAGAAGGCCAGCGCCTCCGGGGAGAGCGTCTGGGAGGCACGCAGGTAGTGGAGCGGCTTGCCGCTCGCGCCCGTCAGGTCCAGGCTGCGCGCCAGCGAGGAGCCGACCGTGTTCGCGAAGAAGGCGGTCACCTCACGGCGGTGCTCGCCGATGTAGCCGACCATCGGGTTCGCGTTGCGCAGGAACGGCTGGAACTTCTCGAGCAGCGGCGGGATGTCGGTCAGCACCTGCTGCAGCCCGGGCAGGCCCTCCTTCGACGCGTCCACGGTCGGGCCGAGCTTCGTGAAGAACCCTTCGAACTGCGGGCTCAGCCGGTCGACCGCGTCGAACGTCGGCTCGAGCTCCGTCGCCGCCGGCTGGAGCTGCCGCATGACCGGCTCCGCCCGCTCGCCGAACGACGTGAGCAGCGGAAGCGTCCGGCTGCTCTCGCGCTCGAAGCGCGGCAGCTCACGGAACAGCTGCTGCAGCTCGCGGTTGCGGTCGGCGGTGACGCCGAAGAGCCGCTCAGTCTCGGTGATCAGGCCGGACAGGTCGCCCTCGCGTTGCGAGATCGCGTCGAAGACGTCGCCCGTGGCGGCGACGACCTTGCGCACCGCGGCGCTCTGCGCGTCGAGCGTCCGCGTCAGGTCGGTCGTCTCCTCGACCCACCCGGGGAGCTGGCCGAGCGCCTGGTTGACGTCCTTGCCGCGCCCGTCCAGAGCCCGCGCGGACGCCTGCATCCAGTCGCGGAAGCTCTCGCGCGTCGGGGCGTCGAAGGTGCGCAGGACCTCGTCCAGCTCCACGGTCGGCGACACCGCCGCGACCGGCAGCTCGTCGCCCTCGGTGAGCTTCCGGCCGCTCCCGTTGCCCGGGGAGAGCTCCACGAACGTCTCGCCCAGCAGCGACTTGAGCCGCAGCACCGCACGGCTGTCGGCCGGCAGCGGCGCGTACTTCTCGTCCAGCTCCAGCGTGGCTTTCGTCCGGTTGCGGACGCCGGGTTCGATCGCGACGACCTTGCCGACCGACACGCCGGAGATCCGGACGTCGGACTGCTCGGCGAGCTGCGTCGCCTCGGGGAAGAGCACGTCGACGCGGTAGCCGTCCGGCTTGAACGGCACGCCGCCGCCGAACGCCATCCACAGGTACAGCAGCGCGCCGAAGCTCGACAGCGCGAAGAGGATCATCGTCGCCAGCCGAGCGGCGGTGGGAACGGTCTTGATCACCGGGTCGCACCGCCCCCGTCATCGTCCTTGCAGACCTGGCTGTGGAGCGGGACGTTGAGCATCTGCGTCAACGAACCGAGGATCGGGTTGTTCTCGCCGGACCGCTGGGACTCCATCAGCCGCAGCGTGCCGCAGGACATCAGCATGAGACTGCGTCGCACCGCCCCAACGCCGTCCTGCTGCGCCAGCACCGAGTTGGTGTTGTGGTTCGCCCACGGGACGAAGAACAGGTAGCCCTCGTTCCCCTTGCCCTCGCCGGGCGGGTCGTAGGCCAGCGTGTCGAGCAGCTCGTTGAGGAGGTTGGCGAGCGTCGTCAGCTCCGGCGTCGCGCGGGCGGTGCCCTCGGCGGCCGGCCGCAGCTTGCGCACCTCGTCCTGCACCTCGCGCGTGAACGGCCGCAGGTCGTCCTTCAGGACGGGCGTCGTCTCCTTGAGGAACGGCCGCACCTTCCGCAGCGTCGGCGCGAGCGCGCGCGACGTCGGCTCGAGGTCGTCGAGCGCCGTGTTCAGCGTCGAGCCGAGCTTCGCCACCTTGCCGAGCGCGTCGTCCGTCGCCTCCAGCGTCGGCGGGAACTTCTGCAGCGTCCGCTCGAGGTTGGCGTTCTGCGCGGAGAAGTGGCGGAAGACATCGGCCGAGGCGTTGACGAACTGGCCCAGCTGCTCGTCGCGGCCGCCGAGCTCGTCGGCGAGCTTCGACAGGTTGCCCATCAGCCGCTCGAGTTTGTCGCGTCGCTGAGCGACGAGCTTCGATGCCTGGGCGGCGTGGCGCGAGAGCGGCTCGAAGCGCTTGAAGGTCGAGGCCAGCTCGCGGCCGTTGCCGTCGCCGAGCGCCGCGGCGCCGTCGGTGACGAGCATCGTCAGGTACGCGCGGGTGTCGCCGTCGAGCGAGGCGAGGATCTCGTCGAAGTTGACGTCCGGATCGGTCTGCGCCGACGTCAGCCGCGCGCCTTCCTTCAGCCGCGGGCCGCTGGCCTTCGTGCCCGGGTCGAGCTCGACGATCATGTCCTTCAGGCTCGTCTTCGGCCGCAGGAGCATCGTCGCGTCCGGGTACACGCGGGCGAACCGCGGCTCGATCCGCAGCTTGGCGATGGCGACGCCGTTCTCCAGCTTCACGCCGCCGATCTCACCGACCTGCACGCCCGAGACGGTGACCTGCTGGCCCTGCCCCGGCAGCACGCCGGAGACCGTCTGGAACTCGGCTTCCATGTCGAAGAACTGCTCGCCGACGACCGGCATCCACTCCGGCCAGGTCAGCCGCTGGTGGACGACGATGTAGCTGCCGACCGCGACGGCCACGACGACGAGCGCGATGACCCACAGCACGTCGGAGAGCTGCTTGCGGATGCTGCGGATCACCCGGTGCTCCCCGTGGACTTCGCACCCGGCCGCGAGCCGTCGGCGGGGCCGACGGAGGCGGGCCCGTTGACGTCCGGGACGCCGCTCTTGTAGCAGGGGACCTCGTCCGTGACCGGCGGCACCTTGCCCGGGAAGGCCGGCCGCGTCTCCAGCGGTGACAGCGAGACGTTGCCGAAGTACGACGTCTGGTCGAACTGCATCGTCCCGGACTTGAGGAGGTTCGCACCGGTCGTGGTGGCGAGCCGCAGGAACGGCCCGTTGCCGTCGAAGCCCTGGCCTTCGGAGGCCTGACCCACCATCGCGTACCAGAACTCCTTGTAGTTCTCGACGTCCGCGGAGGTCTTGCCGTCGTCGACCTTGACGTTGCCGGTCGGGATGATCGTGTCGGTGATGCAGCGGTTGAACAGGTCGATTCGCGGCAGGAACTCACGCGTGGAGTGCGCCAGCGACGCGAGGTCCTTCGTCGCCGGGACGAGGTCGTCCAGCAGCCCGCCGAGCTCGGCGTCCGACAGCAGCGGCTTGGCCTGATCGAGCCACGGCTCCGCGGCGTCGATCGTCGCGGGCAGCTCCTCCATCGCCGGCGTCAGCTGACGCGCGAAGCGGCGCGTCGCGGGCAGCGCGTCGTCCAGCTCGCCGAGCCCCTGGCGGATCTTCCGCGCCGCGGGGCCGAGGCGGGCGACCGTGCGCTCCAGGTCGTCGCTGCGGTTGGCGAACGACGTCATCGTCGTATTGAAGTCGGTGACCAGGCTGCTCAGGTCACCCTGCCGGTCCGCGAGCGCCTTCGCCGCGCGGCCGAAGCCCTTGATCGTCCGGGAGAGGTCGTGCGGCTGGGTGCCCTGAAGTGCCTCGAACACGATCGCCGAGTCGCGCAGCGCCTCCGGGCTCGTGCGCAGCGTCTTGTTGAGCGCCTCGCCGCCGGTCAGGCCGCGCACGGACGGGTCCTGCTGCGCGTCCTCCTCGGGCGTCGGCTTCGCACCGAGCGCCTCGCCGAAGCCCTGCACCGCCTCCTGCAGCGAGCCGCGGACGTTCGAGTCCAGCGCCGACAGAACCTGGTCGAGCTGCACCGGCGCCGACGTCTGCGTGACCGGCAGCAGGTCGCCGTCGCCCAGCTCCGGGCCGGTGTTCGTGCCCGGCTGGAGCTCGACGAAGAAGTTGCCCTCGAGGAAGAGCCGCGGCCGCACCTTCAGCCGCGCGTCCTTGTGGATCGGCCGGCCGCCCTTCTCGATCTCCATCGTCACGAGCGCCATGTCCGTGTCGCGGTAGCGCTCGACCTTCGTGACCTTGCCGACGTCGACACCCGCGATGCGCACGGGCGACCGGTTGGCGACCATGTTCGAGTCCTGGAAGACGGCCTTGACCTCGTACGGGTTGCCGCCCGGGATCGACTTCGTGAAGCCGAGGTAGACGCCGATCACGATCAGGACGAGCGCGATGAGCCCGGCCTTGATCGGGCTCATGCCGCTGGGGCGCCTCACTTGTCACCCTCCCACGTCTTCTCGCTGAACGTGCCGCGGTTGCCCGGCTCGTTGCCGATCACCTGGCCGTTGTCCTCGTACTCCTCGTTGCCCGCCTCGCACTCGGGCTCCTGGCCCGGCGCGGCGGTGTTCGGGTACGGGTTGCTGTGCAGGAACGAGTCGTCCTTGCCGTTCTCCTCGGAGTCCGGCCCGTTCGCGGGCGCGCTCGCCGGCCCTGACTCGCTGTTCGGCAGGCCGTACGGCGGGAAGATCGCCTGCGCCGTCAGGTTGGTGCCGATGACGTCGTTCTCCGACAGCGCGCTGCTGAGGTTGCGGAAGAAGAGCGTCAGGTAATTGCACGTCGTCTGCGCGGGCGTCGCGAACGCGAGCGTCGGCTGCAGGAGGTTGGCCGTGCGCGTCAGGCGCTGCAGGCCGGGCCGCGTGGCTGGGTTCGCCGAGAAGTCCTCCAGGTCCTGGAACGTCTGGATCAGGCGCTCGTTGAGCTGGGGCGACTTGCGCAGCGCGGGCTCGCCGGCGCGGAACGCGCGCGCCGTGGCGGGCGACGACTGCGCGAGCGAGCGGAAGCCGGGCCGGAGCCGCGCGAAGAGCTCGGTGGACTCGCGGACGAACGACGCCTGCGCCGGCAGCTCGCGGGTCGCGACGTCGAGCGCGCGCGGGCCGCCCGCGATCGACGCCTTGAGGTCCTCGGAGACGTCGCTCAGCGCGCGGAAGGTCGTGTTGAGGTGCTCGAACATCGGGCCCTGCGCGCGGGCGACCGGGCGCACCTCGCTCGCCGTCTGCTCGAACGCCGGGAAGAGCTCGTCGAACTCGGTGCGCTCGTCGTTGAGGTTCTTCAGCGCGGGCTCGGCGTGGTCGAGCAGCGGGTTGAGGCCGGCCAGCGCCTCGTTGAGGTCGTCGCCGCGCCCGGCGAAGACGTTGCCGAACTCGCCCAGGCTGTCCTGCGAGCTCTCGCGCGTCGGCTCGTCCCACGTCCCGAAGAACTCGTCGAACTCGACGGGGACGGACGCCTTGCTCTGGAGCGGGATCGTCGCCTGCTCGGGGAGCGTCGTGCGCGAGCGCCCGCGCTGCACCTCGACGTACTTGAGGCCGAGCGGCGACCGCGGCCGCACGCGCAGCGTCGTGTCGTCGGGCAGCTCGCCGATCTCGCGGTCGAGCTTGAGCGTCAGGAGGGCGCCGACGCCGCCGTTCCCGCGCACGAGCGGCTTGATCTCGGAGACCACGCCGATCCGCGCGCCGCCCATCCGCACCTCGTTGCCCTTGATGAGGCCGGACGCGTTGCGCATCTGCGCCTCGAGCGTGTACGTGGGGACGAACGGCAGGCCGCTGTTCGCGTTGTAGGCGAGGAAGACCGCGACGACCGTGATCAGCGTCGTGGCCGCGCCGATCAGGATCGGGTTGGCGGCGATCGAGCCCGTGTTGCGCCTCATCGGCCCGCCTCCGGCGTCGCGGCGAGCCCGGCTGTCGAATCGCCCAGCAGGTAATCGGCCAGGCCCGCCTTGGCCGCCTGGGCGGCGGGCGGCTGGATCTCGCCCTTCAGCGACGACTCGGTCTCGCCGCTCCGGTCGAACGTCGACTCGCAGCCCGGAGCGGGCAAAGAGACGCGGTCGATGCACGCCGCCGCCTGCAGCCCAGTGCGGATGTAGTGCCCGAGCTCGTCCTTGCCGTTCACGGCGTTGGTGTAGTTGTAGATGAACGACATCAGGTGGCGGACGCCGTCGGTGTCGCCGAAGCTCTTCGACAGCCGCCCCAGATCGATCGCCAGCGGCCGCAGCGGCTTGGCCAGCGCGTTCAGGTCGTCGAGCACGCCGTCGAGCCTCGGGAACGTCTCGCGCCCCTTCGTCGCCACGTTCCCGAACGTCTTCAGCGCCGGCGTCGCCGCCTCGGTCAGCGGCCCGAGCCGCTCCGTCGTCTCGTTGATCGTGTCCGCCCGAGCGCCGAGCGTCGCGACCGCGGGACCCATCTGGTCGGCCAGCGCGCCGAACCGCTCCGCCGCCGGCTCGAGCTCGTCGAGGAAGGCCGGCAGCCGCTCGAAGTTCCGCTCGAGGTTCGCGCCTTCCTCGGCCGTCGCGCGCGCCGTGTCGCCCGCGTGCTCGATGAAGCCGGTCAGCTCCTTGCGCCGCTCGGCCAGCGGCGCGAGCGCCTCGTCGGACGCGTCGACCAGCCGCGCCAGCACCTGGTTCTGGTCGGCCAGCGTCTTGACGAGCGTGTCGGCCTCCTGCAGCGCCGGGCTCGCACGTTTGATCGCCTTGTTGAGCTCCGGGCCGTTGCTCGCCAGGCCCGCCCCGAGCTCGTTGATCACGATGCGCAGCCGCTCGCGCTGGGGCAGGCGCATGATGTTGTTGAGCAGGTCGAGGTTGACCGGCGTCGTCGTCCGGGCGACCGGCAGCAGGTGCTGGCCCGCGCCGCGCTCGCCCTCGGGCACCTTCTCCAGCACCGGCGCCGGCGTGACGCCCTCGCCGCGCTCCTGCGTCGGCTCGCACTCGACGAACTGCTCGCCGATCAGCGACTGAAGCGCGATCCGGCAGTGCGCGTCCGCGCGGAACGGGCGGAAGGCGGGATCCTCGATCTTCAGCACGACCGCGGCCTTGTTCTCCGCGGTGACGTCGACGTCCTCGATCGTCCCGACCGTCACGCCCGCGACCTTCACGTCCTCGCCGGGGATGACGAAGCTCGCGTTGTCGAACACCGCGCGCACGAGGTAGCCGTCGCCGCCGCCCTCCTTGTCGCCGCCGGCGCCGAGCGCCAGCGCGACCACCGCGACGAGGACGGCCACGCCGGCGATCCCGGTGAGCCGCCGCCGCACGACCTGCCCGCGCGTGGGCTTGCGCGCAGCGCTCACCGTGTGCCGCCGATCGTCTGCTTCGGATCGCAGTCGGCGTTCGCCTGGTCGCCGCTGTCGACGAACGGCGCCGAGCCGTCGGCCGGCAGCCGCGTCGCGGTGCCCGGGCAGCGGCGCAGGTTGCCCGTGCTCAGGCCGTCGCCGCGGTTGCGCTCGCTCGGCGGCTTGGGCACGAGCGTGCCGCCGTTCGCGTCGTCGACGTGCTTGAACGCGTCGAACACCGCGACCGTGCGCGCGTAGTGGCCGTTCGCGTCGTACGTCGCCATCGCGCCGCCGAACGACCGCACCCACGAGACGAGGTCGGGCACGTACGGGCGGACGAACTGGAAGATCGGCGTCGAGTCGCCGAGCGCCTTCTCGGCGTTCGGGAACGTCGTCTTCGTCAGCTTCCCGAGCGCCGGCAGGTCGCGCAGCGCGTCGAGCGCGTCGTCGGCCTCGCCGGGCGCGTCGATCATCTGGCGCAGCTGGCCGAACGTCGGCACCGCCTCGTCGAGCACCGGCTCGAGCTGCTTGAGGAACGGTGTCAGCTCCTTCGTCCCGCGGCCCGTCGCGTCGACGAGCTTCGTGAGGTCGCCGAGCGCCGGCCGCAGCTCGACCATCGCGTCGCTGCCCTCGCGCAGCGCCACCGGCAGCTCGTCCAGCGCGGTGCGCAGCGACGTCGTGTCAGAGGCGAGCGCGCGCTCGGTCTGCCGCGTCGTGCCGACCAGGCTCGTCAGCTCCTCGCTGCGCTCGGCGATCGCGCCCATCGCGTCCCCGGCGTCGACGAGGAAGTCCTGGAAGACCTGATCGTCGCGCGTGATCTCCGCGCTCACCTTGCGGAACTGCTCGAGCGCCGGCCCGAAGTACTTGGCCGAGCGGTTCGCCTGCTCCTCGCGGCCCTTGTACCAGGCGCCGGAGCCCTTGATGATCTCCTGCAGTCCCTGGCGCGTGTCGGGGTCGAGCGCGTTGATGACCTGGTCGACCTCGACGAGCGAGCGGTTCTTGTCGGCGACGAGAACCGCACCCTCCTCGAGCTCCGGCTTGAAGTCCGGCGCCGGGCTGAGGTCGACGTAGCGGCTGGCGACGCCGACGAGACCCTGCCAGCGGATCGCCGCCGACGTGCCCTCGTGGAGCGGCGGGCGGTCGGGATCCATCGTCACGCGGATCTCCGCCTGGTTGTCGGAGGAGAGCCCGACCGAGGTCACCTCGCCCGCACGCGCGCCGCCGATCCGCACGATGTCGCCCGGCACGAGCTGGCCGGCCGAGTCGAACATGATCCGGTACTCCCGTCCGCCATCGCCGAGCAGCGTCACGACGAGCGCGACGATGGCGGCGGCCAGCGCCACGAGCCCGAGCCAGCGCAGCGGCGTGCGCTGACGGCGTGGGGCGTTCGTGGCCGGGCCGGAGGGGCGTGTGGGGTACGACGACAGGAGCAGACCCTTCTCTCCGGGGACACGGGGGGCGCCGTGCCGGCGGAGGCGCAAACATATACGGGACTGTTTTCGGGGGCAACCGAATTCATGTTGGCGTTGTGTTGACCTACGGACACTCAGGCGTTTATCGTCGCGTTGGTCATGACCTCCGGTGCGTTCGAATTCGACGGAGCACGGCCGAAGCTGCCGTCCGGCCGGCACGGGCTCTCGCGGCGCTTCGTGCAGAGCAACCAGCGCGCGCGGATCCTCAACGCCACCATCGAGGCGGCGGCCGAGCTGGGGTACGCGAGCGCGAACGTGGAGGACATCGTGCGTCGGGCGGGCGTCTCGCGGCGGACGTTCTACGAGCTGTTCGGGAACAAGCACGACGCGTTCCTGGCCGCCTACGACGCCGCGGCGAAGGGGCTGTTCGCCGCGGTCGAGGAGGCGATGGGACGCGAGAGCGCGTTCGAGCCGCGGGTCGTCGCGGGCTTCGCCGCGTTCGTCGGCCACCTCGCGGCGCTTCCGGGCCCCGCGCGCGTGTGCATCGTCGAGGCGCTGGCCGCCGGCCCGGACGCGGCCGCCCGGCGGACCGAGGTGATGACCGGCTTCGCGCGCGTGATCGACGAGAGCGCACGCTCGCTGCCGCACTACGCGGCGATGCCGACGATGACCGCCGAGGCGATCGTCGGGGGCGCGTACGACGCCGTCTTCCGCCACCTCGGCAGCGGCCGCGAGCTCATGTCTCTGCTCCCCGACCTCGTCGAGGTCGCCCTCCTGCCCTACGTCGGCAGGGACGTCGCACGCCGCCACGGCGAGGAACTTCGCTCCGCACACACGTAAGTGCGCAACTTCCTTCGCAGGGGAGGGTTCGTGTACGTGGTCGTTTGCAACGGGGACGCGTTGCCACTACGGTGTGCGACCGTCTCACTCGAGAGGAGAGGGTTTTCAATCATGCGTAAGGTCCTGGTCGCGGCAGCGGGTGTCGCAGCTGCCGGAGCGCTCGCGATGCCGGCGGTCGCGCAGACACCGGAGACGACGATGACCGCCAAGGCGACGGTCTCGCCGAGCAAGGCGGGCACGAAGAAGAAGCCGAAGGGCGTCAAGCTCAACGTCAAGGTCACCTGGGACACGCCGGGCGACGTCGAGAAGCCGGTCATCCAGAAGGCCGACGTGCTGTTCCCGCAGGGTTCGCTCTACAACGGCGCCAAGCACGACAAGTGCTCGCAGGCCGTCCTGTCGCGCGGCGGCCCGTCCAAGTGCCCCAAGGGCTCGATCATGGGCAAGGGCAGCGGCAACGCGTTCGCCGACGACGTCATCACCAAGCCGACGATCACCGTCGTCAACGGTGGCGGCAGCAAGGTCTTCCTCTACACGGTCATGACCAACCCGGCCCGCGTCCAGGCGCCCGTCCCGGGCACGATCACGAAGATGAGCGGCAAGTGGGCGTACAAGCTCCACCTCGAGGTGCCGCGCAACCTCCAGATCGTCGCCGGCGTGCCGATCGCGCTCCGCGACCTGACGATCAGCGCGGGCAAGGGCGACTGGCTCGCGACCACGAGCTGCCCGTCGTCGAAGAAGTGGGACTTCGAGGTCGAGACCTTCCTCTCGACCGGCGGCTCCTCCAAGACGTCCAGCTCGGTGAGCTGCAGCTAGCCACCAGCCTCCGCACGGGCCGTCCCCGCGCCTGAAGCACTCGAAGGGCCCCGTCACCGGGGCCCTTCGTCGTTCCGCGTGCTAGAGCGCGAGGTTCGCACCGGTCACGCCGCGCAGCCTCCACGACACGCTGACCGTCTCCGAAGCCGCACACGGGAATCCGCCGGAGACGCGCGTGACGGAGCCGCTCACCGCGAGGATCCCGGTGGCGTTGTTGAACGTCGCACCCACCGTGCCGACGAAGTTGCAGGAGACCCCCGGGAACGCGCGCTGGTACCCGTAGGTGAGCGTCCCGCCGCCCGAGCCGTTGAGGGTGAGCGTCCACGGGAGCCCGACGGGAGCCACCACCATCGGGCTCCCGAGGTAGGTGCAACCGGAGAAGACCGACGCCTGGATCGCGATGGACCCGCCGGCACCCGGTCCGTTGTCCACGGTCACCGGCCCGTTCCAGGTGTGACCGGTGCACTGGGCGAAGCTGCCCGACGACAAGGCGGTGGTGTTCACCGCCGTGACCGTCGAGCCCACGGGCGCGCCGGTGAACCCTGTCGCTTCGGCAGAACCGAGCGCCGACAGCGAGATGAGCGCGGCCCCGAGCAGGCCGCCGACCTTCTTGAACATCTGGGCTTCCCTCCTGCCTCGTGCACCCGCACAGAGGCGATGTGATTGCACAGCACGACTCACCGAGCGCGAGCCACATCGCGCATCAGACACACCTACGGCTCAGATGTCAACGTCCCTTCTCAGTCCTCGGCGGGCGGAAGGCGGCGCACCTCGGCCGGGTCGACCGGCACGCCGGTGAACAGCTCCTGCAGCTCCACGCCGAGGCCGTCCGCGAGCTTGAAGAGGTTCATCGCGGAGACGTTCTTCTCGCCTCGCTCGACGTGGCCGACGTACGTGCGGTGCATCCCGATCTCGAGCCCGAGCGACTCCTGCGTGTAGCCGCGCTCGACCCGCAGCTCCCGGATCCGGCGACCCAACGCGACATGGGTGGTCGAGAGCTTCTGCGCCACGGAGGGCGCGATGCTGTCCACCAGCTACTCATGGGTCTACAGCCGCTGAGTAGCATCGGCGCGGACCGTCGCCGCGCGGACAGCCGACGCGCTGGAACGACGACGGGGCGCCGGCGCTGATCGCGCCGACGCCCCGTGTGCGTCAGTGCCGGGTGGCAGGTCCGGCTAGCGCTTGAACGTCACCTTCATCCCCGTGGTCCGCGGCTTGCCGCCGCCGGCCGGGATGAACTTGACGGTCACGCGGGTGGTGAACCGGCCCTTGGACCGGAGCGTCCGCAGCGACGCCTTGCTGAGCTTCGCGGTCGCGCGGGCGATCGACGCCTGCTTGACCGTCCGGCGGGTCTTCGTGAGCCCCTTGCCGGAGAGCTCGAGCCGGCCGGCCCCGAGACCGCTGACGGTCACGGTGACGCCGGTCTTGCTCGCCTTCGCGGCCGCGATCCGGTACCCGCACTCGTTGCCCATGTCGAGGTCCTGGAAGACCCGACGGCCGTTCTGACCCTCGAACGTCACCGAGGCGATCTGCGACTTCTCGCAGATGGACTGCGTGGCGGCCAGGATCCCGTTCTTGCCGCCGGCGATCGACAGCGCGAAGCTGGTGATCGGGGCGTCGGGGATCGTGTTGAACGTCGCCACCAGGTGGTCGTCGACCACCGTGGACTCGGCGTAGAGATCCAGCGGGACCTCACCGCGGAGCGCCAGCCACAGCTTCGGCAGCGTGCGCCGCACGTTGCCGCTGGCCGTCGTCCTCGTGTTCTCCACGAAGTAGATCGGGCCGGAGAGCGGCTGGTTGAGGGCGGACGTCACCGCGGTGGCACGGCCGACGATCGAGCCGGCGGGGCACCGCTTCGCCGCGGCCTCACCGGGCTTGCACAGCGCCTGCGCGTTGTCGGGGTCGAGCGCGAGCGAGAGCGGCAGCTTCACCGCGACCTTCTTGAGCCCGGCCTCGCCCGGCGCCTGCGTCATCGTGGCGTCGAGGCCCGGATGCTTGCCGTCCGTGACCTCCTTGGCGCCCCGCATGGTCAGGCCCAGCTTCGGCTGGAGCGGCAGGTTCGCGCAGTTGCGCGCCTGGTAGCCGGCGTTCGGCTGGACGACCGCACCGCCGGTGCTGGTGATCGTCGCCCCGATCCGCATGGCATCGCAGTTCGTCGCGTTGAACATGAAGTTCGGGCGATCGATCGTGATGTTGACCATGCGCAGGCGCAGCGGCACGCCCTCGAGGATCGTCGGCAGCGGATCGGCCGGGACCCCCAGCTTCGCCGTCGCCGCATCGACGTTGATCGGCGCCCGCACGACCACGGTGCCGAGGTCGAACGGACCGGCGATGGCCCGCACGACGACCGACAGGCTGAACGGCGCGCCCTTGTACGGCCCGGCGAAGAACACCTTGCCGGGGAGCGAGAACGGCGTCGCGCCGGAGCCGGAGGAGACCGTCGTCGAGCCGACGCGGGTCGACTCCGGGCACGCGCCCGTCGCCGCCTGCGCCTCGGCGCACTGCGGCACGCCACGGACGCTGCCGAGCAGGCCGGGCGGCATGTCGATGGCGATCGACTTCAGGTCCTGCTGCCCGTCACCGCGACGGATCGTCATGGTGAACGGCGAGAACGCACCCGCGAACGGGTTGATCGTGCCGGCCTCGAACGTCGGGGCGAACCCCGGCTGACCGGCGACGCAGCCCGTGATGTCGAACTCCGACGTCGGCGTCACCGCCGCCCCGGCGTGGGGCGTCAGCTCGGTCGTCGTCGTCTTCGTCCCGCAGGTCTGCGGGTTGGCCAGCGGCGCCCGGTCGCCCCCGCGGAACTTCACGGTGAGCAGGTCGAACGGCAGCTGCGGTGTGTTGTCGAACGTCGCCGTGATCTGGCCGGTCGTCTTGTCCGGCTGGGCGATGCCCGGGATCTTCACGACGAGCCCGGGTCCGCGGGCGACGATGAGCAGCCGGAAGAGCTGGTTGGGCTCCGGCGACCGCAGGTACACGTCGCCCTCGAGCGGGTCGTCCAGCAGCGGCGTCCGGATCGACACCGTGCCCACCTTCGACGTCTCCGGGCACTCGACGTCCTCCGTCGTGCCCAGGTTGTCCTGCTCGGCGGTGCACGCGTCGAGGCCGATGGCCGACGGCGGCGCGATCGACACGCCCTCCGGCAGCGTCACGACCGCCTTCTTCATCGTCGGCGTGGAGAGCCCGTCCGGCGACTCGTCCTGCGGCACCGACATCTGGACCTCGTAGCCGGCCGGAGAGTCGGGCTTCGTGGTGTCGGGGGTGACCTTGACCGTCGGCTCGAACTCCAGCTGGTCGCAGCCGGTCGGTTGCGGCATCTCGTCCTCTGCTCCGACCCAGGTGCTCGGCGACTGCCACGAGCGTGCCCGGATCGTGGCCTTCAGCGGTCCGTCGCAGTTCGTCGGCAACGTCAGGAACGGCCGCCGGGGCTGCGTGGACGGAACCCCGAGGGTGAACGTCGACGTGTCGATGCGCTCCGGGTTGTGGCTCGGATCCGCCGGAACGCCCCACAGCGTCAGCCTGCTGCCGAAGATGTTCACGGACTGCGTGATCCCGCGGATGGTCGCCCGGATGCCGTAGTCGCCGTCACTCCGCACGCTGATCCGCACGAGGTTGCTCGCGCCGAACTTGAACGCGAACGCTGCGACCTCGTCCGCACGCGGCTCGATGTTGAAGACCGGTGCATATCCGTTGATGATCTCGTTCGGATCGTTCGGGTCGGCCGTGGCCTGTGCGTAGTTCACGCCGATCTGCGTATCGACCGGGCAGTTGCCGTACCCGCCGGTCGCCGCCCCAGCACTGAAGTCCGCCGGCTTGCACGTCGGGACCACGCCGGGGTCCCCGTACAGCCCGGCGGGCAGATCGACTACGACCTCCCGCACGTTCTCGTCTGGGATCGGCTTCCCGGAGTTCGTCCCCTGGTCGTCCTTCGTGTTGAGCGAGAAGTCCGTCGTGAGGTCGGGATGCGAGCCCGCCTGAGACACCTCGGTGAGATCGGGGAACGGAGCGAACGAGAACGGGTCGTAGCCGGAGGGCGCGTGCATCGTGGTCGCGAACCGGCTGACGCCGAAGTCCGCCTGGGCCGGGGCTGCCACGGCGCACCAACATGCGATGGCGAGAAGCACGATCCGGGCCGGCGCACCGAGCCGGCGGCGATCTCGCCGCTTTGAGGTGATCATCGTGATCCTTCGGGTGGTCGAAGCGGCCATCAGCGCGCCGCCTTCAGGGTCAGCGAGGTGCGGACCGGAGCGCTGCTCCCGACGCGAACCTCGATCGTGAGCTTCATCCGCTTCGCGGACCGCAGGCGGCGCTTCCCGGACGCGCTCAGCTTCACGGGGACGTTGACCGTGCTGGTCTGCGTCTGCTTCACCGTGCGCGACGCGGAACCGACCGAACGGTTCTTCTTGCCCACGCGAGTGAGCAGCCGCACGGTGACCTTGCCGCCGCCGGTCACCTGCACCGGCAGCTTGACAGTCCGGCCGCGAGCGAGGCTGCGCGCCGCGGCGGAGCTCACCTTCTTCAAGCGGACGGTGGGCTTCCTGGTCTCCTGCGGCTGAGCCGGCGGATCCGTGGGTGTCGCGTTCTCGGCAGCGCCCAGGCCGGTCGTGCCAGGTGCGGGCGGAGTGGGCTGGGGCGGAACCGGCCCAGCGCACTCGATGCCGACGCAGTCGCGGAGCTGCGGGGGCGTTGGCGGCGGGAAGACGCTGCCTGTGCGCGCCGCGTAGAGGTCCACCAGCCCGCCGTCGGTGTCCTCGGGGACGAGTGCTTCACGCGTGCGCACGAACACGGTGCTGCCGTCGTCGCTGTTGTCGCCGACGAACGCGTCCGCAGCGGTTCCGGTGCTGACGAGGAACGGCTGACCGTCGTAGCCGTAGACGTCCATCTTCGTGTCCACATCGGCAGCGACGAGCGGATCCGTCGTCATGAAGAAGACCGTGCCGTCGTCGCTGATGTTCCGGATGGAGCCTTCATCACTGGTGTTGAGGACGGCTTCGGCCGCCGACAGGCTGCCGTCCGCGCGGCACGAAGCGCAGGCGAGCGTGTCGGTCTGAGCGTCGTAGCGGAAGACCGCGACGTTGCCGTTGTTCGTTGCCGAGCCAGGCGAGCCTGAGGTCGTGATGACGCTGAACCGGCCGTCGCGGCTGACGCGCCGCACGAGGCCGCTCGGGGCCGACTCGATGAACCGCGTCCCGTCCGCTGCGCTCCAGCGGTAGAAGTTCTGCGCGCCGGGCGTTCCGTCGCCGTCGATCGCCGCCGGAGTCGAGAACACGATCGCGGACGCGTCGTCGGAGAGCTGCGCGCTTCCGACCTGGAAGGCCGCACCGCCGTCGGTGGGACCCGTCACCATCGTGAGGTCCTCCGACGCCACCTCGTAGCGGTAGATGCCACCGCCGGGGGTCGCGTCGTCGCTCAGGAGGCTCGCGCTCGAGAAGTACACGACCGACCCGTCACGCGAAGCGCCGATCAGCGTGCCGCTCGCAACGGTGCCGGCAGGCACCGACCCGGCGCCGCCGGTCGTACGCTGCGACTCCGAGACGGTCGCGGTGCGCGCACCGTCGATCCGGACGTAGATCCCCTGCGGGGCGTCGGCCCGCTCGAAGAAGATGTGCGAACCGTCCTCGGAGACCACGTGCGCTCCGCCGTGAGCGGAGCCTGCGTCGAACGGCGACACGAAGTCGCCGGGGCCGCGGTTCGCGAAGTTGGCGCGCGGGACGGACACCGGCGTGTCGTCATCGAGCACCGAGACCAATGTCAGGTTGCCCGCTTCCCACTCGTAGAGCGCGATGCCCGACGGCGCGCCCGGAAGCAGCGGTAGCTCGGACTGGAACACGATGCGACGGTGATCGCGAGTCGCGCCGTACAGGCTCGCGACTTCACCGATGGTGTCCGGAGCGGAACCGGGGACCCGCGTCACGAGCCTCGACTCGCGGGTGCGGATGTCGTGCAGCACCAGGTCGAAGCCCAGGCCGCTGTCCTGATCGTCGGGCGTGACGTTCCCCTGTGCGACGGCGATCACCGACGTGCCGTCATCGCTCACGCTCTGCACGCGCGCGTCGTTGGCGGGGCCGGGCCCGCCGAAGAAGC
The DNA here is from genome assembly GCA_035563115.1 of Solirubrobacteraceae bacterium. Lineage (GTDB taxonomy): Bacteria > Actinomycetota > Thermoleophilia > Solirubrobacterales > Solirubrobacteraceae > CADCVT01. The sequence goes on from DATMVO010000546.1 coordinate 23,561, forward strand.
CGACGTTCGCGCTCGTCGCCGTCCAGTCGGTCGACTCTCTCGCCCCGAAGAGCGTCGTGCGGAAGCCGAAGCCGGGGTCGTCAGGCTGCGTGGAGCCGATGACGTCGTACATGACCGACTCGCCCTCATCGGACGCGAACAGCACGGCCGAGACGTCGCCGAGGTTCTTGTCGACCGGGGACACCATCTCATATCCACGTGATGGCGCTGCTGATGCGACCGGCCCGACGGCCAACGCCGCGAACCCTCCGATGGCCGCTGCGATGGGCAGGGCCCAGCGCCGGTCGAAAGCTCGCGTCCGTGCGACGGCGCGAGCCGCTCCGACGCCGCGATGGCGTCCGTTCATCCCTTACTCCTCCTACGACAACGGGGCAGGCCGCGCGACCCTCCGTGCGGCGCGCGGCCCTTTATAGACGGAACAGGCTCTCGTGTAAAGGGTTCGAGGAACAAGACCGTTCACCGACCGACACGGAGCCGTCCCAGCACGCCGTGGGCAAGCGGTGCGACCTGGAAACAGCGCGGAGCCGCCCGAGGGCGGCTCCGCAGGACAACTAGCGGCCGCTAGTGCGACCGATGTTGCGTGACTACAGGACCACGACCGCGCCGGACGAGGTGACGGTCACGCGGTACTGGCCGCTGACGGCGGCGGTCGCCGGGCAGAGGCTCGAGCCCGCGGTGCGGTTCAGCGTGCCGCTGAGGGTCACGAGGCCGGCCGACGGCGAGTTGTACTGACCGCTGACGGTGCCGGGGCCGTAGGTGCAGTTGAGCAGGCCCCACTGCAGGCGCACCTGCACGTTGGACAGCGTCATCTGGCCGGCACCGTTGACCGCGAGGGTCCACGGGAGGCCGAGCGGCGTGACGGTCGCGGCCGAGCTGAACACCGTGCAGCCACCGAACGACGCGGAGGTGACGTTACCCACGCCGCCGTTGCCGGCGCCGCTGTCCACGGTGACGGCGCCGCTGACACTGCTGGACGTGCACGAGCTGAACGAGCCAAGCGCAACCGTCGGCGACACGAGGTTGCCCTGAACCGCCGTGCCAACCGGCGCGTTGGTGAACGCCTGAGCGGAGGACGCCATGCCGAGCGACGCGACGGCGACGGCGGCCGCGGCCATGATCTTCTTGGTGAACATGTGAGACAATTCCCTTCTTGCCCCGTGTGATCGCACGGGACGATGTGATTGCCGGGCGGGACGTGCGTCGAACTTTCCTAGGGAGCGTCGCGCGTCTCGTCCGTCTTGCGTAGGTGCTGCAGGTGTTTTTCCGCGCGAGCACGTGGTACTCGAGCGCGGACGTCAACTTCCGGGCACAGCAGTGCCGCCTACGTCACAACCCACCCCTCTCTCTCCTCGGACCCTGTCGACCGCCGTCGGGACCCGGGTGCGGAGCCTCTTTCAGCTGAGCACCCACCGAGTGGTCGACATGAGGGATCAAACACAGCGCCAGTTCCCTTGTCAAGCCGATTCCACGAGTTGTTTGAGCAACACCGGCCGCGAGGTGAACAGAAGTTGTACACGCACTTCCGGTACCGCATCGCACCGGTCGAGGGACTGTCCAGGAACAGTGCTGTGTCAGAGAATCCTGACCGGTCCGAAGGTCTCCTGACGAACCATCCAGGCGACCAGGATTTGCAACGGTTGCCTCTTGACCTTCTTCGTGCGGATTGGCGCATCGGCCGCGTGGACGGTCGGCGGGCGAGCGGCGGTCAGCCCGCGCGGCGGGCGTAGAACTCGGCCTCCTGGCGGCCGAGCTCCGTGACGGGCGGCTCGTCGTAGAGCCACTCGCGCGCCACCCGGTGCCAGTTCCCCGTCGCGCGCAGCTGCGAGAGGACCGCGAGGGTCAGCGTCTCGAGCCGGCGGCCGAAGAGGTGGTCGGCCGGCACGTTCTCGTGGCGCATCTGGCCGTAGAACTGCGAGCGCGGATCGCTCATGTCGATCAGGACCTGCGTCGCGATGTCCGGCTCGAGCTCGAGCTCGGCGTCGTCCGTGTACCACCACGTCAGCGAGCGGAACTGGTCGAGCAGCACCTCGGGCGTCCAGCGCGTCGGGTCCTTGATGAACCCCGCCTCGACCAGCTCGGTGCGCAGCTGCTCCCCGTCGCCCTCGACGCCGGCGCGGCCGATCCGGATCTCGCGGTCGGCGATCTCCTTCGGGATCCGCTTGAACAGGCCGAAGTCGAGGAACGCCATCCGCCCGTCGTCGAGCAGGATCGAGTTGCCCGGGTGCGGGTCGCCGCTGAACTGGCGGTGCCGGTACATCGAGCCGAAGTAGAAGCGGAAGATGATCTCGCCCAGGCGGTCGCGCTCGTCCTGCGGGAGCTGCTTGAGCTCCTCGAACCCGCGCCCGCTCACGAACTCGCTGACGACGACCTTCTCGTGCGACAGCGACGGCACGACGTCGGGGATGACGATGAACGGGTGGCCGCGATAGATCCGCGCGAGCGTCTTCTGGTTGGACGCCTCGAGCTCGTAGTCGAGCTCCTCGTGGATGCGCTCGCGGATCTCGTCCGCCATCGAGCCGACGTCCAGCCCCGGGAAGACGGTCTTCATCAGCCGCAGGATCACGCCGAGGTTCTGCATGTCGACGCGGACCGCCGCGCCGACGCCCGGGTACTGCACCTTCACCGCGACGTCGCGTCCGTCGTGCAGCTTGGCCTTGTAGACCTGCCCGATCGACGCGGCCGCGATCGGCACCGGGTCGAACGTCTCGAAGACCTCGTCGAGCTTGTCGCCGTACTCGCCCTCGAGGACCTTCTTCATGTCCTTGAACGAGACCTTCGGCGCGGCGTCGCGGAGCTCGGCGAGCTTGCGCTGGAACTCCTCTTGGTACTCCTCGGGGACGAGGCCGACGTCGAGGAAGCTCAGCACCTGGCCGAGCTTCATCGCGGCGCCCTTCATCGTCCCGAGCACCTCGACGATCTGCTCGGCCGCCTCGATCTGGCGCTTCTCGAGCGCCTTGGCGCTCTTCTCGTCGTCACGGCCGAGGTTGGCCACGCGCGTGCCGGCCTGCTTGGCGCCCTGGCTCGCGGCGAGCGTGCCGATCTTGCGCAGGCGCCCGAGGCGCGACGTCGGGATGGGATCGCGCTCACGGGCCATGGTCGGTCGTGACCTACCCCGGGGCCCCGTTCGGATCACGCCGTACATTCGAGCGTCATGGAGCTCATCCACACCTGCTACCGGATCGGGGACATCGACCGCTCGGTCGCGTTCTACGAGGCGCTCGGCTTCGAGGAGCTGCGCCGCATGCCGATCCGCGACGAGGCGATCAACGTCTTCATGGGCCTGCCCGGCGACGGGCCGCGGCTCGAGCTCACCTACAACTTCGGCGTCGAGTCGTACGAGCTCGGCACGGGCTACAACCACATTGCGGTGACGGTCGAGGACCTGGACGGGACGCTCGCCGCGCTGGCCGAGAAGGGCATCGATCCCGAGAAGCCGCCGTACCAGGTGCGCGCGGGCGGCTCGCGGATCTGCTTCGTGCGCGATCCGGATGGCTACCGGATCGAGCTGATCGAGCGCTCGGCGGGGTAGACGCTCTGCCCATGCGCCTGGCCGTCGTCGATCTCGGGTCCAACTCGTTCCGCCTCGTCGTGTTCACCGCCGGCGAGGGCTGGTGGAAGCGGACGGACGAGATCTACGAGCCGGTGCGGCTCGGCGAGGGGCAGCCGGTGAACGGCGAGCTGCAGCCCGAGCCGATGCGCCGTGCGCTGTCGACGCTCGAGCTGTTCGCCCACTTCGCGCGCGGCGTGGGGATGGACGAGGAGCGGGAGGTCGACGCGGTCGCGACGTCGGCGATCCGCTCGGCGTCCAACCAGGCCGAGTTCCTGTCGCAGGTCGCGGCGACCTCGGGCGTGCGCGTGCGCGTGCTGAGCGACGAGGAGGAGGCGCGGTACGGGTACCTGGCCGCCGTCAACTCGTCGTCGCTGCGCGACGGCGCGGTGCTCGACCTCGGCGGCGGCTCGCTCCAGCTCGTGGAGGTGCGCGACCGCGGCGCGGAGCGGCTGAAGTCGTGGCCGCTGGGCGCGGTGCGGATGACCGAACGGTTCTTCGCGGACGGCGGCCCGGCGTCGCGGAAGGCGCTCAAGGGCCTGCGCAAGCACGTGTGCACGGCGCTCGAGGAGTCCGGGTGGGACGGGGTTGGCGGGCGGCTCGTGGGGCTCGGCGGCACGGTGCGGAACCTCGCGTCGGCGGCGCAGCACGCGCTGGACCTGCCGACGTTCGGCGTGCAGGGCTTCACGATCACACGCGAGGTGCTCGACGCGTTGGTGGAGCAGCTCGCCGCCGTGCCAGCCGCTGAGCGCGCGAAGGCGGTGCCGGGGATCAAGGCGGGCCGGGCGGACCTCATCCTCGCGGGCGCGGCGACGATCCAGGCGGTGCTCGAGGTCGGCGAGTTCAGCGGGCTGGAGGTGACGGAGGCGGGCCTGCGCGAGGGCGTCTTCTTCGAGCGGTACCTCGCGCCCGAGGGGCTGTTCGACGACGTGCGGCGCCAGAGCGTGTGGAACCTCCTGCGCCAGTACGAGGGCGAGCACCCCGTGCACGTGCGGCACGTCGCCGAGCTGGCGCTGACGATGTTCGACGACCTCGCCGCGGCGGGGCTGCACGCGGGCGACCCGGAGGAGCGCGAGCTGCTCTGGGCGGCCGGGCTGCTGCACGACATCGGGACGAGCATCGACTACGACGACCACCACAAGCACTCGCGCTACCTGATCCTCAACGCCGGCCTGCCGGGCTGGTCGTACCGCGAGATCGCGCTGGTCGCGCAGATCGCCAAGTACCACCGCAAGGGCTCGCCGTCGCTGGACTATCTCGCGCCGCTGGGTGTGAAGGGCGATCGCGAGCGCGTGGCGCGCTGCGCGACGATCCTGCGGGTGGCCGAGCAGCTCGAGCGCTCCCGCGACCAGCTCGTGCGCGCGGCGCACGTGGACGTCACGAACGGGTCGGTCGAGCTGCGGCTGGAGGGCGGAGCGGACCTGTCGCTCGCGCGCTGGGCGGCGCAGCGGGAGACCGAGCTCTTCGAGCGGGTCTTCTCCAAGCCGCTGACGGTGACCGCGGCCTGAGCTAGCGCGCCGGGCGGGCGTGCGCGAGCACGTTGAGCACGGCGCCGCTCGCCGGATCCCGCACGAAGAAGCGGCGCACGCCCCACGGCTCGTCGGTGAGCGAGTGGAGGATCTCGAAGCCCCGCTCGATTGCCGCGGCGTGGGCGTCGTCGACCTCGAGCCCGAGCACGTCGACGTACAGCTCGCGGCTCGCGGTCGGGTCGGCGGCGTGGAGGTCCGGGACGATCCGGCGGACGCCCACCGCGACGTCAGTCGCGTTCGGCGGGGCGCTCGGACGGGGCGTCCGGGCCGCTGGGGGCGCCGACGGGGACGGCGACCGGCTGGGAGGAGACGGCCTCGACGGGCTCGGCCTCCTCGACGCGGTCCTCGTCCTCGTTGTGCTGGCCGTCGCAGAGGACGCGGAAGTTGCCGGTGACCCCGCCGTCGGCGTGGATCGTGATGCCGGGGAAGATCTCCTCCCCGTCATCGAAGCCGAGGCGCTCCAGGTCGAAGTGCGCGAGCCCGATGCCGTACGCGGTGTGGTCCGGGTTCTCCCGGTCGTGCGCGTTGAGGGCGATCTGGAACGCCCGCAGGTTCTTGGCGACCTTGCTCGGATCCGACATGGCTTCGCGCTTCAGCGTACCCGGTCCGCGACGAGCTCGACGAGCTGCTCGACGGCCGGGCACGCGAGCCGGTGGCGCGCCGCCGCTCGGAGCACCGCGCCGCCGATCGCGTCGAGCTCGTTCGGGCCGCCGGCCTCGACGTCGCGGGCGAGGGAGCTGATCGCGTCGGGCGGGAGCTCGGCCTGCTTGGCGAGGAGCGCGTCCGCGTCGAGCCGGACGCCCTCGGCGGCGGCGACGGCCACGCACTGGTCGACCGCGTCCTGGAGCAGGAGCCGCCAGCGCGGGTGCTGCACCACCGGGCCGGCGGGAAGCCCGGAGGCGGCGGTGACGAGCGAGAGCGGCGCGAGGCCCGCGAGCTTGCGCCACAGGACGTCGGCCTCGGTCGGCCGCAGGCGCGCGGGGATCTCCGCCATCCGCAGCTGGTGGGAGAACGCGCTTGCGGCAGGCGTCTCGGGGCCGAGCTCGATCCGCGACAGCGGGCTCGTGTGCAGGATGAGGCCGGGGCTGACCCGTTCGGCGGCGATGGTGGTGCTGCCCGCGACGACGGCCTCGTGGCCGAAGCGCGCGCGCAGCGGCGCGAGGTGCTCGAGCCCGTTGAGGAGCGGGACGACGACGCCCGGGCGGACGCCGGGCGCGATCCGCTCCAGCGCGGCGGCGAGCTGCGGCGCCTTGACCGCGACGACGAGGACGTCGGGGTCGGCCGTCAGCGCGGTGGTCACCGGCGGGTGGACGAGGAAGTCGCCGAGCCGCACGGAGCGGATCCGCAGGCCGTCCACCGCGAGCCGCGACGCGGACCCCTCGCGCGCGACGAGCGT
>DATMVO010000547.1:0-2784 GCA_035563115.1 Solirubrobacteraceae bacterium
GAGCTGGCCGAGGCCGGCGTGTGGATGGCGCGCGAGCGGCCGGGGCGGCCGGTGGTGGTGCCGATGCGGGTGAGCGTCGACGAGTTCAGCGCGCCCGACGTCGCGCGCGACCTGCGGCGGGAGCTGCGGATCGGCGCGGGCGGCGGCGAGTACGGCGGGGTGCGGATGTCGCTCGTCGGCGCGGGCGCGCTGTGGGGCGCGATGCTCGACGTCACGAAGGAGGACCTGCGGCATGCCGAGCTGATCGGCTTCCCGCTCGTCCTGCTGATCCTGCTCGCGGTCTTCGGCTCGATCGCCGCGGCGATGCTCCCGCTGGCGCTCGGCGCGGCCGCCGTAGTGGTCACCGGCGCCCTCATCTACGCGCTCTCCACGGCGACGCTGATGAGCTTCTACACGACGAACATGGCGTCGATGATCGGCCTCGGCGTGGCCGTCGACTACTCGCTCTTCGTGCTCGTGCGGTACCGGGAGGAGCGGGCGCGCGGGGCGACGCGGGAGGCGGCGCGGGCGACCGCGATGCGGACGTCGGGGCGCGCGGTGCTGGTGAGCGGCGCCGCGGTCGTCGTCGCGCTCGCGGGGCTCCTGCTCGTCGACAGCGCGGCCGTCCGCTCGCTCGCGGTCGGGGCGATCCTCGTGGTGCTGGTCGCGATGCTCGCGGCCTCGACGCTCGTCCCGGCGCTCCTGGCCGTGGCGGGACGGTGGCTCGACCCGAAGGCGGGCCGCCGCGCCGGCGTGACGGGCCGGGGGGAGCGGCGGCTGGTCGAGCGGTGGGCCGACGCGGTGCTCCGCCGCCCCGCGCTCTCGCTCGCCGCCGGCCTGGCGGTGCTGCTCGCGCTCGCGGCGCCCGCGATCGACCTGACGACCGGCGACGGCGCGCTGCGCCAGCTGCCCGCGGACAACGAGACGCGCCAGGGCTTCGAGGCGGCGCGCACCGTGCAGCCGGCCGGGCGCGGCGCGCCGCTGACGATCGTCGTCGCCCGTGCGGACGTCGACCGCTCCGTCGCGATCCTGCGCGCCGACGACGCGGTGGTGAAGACCGGCGTCCGCACCCAGACGCAGGACGGCAAGAACATCCTCATCGTCGCGACGCCGCGGGGCGACGGCGACAGCGCGGAGGTCAAGGCGCTGGTCACGCGGCTGCGCGAGCGGCTGCCGGCGAGCGCGGTCGTCGGCGGCAACACCGCCGCGCAGCTGGACTTCAACGCGGAGATCGACGCGAAGCTCCCGGCGATCGTGGCGTGGATCGTCGCGCTGACCTTCGGGCTGCTGCTCGTCGCGCTCCGCTCCGTGCCGCTCGCGCTGGGCGGCGTCGTCACCAACCTGCTCAGCGTCGGCGCGGCGTTCGGCGTGCTGACCGCCGTCTTCGGCTGGGGGTCGCCCGGCTACGTCGACACGATCGCGATCCCGCTCGTGCTCGCCGTCGTCTTCGGTCTCTCGATGGACTACCAGGTCTTCCTGCTGAGCCGGATCCGCGAGCGGTGGCTCGGCGGCGCGACGACCGGTGACGCCGTCCGGCACGGCCTGGTGACGAGCACGCGCACGATCACCGGCGCGGCGCTCATCATGGTCGCGGTCTTCACAGCGTTCCTGCTGACGGGCGTGCCGGCGGTGCAGGAGGTCGGCCTCGGGGCGGCGGTGGCGATCGCGATCGACGCGACCGTCGTGCGGCTCCTCATCGTCCCGGCAGGGATGGCGCTGCTGGGCGAGCGGTGCTGGTGGCTGCCGGGCCGCGGCGCGCTCAGCCGCCGGGCGACGCGAACGCCCGCACCGTCGTGACGGTGTCGGCCTCCGCGGCCGTCTTGTCGTCGCGGTAGCGCTTGACCCGCGCGAAGCGGAGCGCCATCCCCGACAGGTAGCGGGAGGAGGTCTGCACGCCGTCGAACGCGATCTCCACCACGAGCTCGGGCCGCACGTGGACGACGATCCCCTCGCGCCCCGTCTCGCGCGCGAGGAGCTGCTCGGTCTGCCAGGCGAGCAGCTCGTCGGTGAGCCCCTTGAACGTCTTGCCGAGCATCGCCCAGCCCGAGTCCGTCCCCGCCCGCCCCTCGTCTTCTCGTGCTCCGAGCCAGAGGTTGGAGAGCTTCCCGCGCCGCCGCCCGTGGCCCCACTCCGCCGCCAGGACGACGAGGTCGAGCGTGTGCACCGGCTTGACCTTCAGCCACCCGCTCCCGCGCCGCCCCGCCGCATACGGCGCGTCCAGCGCCTTGACGACGATCCCCTCGTGTCCGGCCGCGACCGCCGCGTCGAACGCCGCCTGCGCGCCCGCCGCGTCCTCCGCCACCGTGCGGCGGACGCGGTGCTCAGCCGGCACCAGCGCGTCCAGCGCCGCCGCGCGGTCGGTGAGCGGCCGGTCGAGCAGGTCGTCGCCGTCGAGGTGGAGCACGTCGAAGTACAGCGACGCGAGCGGCACCTCCCGCGCCCCGCGCGAGCCGAACCGCGACGCGGTCACCTGGAACGGCTCGGGCCGCCCGTCGGCGCGCAGCGCGATCGCCTCGCCGTCGAGGACGAACCGCTCGGCCGGCAGCGCCAGCGCGCCCGCGACCAGCTCCGGCAGCCGCGCCGTGACGTCATCCAGCGTGCGGGTGAAGATCGCCACCTCGCCGCCGTCGCGGTGGACCTGCACGCGCGCGCCGTCGAGCTTCCAGTCCACGGCCGCAGGCGCCGCGAGCTTCTCCATCGCCGCCGCCGCGTCGGCCGCGCTCCCGGCGAGCATCGGCGCGAGCGGGCGCCCCACCTCGAGCCGGATCGCCGCCAGCCCCGCCGAGCCCTCGGTGAGCGCCACGG
>DATMVO010000548.1:0-6930 GCA_035563115.1 Solirubrobacteraceae bacterium
GCCGGCGACGCACAGCGCGCGCAGATCGTCGCGCGGGCCGAGGCGCTGGCGGCGCTGGAGGTGCTCGAGGCGCGCAACGCGCAGTACGAGAACCTGTGGGACCTCGTCGTCGACGCGTCCGACAACGTCGCGTACCGGCTCGCGCTGACGACGCTCGTCGCCGGCCAGAAGGTCGCCGCGCTCGGTCCCGAGGTCGTCGAGCACGAGCTGCGCGACGCGGCCGCGATCCGCGCCCTCGCGAGCGCGATCGCCGGCGGCGACGCGGACGTCGCCCAGGCTCGCGCCCGCAACCTCCTCGACCGCTCGATCCCGCAGGAGGCGTGACGCACCGATGTCCGAGGTCCTCTACTACGCGATCCCGTTCTTCGTCCTGCTCCTCGTCGTCGAGTACCTGAGCTACCGCCACCTCGACGACCGCGACGACGAGCACGACCTCGTCGGCTACGACCTGACCGACTCCCGCACGTCGATCACGATGGGCATGGGGAACGTCGTCATCAACGTCGGCTGGAAGCTCGTCGTCGTCACGGTCTACGCCGCGCTGTACGAGCTCACGCCGCTCCGCCTCGACCCCTCCGACTGGTGGGTGTGGCCGCTTCTCTTCTTCGCCGACGACCTGGCCTACTACTGGTTCCACCGCGTCAGCCACGAGAGCCGCGTCTTCTGGGCGAGCCACGTCGTCCACCACAGCTCGCAGCACTACAACCTGAGCACCGCGCTCCGCCAGACCTGGGTGCCGATGACGTACTTCCCGTTCTGGCTCCCGCTGCCGCTGCTCGGCTTCCCGGTCTGGATGGTCCTGCTCGCCCAGTCCTGGTCGCTGATCTACCAGTTCTGGATCCACACCGAGCGGATCACCAAGCTCCCCCGCTGGGTCGAGCGGACGTTCAACACGCCGTCGCACCACCGCGTCCACCACGGCTCGAACCACCGGTACCTGGACAAGAACTACGGCGGGATCCTCATCATCTGGGACCGGATCTTCGGCACGTGGGAGCCGGAGACCGAGCGCGTCCGCTACGGCCTGACGAAGAACCTGACGAGCCACAACCCGGTCCACGTCGCGTTCCACGAGTACGTCGCGATGTGGCGGGACTTCCGGCACGTGCGCGGCGCGCGGGCCAAGCTCCAGGTGCTCTTCCGCGGCCCGGGCTGGTCGGCGGAGAACGTCGCCGCGCTCAGTCCCGCAGCGCCCGCCACAGGCAGCTCGCCTGCGGCCGACCCGGCCCTCCGTACAGCCGCGCCGCCTCCCGTACATCAGCGCTGAACGGGCCGCACGGCCCCATCCCGGACGCCACCTCGTCCGCGGCGCCGCAGGCGGGGAGCTGGAGGTCCGAGCGCATCACCGCGCACTCGGCGGTCACGCCCTCCGCGTGGCGGAGGCCGAGGGCATGGCCGAGCTCGTGGACGACCAGCCGGACGCTCCACGGGTTCGGCCGGTCGCCCTCGTGCACCAAGGGCCGGCGGAGGACGATCATCGTCTCCTTGTCCGGCCGCGGCCCGATCGTCGTCGCGAACGCGTAGCAGTGGCGGTCGGCGCAGTAGCCGTCGATCCGCCGGTCGTCGCTGACGATGTCGACCTGCGCGTCGTCCGGGTCCGCGACCAGCTCGATCCGGATCCCGACGTCCGCCGCGTTCCACTGCGCGACCGCGCGCTCGACCGTCGCATCCCACCCGGAGGCGTCGTGGACGCGCAGGACGTCGCCCGGCCACCGGGACGGCCCGTGCGACGCTGCCGAGGCGAGCGCGACGAGCATCGATCCGGCGATGGTCGCGGCGACGACGAGGAGGGCGAGAGGCGGTCGGCGGAGCACGGTGCTCCTACAGGGATGGCCACAAATGAGCCATTCCGTGCGTCGGTCGTCACAGTCCTGACACACGTCACGCCCGGCGAGCGTCGCGGCGCCAGTACCTTGCGAGTACCGCGCTGTACCCGTACGGTACGCGCCACCGATGGCGACGACCGTCAGCCCGCAGCGCGCCCGCATCCTCGACGCCGTCACGCGCGTCGTTGCGGACCGTGGTTACGAATCAGCCACGGTCGCGGACGTCGTCCGCGCGGCGGGCGTGAGCCGGACCACCTTCTACGAGCAGTTCAGCTCGAAGGAGGCGTGCTTCCTCGCCGCGTACGCGGAGGCCTGCGACGCGCTCGACGAGCGGATCGGCGCGGCGGTGCGGGCCGCGGACGGCGCCGGCTGGCGCGCGCAGCTGCGGGCCGGGATCCGCGCCTACCTCGACCGGCTGGTGACGGACACGGCGCTCGCCCGCACGTTCCTCCACGAGGTCCACGCCGCCGGTCCGGCCGCCCTGAGCTTCCGTGACGAGGCGCTGCGCCGCTTCTCCGGCCGGTACCACGCGACGTACGAGCAGGCGCGCGCCGTCGATCCCACCCTCCGCGAGCCGCCGCCCGACGCGCTGTACGTGCTGTGCGCGGGGACCGAGCAGCTCGCCGCCGCACGGCTGCGGACGGGCGGGCCGGACGCGCTGCCCGCGCTCGAGGACGTCTTCTGCGCGTGCGCCGAGGCTTTGCTGCTGCACCACGAACCCGAATCCGAGGAGCCCTAGGAGGGTCATGGACCTCACGTTCACCGACGCCCAGACCGCGTTCCGCGACGAGCTGCGCGCGTGGCTCGACGCGAACCCGCCCGGCGAGATGCCGACGGGCAGCGAGGACGAGGAGTACGCCTGGCGCCGCGACTGGCAGGCCAAGCTGCAGGACGGCGGGTGGGCGGGCGTCCACTGGCCGAAGGAGTACGGCGGCCGCGGCGCCTCGCTCACCGAGACGGCGATCTTCTTCGAGGAGCTCGGCCGCGCCGCCGCGCCGCTGCCGGCCAACGTGCTCGGCCTCCTCCTCGCCGGCCCCACGATCATGGTGTGGGGGACGCCGGAGCAGAAGGAGCGCTACCTCGCGCCGATCCTCACCGCCGAGGAGGTCTGGTGCCAGGGCTTCTCCGAGCCTGACGCCGGCTCCGATCTGGCGGCGTTGAAGACGCGGGCGGTCAAGGACGGCGACGAGTGGGTCGTGACCGGCCAGAAGGTCTGGACCTCCGGCGCGCAGTACTCGAAGTGGTGCATGCTCGTGGCGCGAACGGACGGCGACGTCCCGAAGCACAAAGGCCTGACGTACTTCCTGATGGACATGGAGGCGGAGGGGATCACGGTCGCTCCGCTGCGCCAGATCACCGGTGAGGCGGAGTTCAACGAGCTCTTCCTCGACGAGGTCCGCATCCCCGACGCCAACGTCCTCGGCGGCGTGGGGAACGGGTGGAAGGTCGCGCTGACGACGCTCATGAACGAGCGGGCCGGGCTCGGCTTCTTCCTCCAGGTGCGGCTGCGCCAGCTCCTCGACCAGCTGTTCGGCGAGGCCGCGGCTTCCGGTGCGCTCGAGGATCCGCGGATCGCCGACAAGCTCGGCGACATGAACGTCCGCACCGAGATCCTGCGGCTGCTCGCGTGGCGCGGGCTGTCGACGATCGAGACCTACGGGCAGCCTGGCCCGGAGGGCTCGCTGGTCAAGTGGCTGTGGTCGGACACGAACCAGCAGCTGACGCAGCTCGCCGCCGACGTGGTGGGCGCGGACGCGCTGACCGCCGGCCGGCCGTGGTCGTACGAGCTGCTGCGCTCGCGCGGCAACACGATCGAGGGCGGCACGACGGAGATCCTGAAGAACATCGTCGCCGAGCGGGTCATGGGCCTGCCGCGGGCGGCTCGGTAGGCGCGGGGGTTCTGTAGCGATGCGTTTCCATCTGTCCGAGGACCAGCGCGAGATCCAGCGCACGGCGAAGGACCTGCTGGCGCAGCGGTCGACGTGGGAGCGGGTCCGCGCGACCGCTCTGGACAAGACGTACGACGAAGCGCTGTGGCGTGAGCTGGGCGAGCTGGGCTGGCCCGGGATCGCGGTGAGCGAGGAGCACGGCGGCGGCGGGCTCGGCGTCGTGGAGCTCGTGGTGCTGCTGGAGGAGCTCGGCTACGCGAGCGCGGTCGTGCCGTTCCTGGGCTCTGTGCTCGCCGCCGGCGCGATCGACGCGGCGGGGACCGACGAGCAGAAGTCGCGGTGGCTGCCGGGGCTCGCTTCCGGTGAGCTGCGTGGCGCGCTCGGCGCGGCCGGCCAGCTCGTGCCGGACGCCGCGGGCGCCGATGTGGTCGTCGTGGTCGACGTCAACGCGCGGACCGCGACGCTGCAGGAGGGCGGGGCGGTCGAGGCCGTCGACGCGATCGACCCGACGCGGCGGTTCGGTCGCGTGACCGCGGGCGGCGAGGCCCTGGCCGGCGGCGACGCCGGCGTGGCGATCGACCGCGCGCTCGTGGCGATCTCCGCCGACCTCGTCGGCACGATGCAGCGCGGGCTCGACATGACCGTCGAGTACGTCAAGGAGCGCAAGCAGTTCGGCGTGCCGGTCGGCTCGTTCCAGGCCGTGCAGCACAAGGCCGCGGAGATGCTCCTGGGCGTCGAGGCGGGCCGGGCGGCGACGCTCTACGCCGCGTGGGCGGCCGACTCGCAGCCCGAGTCGCTCCCGTCCGCGGCCGCGATGGCGAAGGCGTGGACGTCCGACGCCGGCCGCACCGCGACCGCCTCCGCGATCCAGCTCCACGGCGGCATCGGCTTCACGTGGGAGGCCGACGTCCACTGGCTGTTCAAGCGCGCGCAGCTCGACGCCGCCCTCCTCGGCGGCGCGGCCACGCACCGCGCGCGGGTGGCGGCGCTCCAGGCCGCCGCGGCGGCCGGCGTCGCGGCCTAGCGACGTTCGGGGAGGTCCGGCCGGGCGCGATCCCGGCCGGGCCTCCTAGTCGAAGTCGGCGTGCGCGCGATGCGCTCCGCAGCGCGTGCAGCGGAAGAGGTACGCGCTCGGGGAGCCGTCCACGCGCAGCTAGCCGACGAACTGCTCGAACTCGGTGTCGCCCCACGTCGGGAAGTCCTGCCGCAGGCCGGCGACCGCGTCGGGATAGCGCCTGAGCCGGTCGCCGTCGACGGTCGCGAGGAACGTCATCGCGTCCCCGCAGTGCGCCAGCCACTCCGCCTCCTGCCACCCGGTGTACGAGACGGTGCGGTGCTCCAGCTCGTCGCGGATCTCCGGTGGGAGCGCCATGAGCTCGTCGCGCGCGATGTCGACGAACGACGCGTCGAAGCGTGCCGCGGCCGATCCGTCGGCGACGCACCAGGGACAGAGCGCGTCGTAGAGGTCGTCCCGCACCGAGAAGACCGGCCCGGAGTAGACGTAGCCGCGGGGCTGCTCGCACGAGAGGCACCGCGCGTCCGATCGGACGACGGCTCCGGATGCGAGCTGGTCGGCGTGGAGGCGGAACGTCGGGAGCTCGGACAACGGCGCGCAACGGTACTGCGTCGCTCGACGCCGTGCGCGGGTTCGAACCGCGGCGCCACCGTAGCCTCGCAGAGCGATGACGGCGCGTGCCTTGGGCATCGTGTTCGAGAAGGGGCCGACGCGGCGGTACCGGTCGGTGCTGACGCGGGCGGATGGGGTGGAGGTCGAGCTGGAGGGCGGGTCGTGGAACGCCGTCGGCGGGCCGGCGCGGGAGGTGCCGCACGACCTCGCGCATCTGGTGGTGGAGGAGGAGCTGGGGCTCGCGCGCGGGGTGTGGGGCGTGCTCGCGGCGGGTGGGCTCTTCCGGGGCGCGCGCGTGGTGGGCGGGCGGCAGAAGGCGCACGCCGCGGCGCGGGCGCGCGAGGTGCTCGCGGCGTCGGTGGAGGAGCTCAACCGGGCCGAGGTGCTCACACGGATGGTCGCCGACCTCGCGCTGGCCGACCGCGTCGACGTCGGCGCGGCGCGGGCTGCGGCGGGCGAGCGGTGGTGGAGCGAGACCGTCACCCGTGAGACGCTCGCGCGCTCCTTCACCCGGCTGCGCGCGGAGGGCGAGGCGTGGGCCGCGCTCGCGCCCGGCGACACGCTCGCGCGGACGTACACGCCGCTGCGGTGAGGCGCGCGGCTCGGGGGCTGCGCGGAGGGCGCCGGCCAGTCAGCGGCGCGGCTGCGACCGCCACCACAGCCAGCCCGTGGCACCGCCCATCGCGACCGCGAACACGCCGAAGACGAGCTGGAAGGTGTCGTCCCCGGCGTCGGCCAGCCGCCAGGCGCCGAGCAGGACCCAGCCGACGGCCAGCCACAGCCAGACGCGCGCCGCGCGGGGCTCGGGGGTCATGCGGTGGGAGCTGCGGGCTCCTCGATCTCGAGGACGTCGAAGGACCAGATCTCCGAGGCGGTGCCGACCGGGCCGTCGGTGCGGTGCTGGGCGTGGCCGGCGCGGAAGTCGGCGGACTTGACCCAGGCCTGGAAGTCGTCCTCCGAGCGCCAGCGGGTGATGACGAGGCAGATCTCGCGGTCGTCGTTGGGGCGCAGGAGCTCGAAGTGCTCGAAGCCCTCCTGCGACGAGACCTTCCCGGCGCGGGTGGCGAAGCGGCGCTCGAACTCGTCGAACTTCTCGCGCGGCACGGTGATGGCGTTGATCTTGACGATGCTCACGGGACGTGATCTTAGGGCGCCCGAAGCGCCGGGCTCAGCGGACGGTGACGGGCACGCGCTGCGGCTCGGTGTGCGCGTAGCCGCCGACGTTCCACTCCGCCGCGTCCGGCTGGGCGCGGCCGCCCGCATCCCGCGCGCGGCAGGCGAGGACGTGCTCGCCCGGCTCGGCGTCCCACTGGAACGTCCAGCGCGACCACGCGCGCGGGCCGGCGGGCGGCTCGAGGTCGGCGCGGGCCCAGGTCGCGCCGCCGTCGATGCTCACCTCGACGTCCGAGATCGGCGCCCAGCCCGACCACGCGCGGCCCTCCAGCACGACCGGCCCGGCGTCGACGAAGCGCCGCCGGCTCATGAACTCGGGGATGCCGGGCGGGACCATGAGCGCGCGCGGCGCGATCCGCGTCAGCGGCTCGCCCGGGTCGTCCTCGGACGTGCGCATCCGGTAGGCGTGCTCGTT
>DATMVO010000549.1:0-4005 GCA_035563115.1 Solirubrobacteraceae bacterium
GGCGCCGGTGCGCGCGCCCGCGCCCGACCCCGAGTTGGAGCCGGAGCCCGCGGTGGCGGCAGCCGCGCGGTAGCGCTCGATCGCGCGTTCGCGCTCGGCCTTGTGGTCGACGATCGGCGCCGGGTAGTCGGTGCCGATCACGCAGCCCGCGAGCCCCTGGTCGATCTCCGTCATCTCCCACGGCATGGCGAGGTGCTGGGTCTCGACGTGCGCCAGCTCCGGCACCCAGCGGCGGACGTAGACGCCGTCGGGGTCGAACTTCTCCTGCTGGAGGACCGGGTTGAAGAGCCGCTGGAAGTACGGCGCGGGATCGGTGCCGACGGACGCGACCCACTGCCAGTTGCCGTTGTTGGCCGCGACGTCGCCGTCGAGCAGCCAGCGCATGAACCACGCCTCGCCGGCCTGCCAGTCCTGGTGCAGGTCCTTCGTGAGGAACGAGCCAACGGTCATCCGGACGCGGTTGGGCATCCAGCCCTCGGCGCGCAGCTGGCGCATCCCGGCGTCGACGAGCGGATAGCCGGTGCGGCCGTCCTTCCACGCCTGCAACAGGGCGTCGTCACGGTCCCATTGGAGGGCGCGGTACCGCTCCTGCCAGGCGTGCTCGGTGACGTCGGGGAAGTGGACGAGCACGGCGGCGTAGAAGTCGCGCCAGGCGATCTCGTCGCGATAGCGGTTGGCGCCGTCGCTGCCGTACGCGACGACGCGCGCGTCGAGCTCGAGCGGCGAGACGCAGCCCCAGCGCAGGTAGGGCGAGAGCCTGGAGCCGCCGCCGGCGGGGTCGTTGCGGGTCTCCCGGTAGCCGTCGAGCGCGCCGCTGCTCAGGAAGTCGTCGAGGCGCTTGCGGCCCGCGCCCTCGCCGGGCGGGAACGCGCTGTCCGGGCCGAGGTCGACGCCGTCGTCGCTGAGGCCGAGGTCGGCGAGCGTGGGGAGCGCGCCGGGGTCGAGATCGGGCGGGACGTGGAGGGTGTTCGGCGCGGGGTCGAAGCGGCGCCGCTCGGCCTTCAGCCACGCGCGCTTGTACGGCGCGAAGACGGTGAACGGCGTGCCCTTCTGGGTGACGATCTGCGCCGGGTCGTCGACCACGCCCGCGCCGGCCATCGCGTGGACGCGCACGCCCTGGGCTTCGAGCGCGGCGCGGACGCGGCCGTCGCGGCGGCGGGCGAAGGGGGAGACGTCGGCGGTGAAGCGCACGTCGGTCGCGCCGACCTCCCGCGCGAGCCCCGCCAGCACCGTCTCGGGCCGGCCGTGGCGGACGAACAGGCGCCCGCCGCGGCGGCGCAGCTGCTCGTCCAGGTCGGCCAGGCAGCCGAGCATCCAGCCGGTCCGCGGACCGCTGCCCCACCGGCGGCGGGGGTCGAGGAGGCGGTCGTCGAAGACGAAGAGCGGCACGACGCGACCCTCCGCCGCGGCCGTCGCCAGCGCGGGGAGGTCGTGGACGCGCAGGTCGCGGCGGAACCACACGATCGTCGTCGGCATCGCCCTCGGTACGCGCGCGACCGGCGCGCGGGGTCAGTCGATGGCGCGCCCGCGCTCTCGCCGCGCCGCGCCGCGCGGCGCTCCGCTCAGGCCGCGGATGCGGTGCGGGCGGCGAAGCTGCGGCGGTACGTGCTCGGCGGGACGCCCATCGTGCGCGCGAAGTGGCGGCGGAACGCGGCCGCGCTGGGGATGCCCACGAGCGCGCCGACGTCCTCGACCGGCGTGTCGGTGCGCTCCAGCAGTGCGGCGCCGGCGGCGATCCGCTGCTCGAGCAGCCACCGCGCGGGCGAGACGCCGGTCGCCTGCGCGAAGCGGCGCGTCAGCGTGCGGGTGGAGAGGTGGGCGGCGCGGGCCAGCTCCGGCACGCCGATCCGCTCGTCCAGCCGCTCCAGCGCCCACTCCATGACGCGCGCGATCGGATCGTCGCCCGGCCGCGGCGGCAGCGGCGCGTCCACGAACTGGGCCTGATCGCCGGTCCTGTGCGGCGCGACGACCATCCGCCGCGCGACCTGGTTGGCGACGTCCGCGCCGTGGTCGCGCCGGATCAGGTGGAGGCAGAGGTCGATCCCCGCGGCGGTCCCCGCCGACGTCAGCACGTCGTCGCCGTCCACGTAGAGCACGCGGTCGTCGACCTCGACCGCCGGGTACCGCGCGCGCAGCAGCTCCGCGTACCGCCAGTGCGTCGCCGCGCGCCGCCCGTCGAGCACGCCGGCCGCGGCGAGCACGAACGCGCCGGAGCAGATCGAGACGAGCCGGGCGCCCCGCGCGTGCGCGGCGCGGAGCGCGTCGAGCACCGCGGGCGGCGGGTCGCCGTGGACGTCGGGCGTGCCCGGGAGGAGGATCGTCTGCGCCGTCTCCAGCGCCTCGAGCCCGTGCGGCACGTCGACCCCGAAGCCGCCGACCGCGCTCACCCGTCCCGGCCGCTCGCCGAAGACCACCAGCTCGTACCACCAGTCGACGTCCAGCTCCGGCCGGTCGAGCGCGAACGTCTCCACCGCAACGCCCAGCTCGAAGGCGGGCAGCCGGTCGAAGGCGTAGACCGCGACGCGGCGGGTGCGGGGCGCGTGCTCCATTGGCCGAAACGTAGCGGACGTCGTCTTCTCCGCCACTGGCGCGCGGTGCTCGGCGCGCCGAGGATGCTCGGCATGAGCACCGTCACCGCCTTCCCCGCCGCCACGCCCGCCGAGGCCGAGCGCCACTTCGCCGCCCGCCTGGCCTTCGAGACCGACGCCGCCGACGTCGGCGCCGCCGTCAACTCGGGCGAGCCGCTCGACTTCGTCCTCGTCGACGTCCGCAGCCGCGACGCGTACGCCGCCGGCCACGCGCCGGGCGCGATCTCCCTCCCGCACGGCGAGATCGACGCGGCCACCGTCGCCGCGCTCCCGGACGGCCTGGTCGTCGTCTACTGCTGGGGCCCGGGCTGCAACGGCGCGCAGCACGCCGGCCGCAAGCTCGCCGCGCACGGGCGGCAGGTCAAGGAGATGCTCGGCGGGTTCGAGTACTACGTGCGCGAAGGCTGGCCGATCGAGGGCGAGCAGGCCGACGCCGGGCTGTACGACGCGGGCGTCGACCACGGCGGGCTCGTGCGGACGCCCGCCGCCGAAGCTGTCGCGCCGGCCTGCTGAGCGGCGCGGCGACAGGATCCGGCCGCACCGGGTGGAAGAGTGGGGCCATGAGCACCGTCGCGAAGGTCCATCAGGGGCTCGGCTTCCTCTTCCTCCTGGGCGCCACCATCATGTTCTTCCTCGCCGGCACCGGCGCGTTCGGCGAGGGGTTCGACCCGCACGTCGACCTCGGCCGCGGGCTCCAGGTCGTCGCGGTCCTGCTCGTGATCCTCGCCGCGGTCGGCCGCCGCGAGGCGCTGATCCCGAGCGTCGTCCTGCTCGTCCTCATGCTGATCCAGAGCGGCCTCGCGCAGATCGGCGAGGACACGAGCTTCGTCGGCGGCCTCCACCCGCTCAACGGGCTGCTGATCCTCGTCGTCGCGCACAACACGGCACGTGGGATTCCCCTGCCCCTGATCGGAAACGGGAGCGCTTCGCGGCCCGCCTAGGCGCACCGGAAGGTAGGAGTGGCGGCGTGCCACGTTCGTCTAGACCATCCGACTTTTCGGCGCCTCGCCGCTTACAACCAAGGAGATGTCAGAGCCCCGCCCCGGAACCATCCAGCAGCGCACCGCGCTCTTCGAGGACGCCACCCGCGTCGTCGAGGCCGACTTCGACAAGGACCTGAACCTGAACGACGTCGCGCGCCGCATCGCGACGTCGCGTCGGCAGCTGCAGCGCATCTACCTCGAGATCGGCCACACGACGTTCCGCGACCAGCTCACGCGCGTGCGCATGACGCGCGCGGCGGACATGCTGCGCCGCAACGGCGTGACCGTGCGCGAGGTCGCAGGACGGGTCGGCTACCGCCAGCCCGCGCAGTTCGCGAAGGCCTTCCGCGCCCACCACGGCGTGTCGCCGTCGGAGTTCCGCCGCGGCGAGGGTGCCGACGGGGACCGCGAGGGGCGCATCCAGCGGGCCTCGG
>DATMVO010000550.1:0-2992 GCA_035563115.1 Solirubrobacteraceae bacterium
ACGAGCGACAGCCCGTCGCGCAGGTCGTGCGCGACCTGGGCGGCGGCGGCGCCGGGACGGTCCGAGGCAGCCGGGACCGCGCCCGCGCCGTGCCGGCGTCTGGGCTCTGGGTGACGTGACATGACCCACGGGCGACCGTAATCGAGCCGCCACCGCCGCGCAGAGTTCCGCCCGGCGACTCTGCTTCAAACCTCTCACCGCCCCGCGGTCGCCCGCGCCGCGGCCGGTAGTGTCGCGCCGAGGTTCCCGCCCGGTGAGCGAGCGACAGGCACAGGAGGGTCCGGGCCGCGCGACGGAGCGCCTGCTGGCCGCGTGCCGGGCGCTGACGTCCGGCGCCGGACCCGCGCAGCTCGAGCGCCGGCTCCCCGCGCTGGCGGTCGAGGTGACCGGCGCGCGGAGCGCCACGCTCGTCGTGCTCGACGAGCACCAGGCCGGCTTCGCGCGGCGGCTGACGACGCGGGGCGACGGGGCGGCGGCGGGGCTGGACGAGGACGAGGAGCGCCGGCTCGTGTGGGCCGTCCACGCCGCGGCGGTCGCGGACGGCGGCGCCAACGACGGCGACCTCTTCACGCTCCCCGCGACGCTGGCCGACGGCGGCGCGACCGACGTGCTCGTCGCGCCGCTGCTCGACCGCTCGTGGCTCCACGGCTGGCTGTGCGCCGTCGGGGTGGACGGCGACGCGGCCGGCGAGGCGCTCGCGCTGCTCGTCCGCTGGGCGGGGATGGCGCTGAGCAACGCGCGGCTGGTTGAGGACGCGCGCGTGCGGGAGATCGAGCTCGTCCGCGCCGTCCGCACGCTCGGCGCGGTCGGCCGCATCGCCGAGTCGGTGACGCGCGAGCCGCACATCGGCAAGGTGCTCGACCGGGTCGTCGGCGAGGCGCTCGCGCTGGTCGACGCGCGGTTCGTCCTCGCGCTGCTGGTGGAGGGCGACGAGCTCGTCGTCGCGTCGCACGCCGGGCCGCTCGCGCGCGACATCCGCGCGCTGCGGCTCCCGATCGGCGGGCACACGGTGCTCACCGAGGCGCTGGCGGACGGGCAGCCGCGGCAGGTCGACTCGTTCGTCCGCCGCGACCTGCTCAGCGGCGACGGCGACATCGGCCGCGCCGACCAGCGCGGCGTGCTCGCGCCGATGGTCTTCCGCGGCGAGCCGGTCGGGCTCCTCGTCGCGATCGAGGGGCTCCGCCCGGACGGCGGGTTCGACGACGAGGCGGTGCAACTGCTGCGCTCGTTCGCCGCGGGCGCGTCGTCGGCGGTGGCGGGCGCGCGGCTGGTGGAGGAGGACCGGCTGCGGCGGACGCTCGCGGCGACGGAGGAGGAGCGGCGGCGCTGGGCGCGCGAGCTGCACGACGAGACGCTGCAGGATCTCGGGGTGCTGCGGATCGGCCTCGCGATGGCGCTCAAGAGCGACGCCGACCTGCGGCCGGCGGTGCAGTCCGCCGCGGACGGGCTGGCGGACGAGATCGCGCGGCTGCGGGGGCTGATCAACGAGCTGCGGCCGGTGATGCTCGACGAGCTGGGGCTCGGGCCGGCGCTGCGGGCGCTGGTGGAGCGCACGCGCGAGCGCGGCTCGTTCCGGGTCGAGGCGCGCATCGGCCTGGGCACTGACGAGCGGCTCGCGCACGACGTCGAGGTCGTCGCGTACCGCGTCACGCAGGAGGCGCTGACGAACGTCGCCAAGCACGCGCAGCCCCAGCACGTGACGGTGACGGTGGAGCGCGTGGGTGGGACGCTCGACGTGCGGGTGGCCGACGACGGGGTCGGGTTCGAGCCACGCGACCGCACGGACGGCGCCGGGCTGCTCGGGATGCGCGAGCGGGTCGCGCTCACCGGCGGACAGCTGACGATCGCGTCGCGGCGCGGGTTCGGGACGCGCGTGCGGGCGTCGCTCCCCGTCGCGCGCTGAGCGTCGCGGTCAGTCCAGCAGGTGGTGGTCGAGCGCGTAGCGGACGAGGTCCGCGCGCGTGGTGCGGCGCAGCTTGTGGTGCAGGTGCGAGCGGTGCGACTCGACGGTGCGGACGCTGAGCACGAGCTCCTCGGCGATCTCGCGGTTCGTGTAGCCGAGCGCGATCATCCGCAGCACCTGCACCTCGCGCGCGGAGAGGGCGTCGTCGCCGCCGCCGTCCGTCTCGGGCGCGTCGTCCAGGCGCGCCATCCGCGCGCCCAGCTCGGGCTGGAGGTAGGTGCGGCGGCGGGCCGCGGCGCGCACCGCGCTCACCAGCTCGTCGGCCGCCGCGTCCTTGAGCACGTAGCCGCAGACGCCGGCGCGCAGGGCGCGGCGCGCGAGGAGCGGATCGTCCTGCATCGTCAGCACCACGACGGCGGTGCCGGGCGCGCGCTGCTGGACCTCCGGGAGGATCGAGAGCCCCATCTCGCCCTGCAGGTTCATGTCGAGGATGAGCACGCGCGGCTGGGCGGCCTCGACGGCGCGGACGGTGTCGGCGGCCGCGTCGGCCTCCGCCACCACGGCGAAGTCGTCCTGGCCCTCTAGGAGGAGCTTGAGGCCGTCGCGCATCACGACGTGGTCGTCGGCGAGCACGATGGTGATCGCGCCGTCGCCGGCCGGTGCGGGGCTCGCCGTGTCCATGACCCTCGGCCGACTCTAACGCCGTGGCGCGAGCAGCAGGGCATCGGTCGCGGCGGTGAACGCGCGCAGGGATCCGGTGCATCGGACGCGGACGCGGACCTCGCCGGTTGCGCTCCGCACGTCGGCGGTGGCGGCGGTGCCGGACGGGGCGGGGAGCCACGCGCCGTCGCGCCAGCGGAGGAAGCTCAGCTCGCGCGTGCACGGCAGCGTCGCGCTGCCGGTGTGGGTGGCGGCGAGCGTCGGCGCGGTCGCCGGGACGGCGGTGAACGTCGCGGTCCACGAGACGAGCGGCGCGACGCCGGTGGTGGAGTCGAGCGCGAAGGTGCGGCCGTCGACCGCGGCGAGGTCGGCGGCGGTGCCGCGCGGGTTGGTCCCGGTGCCGACGGTGAGCGACGTGGGGGCGAGCGC
>DATMVO010000551.1:0-6130 GCA_035563115.1 Solirubrobacteraceae bacterium
GCTGCCGGCATCACCGCCACGCTGCGCCCGCTGCCGGACCACGAGCTCGTCATCCCGCTCGCGCCCGACCCCGCGCCGCCGACGCCGGAGCAGCTGGGCGTGCTGGCCGACGCGTGGCTCGTCCCGCTCGCGACCGCGCTGCTGGTCGACGCCGCCCAGGACGTCCTGGACGCGGAGATCCCCGGCACGGACGACGTGACCGCCCGCTCGGTCCTGGTCGAGGCTGCGGTCATCACGGCGGAGGGGAAGCTCGCGCAGGTCCCGCTGCCGCCACCCGCGAAGCTGCTCGGCGGCGTGCTCGCGGCGCTGGACGACGTCGAGGTCGAGCTGCCCGGTGGTCTGACGCTCGGTGTCGCGCACGAGGGCGACCGGTTCGGGCTGCGGCTCGGCGGCACGCTCCCCGTCCCGGTCGGCGACCAGCAGGTCGACGTCCACCTCGGCCTGCCGCAGGAGCTGGGGACGCCGTGGGGCGCGGAGGGGCGTGGGCTCACCGTCCTGCTCCTCGACACCGCCGACCCCACGAAGCCGCAGGCCGACGGCGTCGCCCGCCTCGGCGGCCTGGGCGTCGGGATGAGCCGCCGCGACGGCCGGCCGCTGATCGACGCGGGCGCCTTCCGGCTCGGCTCGGCGTCCGCGCACGTGCAGGCCGACGTCGACCTCGTCGGCGCGGGCACGCCGCGCGTGCTCGGCGACGTCCGCACCGCGGTGGCGCTCGACGACCTCGCGCTCGGGCTCGGCGCGGGCGACCCGCTGCTCGTGGCCGACGCGCTCGTCGCGTTCCGCGGCACCGCCTTCGACGACGACGTCTCGTTCCTCAGACGCGACGAGGGTGCCGGCACGCGCACGGACCTCCCCGTCAAGGAGCTGCGGATCGACAGCCAGGCGCTCGCCGTCGTGTGGGACGAGCCGCGGATCAACCACTGGCTCGAGCAGCTCGCGCCTGACCTCGCCGACGCCGGCGCGCCCGAGACCCACGAGCTCTCCCTCCGCGCGCTGTACGGCGGCCCCACCAAGGAGCTCCGCTTCGACTGGGAGATCACCGGCCCGCCCGGCCACACCCGCACGTTCAAGCTCCCCGGCGCCGAGGTGGCGCTGCCCGAGGGCGTCCGCGTCACGCTGATGCTCGGCGGCAAGAACCGCGAGCTGGACGACCTCGCGCTCGCGCTCACCTACGACAGCGACGGCGCCGGCCTGAAGGCGCGCAGCACGTTCGCGTGGGACCGCGACGGCACCCGCGAGCTGTCGCAGAACGCCGACGCGACGCCGCAGGCCGGCCAGAAGCCGCTCTTCGAGCTGACCGCCGACATCAAGAAGCCGGACGCCGGTCCCGCCCGCACCGAGACGCTCGTCCTCCTCAGCTGGGACGTCGGCGACCTCGAGCTGCCGACCTTCATGAAGCAGCTCGCCGCGCCGCTCACCGACCTCGCGTTCGACGACGCCGCCGCGCTGCGCACGCCCACCCCGTTCGCGCTGGAGAAGCTCGACAAGGACACCTGGAAGATCAAGCTCGAGATCAACGCCGAGGAGGCGTTCCAGCTCCCGTTCCTGCGCAGCGACACGACCGGCGCCGAGCAGCTGGTCGAGATCTACCGGCCGGGCACCGAGTCGGTCGCGTTCGACTTCACCAACGAGCGGATCACGATCCCGATCGGCGTCCGCGTCCTCCTCGGCGACGTGAAGCTCGCCACGGAGACCGTCATCCCGTTCAACTGGGGCCGGATGGCGCTCGAGTGGCCGCACGAGGCGGGCCTGCACCTCGAGTCCGAGCACCCGCAGCTCCCCGCCGCGGGGACGAAC
The DNA here is from genome assembly GCA_035563115.1 of Solirubrobacteraceae bacterium. GTDB lineage: Bacteria > Actinomycetota > Thermoleophilia > Solirubrobacterales > Solirubrobacteraceae > CADCVT01. The sequence goes on from DATMVO010000551.1 coordinate 1,798, forward strand.
GAGCACCTCGGCCTGCACTGGACGATGAAGGGCGTCAAGGTCGGCGACCGGTACCGCTACTTCGCGTTCAAGACCAAGGACTCGGACTACCGGATCGAGCAGGCGGAGGGCGCCGAGTTCCTCGTCGAGTACACGGAGCTGAGCGAGGAGGCGATCGGCTTCGCCGTCCGCGACTTCGCCATCTCCGCCGGAGGCCTGGACGTCACCGCCGAGGTCATCGACCGCCCCGCGAAGCTCAACGGCATCGACACGAAGTTCCGCTTCGCCGGCACGACGCTGGAGATCGTCGAGAGCCGGATCAAGGCGTTCACCCTCCACGGCACCGGCCCGCTCCCGCCCGACCTCGTGGGGGAGGCGACCGCCGACATCGCGCTCCAGTTCGCCCAGGAGGACGGCGGCCTGACGCTCAAGGAGGGTCAGGCGGAGATCAAGGGCAACAAGCTCCTGGACTGCAAGGGCACGCGGTTCCGCTTCTCCGTCGACAAGCTCGGCCTGCGCTTCGTCCACGACGGCGGCTTCCACCTCTACTTCCTCATCACCGGCAGCGCGGAGTTCGTGCTGGCCGAGGGCGACGACGCGGACGGCCCGCTCGCGCTGCTGGGCGGGGTGAAGATCGACCTCGTCGACGCGCCGCTGACCGGCGACATGAGCGTCCTCGCGCGGCACGTCGAGTTCCGCGTCACGCTCCCCAAGCCCAAGTCGTTCTCGTTCCTCGGCGCGTTCGAGATGGAGATCCGCGCGATCGGCTTCGTGCCGCAGGCCGAGGTCTTCCAGGGCGACGGCGCGATGCTCCTCACCGGCCAGCTGAAGTTCGCGCAGGGGATCGGCGACGCGCCCGACTCGCGCACCGACGTCCACACGCTCTACATCGGCCTCCCGAAGCCGGGCTCGTTCCTCCCGCGGATCCACTTCAAGGAGCTGCCGGTCAACCTCAACCTCGGCGAGGCCTTCCGCCTCAACGGGTCGGTCGAGTTCCTCGACACCACGCGCGAGAAGGGCTTCCTCGGCGACGGCGTGCTGGAGATCCAGGGGCTGCCGTCGATCGCCGCGAGCTTCGCGTTCCTGCGCGTGCGGCGCGACGAGAGCTCGCCCTGGGTGCGTGCGTGGTTCATCTACATCGAGGCGCGCAAGGTCTCGTTCCCGATCCCGGTCGTCCAGCTCTACCTGCGCGAGGTCGGGCTCGGCTTCGGCTACCGGTACACGCTCGCCGGCATCGCCGCCGCGGACCGCACGAGCGACGTGCGCCAGCTGCTGGCCGAGCTCAAGCAGATCTCCAAGACGCAGGGCGACCTCTCCAAGCGCGACCGCTGGGTCGTCGACCTGGAGGAGCCCGGGCAGGACCCGCGGTGGACGGTCGCGCTGCGGGCGATGATCTCGCAGTCGACGGCCTCGCCGTCGCCGCTGCGGTACGAGACGGCGCTGGAGAAGGACGCGTCGAACACGTTCCTCATCGACGCGGTCGTCGCGCTGCGCAGCGACCTGACGTTCCTGATGGCCGTCCGCGCGTGGCTGAGCGCGAACTACAACGACTACGTCACGGACGCGAACGGCATCCGCGAGCGGCCGCTGTTCACCGGCTTCGTCCTCCTCTCGCCGCGCCAGAAGCGGCTGCTGGCCAACCTCTCCTCCAACCCGGACGGCCGGCTCGGCAAGCACCCGCAGCTCCCCGAGTTCGTCGAGAAGGCCGTGCAGGGCGTGCGGTTCAGCGCGACGATGCTGATCGAGCCGGGCCTGCTCCACATGGAGCTCGGCTGGCCGAACATGCTGCGCTGGTCGACCAAGCTCGGCCCGCTCGACGTCGAGATGCGCGGCGGCTTCATCTTCCGCGTCTCGCGCACCGAGATGGTCGTCGGGATCAGCTACCTGGCCCGCGCCAAGCTCGAGCTGAAGGCGGGCGTCGACCTGGGGATCGTCGGCGTGCGCGTGCAGGCGTCCGCGTCGCTGGCGTACGGCGCGCGGTTCATCGGCGTGCTGGCGTTCGACGACCCGGGCAAGCGCTCGGCGCTCTACGGGGCGCTCGGCCTCGACGTGCAGATCCGCGTCGCGATCGAGCTGTGGCTCAAGCTCGAGCTCGCGTTCGTGACGATCAAGAAGACGTTCCGGCTGAGCGTCAAGATCTCGTTCACGGCGGGTGTCGAGGCGGGCATGACCGGCGCGTCGCTGAGCCAGATCGGCATGCGCGGCACCGGCACGCTCGCGCTGTCGGCGATGGGCCGCAGCTTCCGCCTCTCGGTCAAGCTCGGCGTCAACGAGGGCGCGGTGAGGAGCGCGCTGGAGCGCACGAAGCCGTTCCTGAACGTCGGGCTGGAGGCGACCGAGGTCGACGCGGTCCCGGGCGTCGGCGGCGGCGCGCCGGCGGCGCGGGCGCTGGAGGTCCTCGACCCGGATGGGACCGTCGTCCACACCGCCGCGCGCCGCACCGCGACCGCCGCGATCGCGGGCGGCTTCACCGCGCCGGCCTACGACGCGTTCGTCGTCCGCGGGGAGACCGACGCCGCGTGGTCGTACGTCGTCCTGCTGCCCGAGGAGGAGGGCTTCCTCCCGCCGCCGCCGCGCGACCCGTCGAAGGTGCAGGGCGACTTCGTCCTCGACGTCAAGCGGGCCGCGGGCGAGGAGTACGCGCTCGAGCACTTCGACCCGGTCGCGCAGGCCTGGCAGCCGGTGGCGTTCACCGCCGGCGGGACCGCGTCGCTGACGTGGAAGGCCGACTGGGAGCGCGACATCGTCAAGGCCGACGAGCTCCCGGTCGACGACGCCCCGCCGAAGCTGGGCAAGCAGCTCGAGCTGCGCGAGTACCTGCGCCACGCGTTCCTCACCGACCCCGACACGCTCGTCCCGCTCGGCGATCCGGCGCCGCTGGTGGAGAGCGGCGAGGTGGTCGCCGACCCGCGCGTCCACGATCCGGACGAGTCCGCGTTCGAGGCCGCCGTCCGCGGCGCGGTGGAGCAGTTCCGCGCGTCGCCGCTCTTCAAGCACGACCCGTCGCTGGAGTACGACCGGCTGCTCGAGCTGGCGTTCAGCGACGAGACCTCGGTCTACGCCGACGGCGGCGTCGTGCAGCAGGAGGGCGAGGACAGCGCCGCGAACGTCGAGGCCCGCCAGCAGGCGCTCGAGCTGCGCGACATGATCGTGCAGGACCTCGTCGCCGACCTGCGCGAGTACGCGGCCGCCGCAGGCGCCACCGGCAACCCGGCGCCGGAGCCCGACTCGGTCGCCTTCCACACCGGCCTCGTCCTGCGCGTCAAGGGCCCGAAGGGGAAGGAGCCGCGGTGGCTGGAGGAGATCGTCCCGGACGCCGCGGCGCCCACGCTCCGCCAGCGCACCGGCGTGGACGAGGCGACGCCGCAAGGGCCGGCGCGCGCCGTCCGCACGTTCAACGTCGCGGCGACCGACTTCGCCGCCCACCCGCCGCGGTTCGAGCGGGTCCAGCAGCTCACCGACGCGACGACGATCGCGCTCGCGTGGGACCTCGTGTGGGACCACGACGAGCAGGCGATGCGCAAGGCCGAGCAGGCCGACCCCGACCACCACCTCATGCACTACCACGTCCGGCGCCGCCCGCTGGACGGGGGCGAGCAGGAGGTGGTCTACACGGTCAAGGACGCCGCCGCGCTCCACCGCGACACCGGTGAGGACGGCACCCAGCCGGGTCTCCTGCGCCGCCTGGCGCCGCGCTTCCGCGTCGTCGACCACTTCACCGACGAGACGGCCGCCGACACCGCCGCGCTGCCGGCCGGCGGGCGCAGCTACCTCTACACCGTCACGCCGGTCGACTTCACCGGCCACGCCGGGCGGCCGCTGACGCTCGTCGCCACGCGGTTCCCCAACGAGCCGCCGCAGGTCCCGGCCGACGGCGAGCTGACCGTCCGCCACACGCTGGCGCGGACCGACCTCGACCCGGTCGCGCCCAGCGCCCCGACGATCGTCGCACCGTCGAGCGTGCGCGTCACGTGGACCGACCCGACCGCGCGCACGGACGGGCCGACGATCGGGATCGAGCGGTACGTCCTCGTGCTGCGGCGCAGCTCGACCATGCCGATCGGCAGCTACGGCGTCGACGCGAGCGTCCAGGGGCCGCGGGCCAAGCGGCTGCCGACGACGAACGCGCGGGCGCTGCCGACCGACGTGCGGATCGTGCTCGATCCCAAGCCGGTGACCGGCGGCACGCCCGACGACAAGTACGCCGAGGTGAAGATCATCGACCTGCAGACCGCCGGCGTCCTGCCCGCGGGCTCGCCCGCGCGGTGGCGGCCGGAGTCGTGGCGCGCGTTCCTCCAGACCGAGTCGCTCAACGGCGTCCCGTCCGCGCTCGCCCCCGTGCAGCTGCTGATCG
>DATMVO010000552.1:0-3195 GCA_035563115.1 Solirubrobacteraceae bacterium
CCGGTGATCGCCAGCGGCGGGCTGCGCGACGGCGTCGACATCGCGAAGTGCCTGGCGCTCGGCGCGGTGGCGGGCGGGTCGGCGCGGCCGCTGCTCGTGGCGGCGCAGGCCGGCCGGGCTTCGGAGGCCCTGCAGCTCCTCGTCGACCAGCTGCGGATCGCGGTGTGGGCGTGCGGCGCGCCGAGCGCGCCGGCCATGGACGCGTCGAGGCTTCTGGCGTGAGCCGGGTCGTCGTCATCGGCGCGGGCCTCGGCGGCCTCGGCGCGGCGCTGCGCCTCCGGGGCGCGGGCCACGACGTCACGGTGGTCGAGCAGCGCGAGCGGCCCGGCGGCCGCGCCTACCAGCTGAAGGACGGCGGGTTCACGTGGGACACCGGCCCGTCGCTGATCACGATGCCGTGGGTGCTGGAGGAGGTCTTCGCCGCGGCCGGGATGGACTTCCACAGCGAGGTGCAGCTCGACCGGCTCGACCCCTTCTACCGGATCTTCTGGGGCACGGAGGGCGACAAGCACCTCGACTTCGTCGCCGACCGCGACCGGATGAAGGGCGAGATCGCCAAGTTCTCCGAGCGCGACGCGCGCGCCTTCGACGGCTTCATGGCGTCGATGAAGCCGATCTACGAGCAGGGCATTCTCGGCGCCGGCCGGCGGGAGTTCTCGTCGATCGGCGAGCTCGCGCGGTTCACCCCGACGATGGTCAAGCTCGGCGCCGCCTATCCGCTCGCGCTCGCCGTCGCGCGCCACTTCCGCCACCCGCGGATCCGCGAGGCGTTCTCTTTCCACTCGCTCTTCATCGGCGGCGACCCGTACCGCGTCCCGGCGATCTACGGGGCGCTCGTCTACCTCCAGTTCCTCGACGAGGTCTGGTACGCCCGGGGCGGCGTCTACTCGATCATCGAGGCGATGGCGCGGGCACTCGACGTGCGCACCTCGTCGCGGGTGGAGCGGATCGAGACGCGCGGCGGGCGCGTGACCGGCGTGCTGCTGGAGGGCGGCGAGCGGCTCCCCGCCGACGTGGTCGTCTCCAACGGCGACGTGCTGCGCACGCACACGCTGCTCGGCCGCCCGGCGCCGCTGCGGCGGCTCAAGCCGACGATGTCGTGCTTCCTGCTCTACCTCGGGACCGACCGGCAGTTCCCCAAGCTCCAGCACCACACGCTGCTCGTCGGCGACGGCTACCGGCGGTTCATCCGCGACGTCACCCGCGGCGGCAAGCTGCCCGGCACCTACTCGACCTACCTGCACGTCCCGTCGCGGACCGAGCCGGGGATGGCGCGGCCGGGCGGCGACTCGATCTGCGTGCTGCTTCCCGTGCCGAACCTGCGCGCGCGGGGCGTCGACTGGTCCGAGATGGGCGAGCGGCGGCTGCGCGACGGGCTCGTGCGTGACCTGGAGACGACGTTCGGGCTGGAGGGCCTGGAGTCGTCGATCACCGTCGAGCACCGGATGACACCGCGCGACTTCGAGCGCGAGCTGGGCGCGCAGGACGGCAACGCGTTCGCGATCGAGCCGACGCTCCACCAGTCCGCCGCGCTGCGGACGCCGAACCGCGACAAGGCCGTGCGCGGGCTCTACCACGTCGGCGGCGGGACGCACCCGGGGGCGGGGATCCCGGGTGTGCTGCTCGGGGCCGAGGTCACCGCCGGACTCGTCCTGGAGGACACGCGTGTCGCTGCTCGCTGAGGACCACGCCGACCCGACGCTCGCCGAGGCGCGCGCGACGACCAAGCGCGTGGCGCGCACGTTCGCGCTGGCGGCACGGCTGCTCCCCCGCGAGATCCGCGACGACGTCTACCGCCTGTACCTGGTGTTCCGCACGCTCGACGACCTCGTGGACGACGGGGAGCCGGACGCGCTCGGCCGCGTCGTGGCGGTCGAGGGCTGGTGCCGCGGCGGCGCCGCGCGGACCCCCGAGACGCGGCTGCTCGCGGGGCTCGACGCGCGGCACGGGCTGCCGCGCGACGCGCTGCTCGACTTCTGCGCGGGGATGCGGCACGACCTCGACGGCGACCTCGTGCTGACCGAGGACGACCTGGAGACGTACTGCTACCGCGTCGCGGGGACGGTCGGGATCACGATGGGCGCGCTGCTCGGCACGCGGCCGGGCATCGATGCGCGGCCGTCCGCGGCGGCGCTGGGGAAGGCGATGCAGCGCACGAACGTGCTGCGCGACATCGACGAGGACTGGGAGAACGGGCGGGTCTACCTCGCGCGCGAGACGCTGGAGCGGTTCGGCTTCCTGGACGGTGCGCCCCCGCCCCCGGCGGCGCGGGAGGAGCTGCTGCGCGAGCAGATCGCGCGGGCCGACGCGCTGTACGAGGAGGGGATCGCGGGGATCTCGCTGCTGCTGAGCGGGCGCGTGGCCATCCGGGCGGCGGCGGCGATGTACCGGGAGATCCTGCGGCAGATCGAGCGTGAGGGCTACGGGCGCCGGGCAGGGAGGATCGTCGTGCCCCGCTCGCGCAAGATCCTCGTCGCCGCCCGGTCGGTGAACGCTTGACGTCCGCGCGCGCGCCGCGCCGGCGGTTCCGGGCGCTCTTCGGGGCGCTGGCCGCGTCGCAGGTCGCGTACGGGATGCTGCCGGAGGACCGGTCGCGCGTGGGCGCGACGCGAGGGATCGTGGGCCTGATGCTGGCGACGTCGCTGGCGGAGGCCGCGGCGGCACGCGGGCGGCGCGGCCCGCGCGCGGTCCTGACTGCGGGCGCGCTGGGCTTCGCGACGGAGCTCGTGGGCGTGGCGACGGGCCGGCCGTTCGGGCACTACACGTACGGGCCGGGGCTCGGTCCGCAGGTCGGCCGCGTGCCGGTGCTCGCCGCGGCGGCATGGGCGATGATGGCCCGGCCGGCGTGGGTGATCGGCGGGTGGGTCGCGAAGACGCCGATCGTGCGCGTGCTGGTCGCCGCGGGTGCTTTGACGGCGTGGGACGTCTTCCTCGATCCGCGGATGGTGCGCGAGGGGTACTGGACGTGGCCGGGCGGCGGCGCCTACGAGGACGTGCCGCTGTCGAACTTCGCGGGCTGGTTCGTGACCGGCGCGGGCGTCTTCGCGGTGTGGCAGGCGATCGAGGGCTCCGACGCGCCGACCGCCGACGACGACGGGGCGCTCGCGCTCTACGCGTGGACGTGGGTCGGCGAGACGTTCGCGTCGGCCGTCCTGTGGCAGCGGCCACGGGTCGCGGCGGCGGGCGGCGTGGCGA
>DATMVO010000553.1:0-2776 GCA_035563115.1 Solirubrobacteraceae bacterium
GGCTTAGGGGAACCTAACATGCCGGCGCGGCCGCCCGCTCCGCACCCCGGCGCGCCGCGTGCGTCAGGCGGCGGCGGGCTGGACGACGCGCTGCGCCATCAGCACCGTCGCGCGCTCCACCTCGGCCACGTCGGCGTGGCGGTGGAGCTGGCGGACGCCCGCGTTGACGAGCCCCTGGAGCAGCTGCGCGGAGAGCTCCGGCGTCGGGTCGCCCGCCGCCGCCAGCTCGCCCACGAGGAGCTTCGCCGGGCGGTAGGCGATCGCGTTGATCCGCGCGCGCACCGCCGGGCCGAGCGGCGCGTCGCCGAGGATGTTCGCCAGCCGGTGGTGGCCCTGCGCGACGAGGTGCAGCTGCGTCTTGACGAACGCGGCGATCCGGTCGTCGAGCTCCTCCTCGGCAGCCATCGCGGCCTCCAGGCGCTCCAGCCACTCCGGCACCTCGCGCTCGCACACCGCCGCGATCACGTCGTCGCGCGACTCGAAGTAGCGGTAGACGCTGTTGCGCGCGAGCCCCGCCCGCTCGCCCAGCACGCGGAAGCTCAGCGCCTCCGCGCCGCCCTCGACGAGCAGCTCCTCGGCGGCGTCCAGCAGCGCCTCGCGCTGCTTCGCGCGGTGCTCTGCGACGGTGGCTGCATCGATGGACGGCACGGGACAGGTCCGATCCTAGAACGGCGCCGCCCTCGCCGCACGGTGGCGAGGGCGGGAAGAACGAAGCGGGCGGGCGGGCGCTACGCCGCGGCGCGCGCGAGCTTGACCAGCGCGACGGAGGCGGCGCGCAGGCCGTCCGGCTCCGTGCACGGCTCGACGAAGCCGACCCGCGCCGGCGCCTTGCCGCGCGGGGTGGTGATCGTGAGGTCGAGGCCGTAGCGGTCCGCGCGGTCGCAGCGGGCGGCGGTGGCGTCGGTGTAGCCGGCGAGCTTCTGCGCGATCTCGAGCAGCGCGTCGTCGTGGTCCTCGTTGAGGTGCTTGACCGCGTAAGCGGCCGACGGCGCGACCGGATCGTCCTCGGCGGCGGCGTACGAGGCGGCGTCGGCGGAGTCCATGCGACCGTAGCCGCCGACCCACCGGACGCGCTCGACGCGCAGGACCCAGAGGGAGAAGTCGCCGAAGCCCGAGTAGAACTTCGACATCGGGACGGCCGCGTTGAAGGCGGCGAGCGCGCGCTCGGCCTCCTCGCCCTCCGGCTTGACGCAGCGGCCGGCGAGCGTGACGCGGCCCGAGTTGAGCGGGTCGCTGCCGACGTACTCCTCCGACGCGACGACGAGCGACGCGCGCGGGTCGAGCAGCAGGTTGCGGCCGTGCTCGGCGAGCGTGGAGACCATGAGGACGGGCTGGCCGCCGTCGATCGTCGCGTAGGCGACGAGCGAGCCCCACGGGTCGCCGTCCTCGGTCAGCGTCGAGAGGGTCGCGAGCGTGCCGGTCTGGACGAGCGCGCGCGCCTCCTCGGCCGGGGTGCGGCGGCGCGCCGGGGGCGCGTCGACGAGGGGCTGCGGCACCGCGAACGCGTCGGCGGGTGCGTCGTGGTCCATGGGCGGTGCGACGGTCATGGCGACATCGTAGGGACACCTGTCGCCAAGATCAAGACACCTGTCGCGAAACTTCTTCGGCGCGCCTAACCGCCGGGCGTGGTGGCGGTTCCGGCCGGCGGCGTGGTCGCCGTCCCGCCGCTCTGGCCGGCGCCCGAGGACGCGCCGGCGGGCGGCTGCTCGTTCGGCCGCACGAGGATCGTCCGGCCGTCGTCGAGGCGGTAGACGGTGCCGACCGGCTCGCCGCTTCCCACGACCTTCTCGCCCGGCTTGAGCTGCAGCTCGCGCGCCTGCTCGTCCTTGCCGACGACGACCGACCGGTCGCTCTGCGCCTGCGTCTGCGGCTCGCGCTGCTCCTGCTGCTGGCGGTTCTCCTCGAGCGCGTTCGGCGTCAGCTCGATGGAGGAGAGCGCGGCGAGCAGGAACGCGACCGCGAGGACGATGCCGAGGTCGAAGAGGTTGACGAGGCCGTCGAGCGGGTCGCCGGCGCGGTCCTCGTGCATCTTGGCCCGCGCCCGGACGCGCGCCATCAGCCCTTGCCCTCGGGCAGCAGGCGGGCGGCGACGTACTCGAGGTCGCTGTAGTCCTGCGCGTAGAGCCGGTCGCGGACGAGCGACGCGGTGAAGGCGAGCGCGCCGACGAGCAGGCCGACGACCGTGACGCCGAACGCGACGCGCAGGTTCTCGGTCAGCGTCTCGATGTTGCCGCCCGAGAGGCCGGCGAGCGCGGGGGAGAGCGGGATGAGCGTGCCCATCAGGCCGAGCGCGGGCCCCATGCGGACGAGCACGCGGGTGCGCTCCAGGCGGCGCAGCGAACGCAGGTCGAACTCGGCCAGGCGCTTGGCGACGCGGTCGTCGGCGTCCGCGCGCCCGTGCACGTGGACGATGCCCTCCAGCACCTCGGACATCCAGCGCGAGTAGGCGGCGCCGCGCAGCGCGTGGATCGCCCTGCCGTGGTCGCCGGCCTGGAGCGCCTCGTGCGCCTTGTCGAGCATCCGGTCCAGCCGGGCGAGGCCGCGCTCGCGGCGCAGGACGAGCTCGTTGACGAGCGCGCCGAGCTCGATCACCACGATCACGAGCGAGAGCAGGGCGAGGACGAGCACGGGGATCCGCAGCACGTCCGTGATCTCGAAGAGCAGCTCCTCGACGTCCATCAGGCGATCCTCAGGCGGCGGCGGTCGAGGGCGAAGCCGGCGGCGAGCGCGACGCCGACGCCGATGCCGGTCCAGGCGGCGGGCGTGAGGCCGAGCG
>DATMVO010000554.1:0-3133 GCA_035563115.1 Solirubrobacteraceae bacterium
CGTCGGTCGTGATGCAGCCGGTCGTCCCGTCGATCGCGATCGCGTCGCCCTCGCGCAGCGTCGTCCCGTCGACGCGGACCTCGGCCGCGTGGAGGTCGATCTCCAGCGACGCGGCGCCGGTCACCGCCGGGCGGCCCATCCCCCGCGCGACGAGCGCGGCGTGCGACGCCTTGCCGCCCTCGCTCGTCAGGATCCCCTTCGCCGCGTGGAAGCCCGCGACGTCGTCGGCCTCGGTGAACGGACGGACGAGGATCACGTCGCGGCCGTCCGCCTCCGCCTGCACCGCGTCGTCGGCGGTGAAGACGATCTCGCCCTTGGCCGCGCCCGGCGACGCCGCCACGCCGCGCGCGACGACCTCGTACTCGGCCTCCGGGTCGAACGTCGGATGCAGCAGCGCATCGAGCTTCTCCGCGTCGATCGTCGCCAGCGCCGCGCCCGGGTCGAGCAGCCCCTCGTCCACCGCGTCGCACGCGAACCGGACGCCCGCCTGCGCCGGCCGCTTGGCGTTGCGCGTCTGGAGCATGTACAGGCGCCCCTCCTCCACCGTGAACTCGGTGTCCTGCATGTCGCCGTAGTGGCGCTCCAGCGTGCGGAGGATCTCCATGAGCTGCTCGTAGGCCTCGGGCAGCTTCTCCGCCATCTCGCTGATCTCCAGCGTGTTCCGCACACCGCTCACCACGTCCTCGCCCTGCGCGTCGATGAGGAAGTCGCCCGAGGGCTCGGGCGCGCCGGTCACCTCGTCGCGGCTGAACGCGACGCCGGACCCGCTCGTCTCGCCCTTGTTGCCGAACACCATCTGCTGGACGTTCACCGCGGTGCCCCAGTCGTCGGGGATCCGGTTGATGCGGCGGTAGGTGCGTGCCCGCTCGCCCTGCCAGGAGTCGAAGACCGCCCGGATCGCGGCGTCGAGCTGCGCCTGCGGGTCGGTCGGGAACTCGTCCATGGCCTTGAACGCGGCGGTCAGCTCGCGCAGCGCGTCCACGTCGAGCTCGGTGTCGAGCATCACGCCACGGTCGGACTTGACGCGCTTGATCGCGTCCTCGAACTTCGCGCCTTCGATGCCCATGACGACGTTGCCGAACATCTGCACGAAGCGGCGGTAGGAGTCCCACGCGAAGCGCTCGTTCCCGGTCTTGCGCGCGAGGCCCTCCACCGACTCGTCGTTGAGCCCGAGGTTGAGGACGGTGTCGAGCATCCCCGGCATCGACTCGCGCGCGCCGGAGCGGACGCTCACGAGCAGCGGGTCGTCCGGGTCGCCGAGCGTCTTGCCGGAGTGCTCCTCCAGCCGCTTCAGCGCCGCCGCGACCTGCTCCTCCAGCCCGGCCGGCAGCTCCCGCTCGGCCTCCATGTACGCCACGCACGCCTCGGTGGTGATCGTGAAGCCCGCCGGCACCCGCTCGGGCCCCAGCACGCGGGTCATCTCCGCGACGTTCGCGCCCTTGCCGCCGAGCAGGTCGCGCTGCTCCTTCGATCCCTCGGAGAAGTCGAGGACCCACTGCGTGTCGTCCGCCATCGCGGCGAGTTCTACCGGGAAAGCGACGGGCGGAGCCGCAGGTGCGCGTGGTGCTCGGCCGTCTCGAGGATCGCGCGCTCGGCCTGGCGCAGCGCGAGGTCGCTCGCGGCGGGCGCCTCGGCCAGCGGCTTGCCCAGCGCGTCGACCATGAACGCGTGCGCCTCCTCGGTGAGCGGGAACGCCGCGCCCTCGCACGCGCCGCACACCGTCCCGCCCGCCGCGCCGGAGAAGCCGGAGAGGTGCTCGCGGTCGCCGCACAGCGCGCAGCCGCCGAGCTGCGGCGCGAGGCCGGCGGCGAGGAGGAGCTTGAGGCGGAACGCGAGCTGGTTGGCCTGCGTCGCGTGGCGCGCCGTGTCGGAGTCGATCAGCGCCAGCTCGTTGACGAGCAGGTGGAAGACCGCCGGGTTGGGGTCGCTCGTCTCGAACAGCCGGCTCACCGCGTCGCACGCCTTCGAGGCGGTGTCGATCGCCCGGCCGTCCTCGCGCAGGCGCGGGTACGGAGCGACGGTCTCCGCGCTCGTGACCGTGAGCAGGTCGGAGCGGCCCTGGTAGAGCACGAGGTTGAGGCGGAAGAACGGCTCCAGCCGGCCGCCGAACCGGCTCTTCGCGCGCCGCACGCCCTTCGCGATCGCGCTCACCCGGCCGCGGTCCGGAGTGAAGAGGTGGAGGATCCGATCGGCCTCGCCGTACCGCATCGTCCGGAGCACCACTGCTTCGGTCTTGATCGAACCAGCCACGCTAACCTGCGCTCATGGGCGCAAAGGACGTCGTCGTATACACGACCGACCCGTGCTCGTTCTGCACGCGGGCGAAGCAGCTGCTGGACGCTCGGGGGATCGAGTACACCGAGATCAATCTGGCACGTGACGCGGACGGCCGGGCCGAGCTGGTCGCGAAGACGGGCATGATGAGCTTCCCGCAGGTCATCATCGGCGGCGAGCTCGTCGGCGGCTTCCAGGAGACCCTGGCCGCCGACCAGTCCGGCAAGCTGCGCGAGCTGCTCACCACGAGCTAGGGCCCCGGCCGGGCGCTCAGCCGAACGTCTGGGTCCCGACGACCTCGAGCAGCCGCAGGCGCTCGGCGTCCTCGGATCCGGGCGGCGCCGTGAAGACGACGAGCAGCTCCACCGCGTTGTCGGCGGTGAGGATCTGGCAGTCGAGCGCCATCTCGCCCACGAGCGGGTGGACGACGCGCTTGCGCGTCTGCGTGTGCGGCGTGACGTCGTGGCGCTCCCACAGCGCGGCGAACTCGGCGCTGGCGGCGAGCAGCGCGTCGACCATCTCGCGCGACTCGCCGTCCGGGTCGCGGCCGTGCGCCGTACGGAGCGCCGCGACGTAGCCCCGCCCGTGCTGAGCGTGCTCGTCGGGGTGCCAGCGCTCGCGTGCGGACGGGTCGGTGAACCAGCGGAAGAAGACGGAGCGCTCCAGCCCGCGGCGACCGGTCAGCCGCCCCAGCAGCGCCTCCGAGCGCGCGTTCTGCCCGAGCACCACGCCGAGGTCGGACGTGATGTGCGCGGGCGTGTCCAGCAGCTCCAGCACGCGCAGCAGCGCCGGCGAGGCGTGGTCGGCGCGCGTGCGACGCGGCGGCGGGACGTGGCCGGCGAGGTGGAAGACGTGGTCG
>DATMVO010000555.1:0-3009 GCA_035563115.1 Solirubrobacteraceae bacterium
ACGCGTCGAGGAGCGGGCCCGGCGCGGCGAGCTCCGCGTCCGGCGCGGCGATGGCGGCGGTCGGCGTCGTGGCCCCGAGCTCGAGCAGGAGCGGACGGAGGTGCAGGTCGGCCGCGAGCGCGTGCTGCGCGCCGGCGAAGACCATCAGCGGCACCGCGACGACGCCGTCGAGCGCGTGCGGGCCGAAGCCGTCGAGCAGCGACTTGAGCAGGCCGGTGTACGTCGCCTTGTACGTCGGCGACGCGACGACCACGACGGTGGCGCCCGCGATCGTCGCGCGCAGCGCGTCGGCGTCGCGGTCCGGCGCGGCGAGGTCGAGCAGCTCGACCGTCGTCTCCTCCTCGAGCGCGTCCGCGATGGTCTCGGCCACGGCGAGCGCGAACGCGGCGGTGCGGGAGCCCGCGCGCGGGTTCCCGCTCACCGCCACGACGTGCGCGGCTGCGCTCACGCGGCGACCTCCAGCGGCGCCGGCGCCGCGTCGTCCGCGAGCAGCCCACGGCGCCGCAGCTCCGGGATCAGCCCCTCGCCCGCGCGGTACGCCTCCTCCAGGTGCGGATAGCCGCTCAGCACGACCTCCTCGATCCCGAGGTCGTGGTACTCGGCGATCCGGTCGACGACCTCGGTGTGCGAGCCGACCAGCGCCGTCCCCGCCCCGCCGCGCACGAGCCCGACGCCCGCCCACAGGTTCGGCGACACCTCGAGCTGGTCGGTTCGCCCGTGGTGCAGCGCGACCATCCGCCGCTGCCCCTCGGACTGCGACTTGGCGAGCTTGGCCTGCGCCCGCGCGATCTCGTCCGGATCGAGCCCGCGCACGAGCCGGTCGGCCTCCGCCCACGCCTCGTCGGACGTGTCACGCGTGATCACGTGGAGGCGGATGCCGAACCGCACCTCGCGCCCTTCCCGCTCCGCGGCGGCGCGGACGCGGTCGAGCTTCTCGGCCACCTGCGCCGGCGGCTCGCCCCACGTGAGGTAGACGTCCACGTACTTCGCCGCCGTCTCGATCGCGGCGGGCGACGAGCCGCCGAGGTAGATCGGCGGCCGCGCCGGCGGGTCGGCCACGAACGCGCCCTCGACCTGCAGATGCTCCCCCGCGAACGTGAACTCGCGGTCCCACGCCTCGCGGAAGACGTGGAGGAACTCGCCCGCCTGCGCGTACCGCTCGTCCTTGGAGAGCCAGTCGCCGAACCGGTGCTGCTCGACGTCGTCGCCGCCGACCACGATGTTCAGCAGGAGCCGGTTCCCCGTCACCCGCTGGTACGTCGCCGCCATCTGCGCGGCGAGCGTCGGCGAGAGGAACGAGGGCCGGAAGGCGACGAGGAACTTCAGCCGCCGCGCGTGCTGCGCGATCGCGGACGTGAGGATCCACGGGTCCGGGCACCAGGACGAGATCGGCGTCAGCGCCGCCTCGAACCCGGACTGCTCGGCCGCCCGCGCGATCGTCGCCAGGTACTCCAGCGACGCCTCGCGCTGGTGGTGGTGCTCGCCCTCCGCGCCCGGCTTGTACCCCACCGCGTCGCCGTGGCTGAGGTCGCTGCGCGAGTCGCCCGTGGTGGGCAGGAACCAGTGGAGCTTGACGCTCATCGCGCCGCCTCCTCCTTCTTGGAGAGGTTCAGGACGCTGGTGTCGACGATCGACGTGAAGTCCACCGGCGACGGCAGGACCTTCTCCTCGGAGAGGAGGTCCGCCAGCGCCTGCTGGCGCTCGATGATCTGGTCGTCGACCGGGACGATCTCCGACGCCTTCACCCGCGCGGTCGCGCGCGTGACCTTCGGCGACAGGCCGGACTCCTTCGCCCACGCGTCGCCCCACTCGTCGGGGTGGGTCGACGCCCACGCCCACGCCTTCTGCAGCCGCCCGACGTAGTCCTGGATCGCGGCGCGCTTGCCCGCGTCCTCCAGCGCCTTGGAGGACGCGATCTCGAAGCCGTAGCCGTGCTCGTCGGGCTCGCCGCCGGTGATGCCGCGCGCGCCCAGCTCCTGCTCGGCCTGGATCGTGAACGGATCCCACACGACCCACGCGTCCACGGCCTTCTTGGAGAACGCGGCGAGGCCGTCGGCGGGCGGGAGGAAGACGAACTGGATGTCCTTGCCCGACAGCCCGACGCGGCTCAGCGCGTTGAGCAGCAAGCCGTGCGCGGAGGAGCCCTTGGGGACCGCGACCTTCTTGCCCTTCAGGTCCTCGACCCGCTGGATCGCGGAGTCCTTGGGCACCAGGATCGTGTTCTCCTGGGCGTCGCGCTCCTTGACGGTGCCGATGATCTTGAAGTCCGAGCCGGCGGCGGCGCCGAAGATCGGCGGCGTCGAGCCGACCCACGCCAGGTCGATCTTGTCGGCGCCGGCGGCCTCCACGAGCGGCGGGCCGAACTGGAACGTCGAGAACTCCACCGTGTACGGCGCCCCCTTCAGCGCGCCGGTGCGCTCGAGCACCGCGCGGATGCCGTCCTTCTGCACGCCGACACGGAGCGTGACCTTGCTCAGGTCGGCCGGCTTGCCGGAATCGCCTCCGGCCGCGGCCGACGCCGACTCGCCGTCGTCGCCGCAGGCCGCGGCGCCCGTGACGAGGAGCGCGGAGGCGGCGAGCGCCGCGAGGGCGCGGAGGGGTGTTCGTCGGGACATGGGGGTTCAGGACTCCTGGTCGTGGACGCCGAGACGGGTGAGGAGCTCGCGGCGGCGGGCGACGAGCTGCGGGTCGTCGCGCCGGCGCGGGCGGGGGAGCTCGAAGCGCTCGTCCACGGCGATCCGGCCGCCGTCGATGAGCAGGACGCGGTCGGCGAGCAGCAGCGCCTCCTCCACGTCGTGGGTGACGAGCAGGACGGCGGGGCGGTGGCGGCGCCACAGCGTCTCCACCAGCGCCTGCGCTTCGATCCGCGTGAGGGCGTCGAGGGCGCTGAACGGCTCGTCGAGGAGGAGCAGGTCGGGCTCGCGAACGAGCGCCCGGGCGAGCGACACGCGCTGGCGCTGGCCGCCGCTCAGCTCCCGCGGCCACGCGTCCTCCCGCCCCGCCAGGCCG
>DATMVO010000556.1:0-6180 GCA_035563115.1 Solirubrobacteraceae bacterium
GGCGGCCGGCGACCGCGGGCGCGGCCGAGCCCGCGGTGGCGTCCGCGCCCCAGAGGCTCTAGCCGAGCAGGTAGCGGCCTGAGAGGGCGACGTCGGCGACGGGCTCGATCCCCACGGGCTCGCCGTCGACGCGCACCTCCCGCCCGTCCGGGCTGACGGTGACGTCGGCGAGGCGGTCGTTGCGGACCATGTCCTGCGCGCCGATCGTGCGACACCCCTGCACGATGGAGCGGCGGCGGGTGGTCGGCAGCTCGGTGTCCTTGGCCGCGGCGGCGGTGAAGGCGACGGAGAGCCGCCCGGGCGCCGCGCCCGTGCCGCCGACCTGCGGGCGGACCGTGACCGGCTCGCACAGCGCGGTCGTCGCGTTCGGGTCGCCGCTCGCGCCCCACGCGGGGAGGCCGAGCTTGACGACGAGCTCCGGCCGCACACCGAAGAGCTCGGGCCGCCAGAGGACGCAGTCGGCCAGGCGGCCGGGGGTGAGCGCGCCGACGTCGTGCGCGAGGCCGTGGGTGATCGCCGGGTTGATCGTGACCTTGGCGAGGTGCCGGAGGACGCGCTCGTTGTCCGCCGCGCCGGCCTCGCCCCCGCGGATCCGCTTCATCACGTCGGCGTTCTGGAACGCGCGCCGGATCACCTCGCCCGCGCGGCCCATCCCCTGCGAGTCGGAGGAGAGCATGTGGACGATGCCCAGGTCGTGCAGCACGCCCTCGGCGGCCATGGTGCCCGCGCGGACGCGGGCGCGGATCGCCTCGCGGTCGCCCGCGACGCGGCCCGGCTCGAGGACGTGGACGGCGGCGACCATCGCCTCGTGCTCGGCGCGGGTGTCGACGCCGAACGGGACGGTCGGCGACGTGGAGGAGGTGAGGATGTGCGCGCGGCCCGCGAGCTCCATCAGGTTCGGCGCGTGGCCGCCGCCGGCGCCCTCGATGTGGAACGCGTGGACGGCGCGGCCGGCGAACGCGCTGAGCGTGCCCTCGACGGAGAGCACCTCGTTGAGCCCGTCGGTGTGGATCGCGAGCTGGACGTCGTGCGCGTCGCAGACACGTAGCGCGGTGTCGATCTGGACCGGGCCGGCGCCGACGTCCTCGTGGATCTTCAGCCCGCCGCCGCCCGCGCGGAGCATCGCCTCGACCGGCTCGCGCCGCGACGACGAGCCGCGGACGAGCAGGCAGGCGTTGATCGGCGACGCTTCGAGCGCCGCCCACGCCAGCGCGAGCCCCTCCTCGGGGTTCGTGCCGAGGTTCCACACCGGGCCGTAGTCCTGGCTGACCATCGTCGTGACGCCGGAGGAGAGGAGTGCGTCGGTGACCTGCGGCGAGAGCCAGTGGACGTGGCTGTCGATGCCGCCGGGCGTGACGATCATCCCTCCCGCGTCGAGCACGGCGGTGGTCACGTCGAGGACGACGTCCACGCCGTCCATCGTGTCCGGGTTGCCGGCCTTGCCGACGCTCACCACGCGGCCGTCCTCGACGCCGATGGAGGCGTAGCGGACGCCGAGGATCGGGTCGAGGACGAGGCCGCCGGTGATGGCGATGTCGACGCCGCCGCGCTCGGCGCGGACGCCGAGGCCGTCGCGCATCGTGTTGCCGAAGCCGGGGACGAGCTCGTCGGGCCCGTGGACGTCGTCGCGCTCGGCGAGGACGTGGAGGTCGGTGTCGCCGAGGCGGACGGGCTGCGGATCAGGCACCGGCGTACCCCTTCTCGCGCGCGGCGGCCAGCGCCGCGTCCTTCGCCCCGGGCGCGTCGAGCGGGCCGTCGACCAGCTCGCCGTGGCCGCGCACCACGCGGGCGCCGCCGATCGGCGTCAGCGCGACCTCGCGCGGGACGCCGGGGGCGAAGAAGCACTTCGCGCGCGCGGGGAGCGCGAGGCGCATCCCGTACGCGGCGGCGCGGTCGAAGCGGAGCCTCGGGTTGGCCTCGAAGAGGTGGAGGTGGCTGGTCACGGCGACGGGGATCGCGCTCTCGTTGACGACCTCGATCCGCGCGGCGGCGTCGGCCAGCCACGGCAGCTCGGGCTCGTCCTCCGCGCCGTCGCCGGCAGCAGGCGGCGGGCCCAGCGGGTCCTCCACCACGACGAGGTGGCGGCCGTCGCGGAACAGCGCCTCGACCTCGATCCGCGGCACGAGCGCGCGGACGCCGTCGAGCACGTCGTCCTCGCCCAGCACCTCGTACGCGCCGCGCACGACGTCGGCGTAGCGCAGGCCGTCGCGGGCCAGCTCGCAGATCGCGTCGGAGACGATCGCGGTCGCCTCGGCCTGATTCAGCTTCAGCCCGCGCGCCCGGCGCGCCCGCGCCAGCTCGGCGGCGAGGAAGAGCAGCAGCCGGTCCTGCTCCTGCGGCAGGAGCCTCACGCGACGACCGCCTCGGCCGCGCGCGCGTCGGCGTCCGCTCGCGCCTCGCCCGCCTCGGCCGCGGGCTGCTGCTGGGTGATGCAGTGGATCCCGCCCCCGCGCGCGAAGAGCGGCCGCGCGTCGACCAGGACGACCTCGCGGCCCGGGTACGCGCGGCCGATGATGTCGGCCGCGCGCGCGTCCGCCTCCTCCTCGCCGAAGCCGCAGAGGATCACGCCGCCGTTGACGACGAGGTGGTTGATGTACGAGTAGTCGACCGGCCCGTGCTCGTCGTGGGTCAGCTTCGGCGCGGGGACCTCGATCACGTCGAGCGTGCGCCCGTGCGCGTCGGTCTCGCCGCGCAGCAGCTCGGCGACCTCCTTCGTCACCTCGTGGTCGGGGTGCGCGGGGTCGTCCTGCGCGTGGACGAGGACGACGCCCGGCCGCGCGAACGTGGCGACGATGTCGACGTGGCCGCGGGTGCCGAACTCGTCGTAGTCGCGCGTGAGCCCGCGCGGGACCCAGATCACCTTGCGCGCGCCGAGCGTCCGGGCCAGCTCGGCCTCGACCTGCTCCTCCGTCCACCCGGCGTTGCGGCCCTCGTCGAGCTGGACCGTGCGCGTGATCAGCACCGTCCCCTCGCCGTCGACGTGGATGCCGCCGCCCTCGTTGACCATGCGCGAGCCGACGACCGGCACGCCGGCGCGCTCGGCCACCGCGCGCGCGACCTGGCTGTCGTGCTCCCACGACGCCCACGCCTGCGCGCCCCAGCCGTTGAAGATCCAGTCGACCGCGTGCAGCGCGCCGTGCGCGTCGTGCACGAAGGTCGGGCCGGTGTCGCGGATCCACGCGTCGTCGAGCGGCACCTCGACCACCTCGACGCCCTCGGGCAGATGGCGGCGAGCGTCGTCCAGCGCGCTCGGGTCGACGAGCATCGTGACCGGCTCGAAGCGGAGCACCGCGGCGGCCACCTCGGCCCACGCGCGGCGCGCGAGCTCGGCCTCCTCGGGCGTGTCGCCGAGCGTGTAGCCCGCGGACGGCCAGGCCATCCACGTGCGCTCGTGCGGCGCCCACTCGGGCGGCATCCGCAGGCCTTCCGGGCTCGTCTCGATCGCGCTCACGTCGCGGACGGTACCAGCGGTAGCGCGCGAACTGAAGACTTTTCAGGAACCGGTCGGCAGCTCGCGGTCGAGCGCGGCGCGGAGCAGCTCGCGCGCCCGGTCGCGGGTGAGCGTCCCGGCCAGCGAACGGAGGCTGAGGCCCTCGATCAGCGTCGTCAGCTGCTCGGCGGCCATCCGCGGATCGACGGCGCGCGCGATCGACCCGTCCGCGCGGCCCGCGTCGATCTCGCCGCGGACCTTCGCGTTCCACTCGCCGGTCACGCGCACGAGGGCCTCGCGGAGCGCCGGGTCGAAGACCGCCGACGCGCTCACCTCGTTCCACACGACGGCGTTGTCGCGCACCGCAGGCGCCTCGTCCAGCTCGGCCAGCAGCCCCGCCACGAGCCGCTCGCGCGCCGTCCCGCCGCCCGCCGCGCCGCCCGCGTCGGCGTCCCCACGCATCGACGGCGCCTGCGCGTTGGCCCGCTCCAGCGCCGCCCGCACGAGCGCGGCCCGGTCGTCGAAGTAGTAGTAGAGGAGCGCGTTCGAGACGCCCGCCGCCCGCGCGACGTCCTCCACCCGCACGTTCCGCACGCCGCGCGCCGCGATCGCCTGCGCCGCCGCGTCCACGATCGCCTCCCGCGTCTGCGCCCCACGCCGCCGCTTGACCGGCTCCTCGCTCACGGCGCGGGAGCGTACTCAGCGGACGGGAACGGTCCTGATGCCCGCGTAGGGTCGCGCGTCCATGAGCGAGCAGACCGGCACCCTGGGCGTCCCGCGCGGCGCGGCGCTGTACGTCGGCGCGCTCGTCGGGCCGGGCGTGCTGCTCGTGCCCGCGCTGGCCGCGGACGCCGCCGGCCCGGCCGCGATCGTCGCGTGGGCGGCGCTGCTCGTCCTCTCCCTCCCGCTGGCGATCACGTTCGCGACGCTCGGCGTCCGCCACCCGGTCGCGGGCGGCGTCACGGCGTACGTGGAAGAAGGGTTCGGCGCGCACGCCGCGGCGGTCACCGGGACGATCTTCCTCGCCGCCGTGGTCCTCGGCGCGCCCGCTGTGGCGCTGATCGGCGGGCTCTACGTCGCCGACCTCACCGGCGGCGGAACGGCGGTCGCCGCGCCGGTCGGCGGCGCGATGTTCGCGCTCGTGCTCGCCGTCAACGCCTTCGGACTCCGGGTGTCGAGCGGGGTGCAGTTCGCGCTCTCCGCCGTGCTCGTCGGCGTGATCGTCGTCGCCACCGTCACCGCGCTGCCCGACCGCGCCGGCGACGGGTGGGAGCCGTTCGCGCCGCACGGCTGGTGGGCGGTCGGCACCGCGGCGAACCTGCTCGTCTGGCTCTTCTTCGGCTGGGAGGCGATGGCGCAGATGGCCGGCGACTTCAAGGACCCGCGGCACGCCCTGCCGCGCGCCGTCGCGCTCGCGTACGTCACGATCGTCGCGCTCTACCTCGCGCTGGCCGTCGCGAGCGTCACGGTCATCAGCGGCGACTCCGAGGTGCCGCTCGCCGACCTCCTCGAGGCGGGGCTGGGCGAGGCGGGGCGCAACGCGACGGCCGTGCTCGCGGTGGCACTGACGATGGGGACGATGAACATCTACCTCGGCGGCGCGTCGAAGCTCGCCGCCGCGCTCGCGCAGCAGCAGGCGCTCCCCGCTTGGCTCGGCGCGGAGCCGGTGCCGCGCACGATCCCGCGCCGCCCGCTCGTCCTCCTCGCGCTCACCGGCGTCGTGCTCCTCGGCCTGCTCACCGCCGACCTGATGGAGCCCGAGGACCTCGTCCGCGCGACGAGCGCGTGCTTCGTCTCGGTCTACGTTCTCGCGCTCGCGTCCGCCACGCGCATCCTCGACACGCCGCGCGCCCGCGCGATCGCCGCCACCGCGCTCGCGCTGATCGTCATCGTGACGATCTTCTCCGCCGAGTTCCTGATCGTCCCGCTGACGGTCGCGGCGCTCACGCTCGCGGTGCGAGGTCGCGGGCGAGCGCGGCCACCAGCCGCACTGCGCGGGCGATCGTCGCGTAGGTGAGCCGGTCCGGCGTGTCGGTCATCAGGTGGTAGTTGGAGAGCACCTTCGTCACCGGATCCCACGACGCGAGCATCGCGGTCGGGAAGCCTGCGCGGCTGGGGACGACGGCGTCGGTGGAGGAGCGTGAGCGCAGGCCGCGGCGCAGCGGCGCGCCGTCGGCGAGCGCCAGCGCCGCGAGCCGGTCGCGCAGCGACGCGTCGGTGTAGTCCTCCATCCGGAACGGCCCCTCGCCCTCGACCATGATCAGCTCCGGCGAGCCGATCGTGTCGAGGTTCACCACCCACGTCCGCGCCCGGTCCGCGTCCGCCAGCCGGTCGCGCACGAAGTCGTAGATACCGCCCTGCAGCACCTCCTCGGCGCCGCACGAGACGAGCAGGACGCGGAGCCCCTCGACCGGCCGCGCGGACAGCTCCTCCGCCAGCGCCACGAGCGCCGCGCACGCGCTGAGGTTGTCGTTCGCGCCCGGCACGATCGGGCTGCGCGCGATGTCGACGCCGAGCCCGAACGTGACCACGCCGAGCACGCCGCCCGCGCCGGTGAGGCGGCGGCTCCTCGCGGCCGCGCCGACGGCGCTCAGCGCGGGCGGGCCGGCGACCAGCCACCACAGCGGGGGCGACGTCTCGATCCGCGCGAAGAGGGCGGGGAACCGGCGGGCGAGCGCCTGCTGGGCGCTCTGGTCGAAGACGACGCCGGTCGGCGCCGCGTCGTGGTGGGCGAGGACGACGAGCGTCCG
>DATMVO010000557.1:0-7079 GCA_035563115.1 Solirubrobacteraceae bacterium
AAAGCCAAGCGGGTGCCGATGGGCGAGCGGCGCCAGCAGCTCCTCGACCACGCGCTCGCGCTCGCCGCCGAGGAGGGGTTCGACGCGCTGACGGTCGAGTCGATCGCCCGCCGCGCCGGCGTCAGCCGCGTGATCGTCTACCGCGCCTACGCGAGCCTCCAGGTGCTCCTCTTGGCCCTCCTCGAGCGCGAGAACCGGCGGATGCGCGAGCAGCTCGAGCGGCTCCTCCCCGACGACCCCGGCGGTCGCAGCGCGCGGCAGGTGATGGAGGAGGCGCTGACCGGCTTCCTCGGCCTCGTGATGGCCGACCCGCAGACGTGGCGGGTCGCCCTCCAGCGCCCGGAGAGCGCGCCGAAGGCCCTCCAGCTCGTCGTCTCCCGCCGCCGCGCGGACCTCGCGAAACGACTCCGCCCGCTCGTCGCCTGGGGCATCCAGCGGCTCGACGCGCCGCCCGACGAGCTGGATCCCGAGCTCGTCTCGCGGCTCCTCCTCACCGCGGGCGAGGAGCTCGGGCGGATCGCGTTGACCGAGCCCGAGCTCCCTCCCGCACGCCTGATCGACAGCGTCACGCGCGTCGTCGGCGCGCTCCCCTGGCGCTAGCCGCGCGCCCCCGCGAGCGGCCGCGTCACCGTCCGCAGCACGCGGTCGGCGCGCGCGACGAGCACGCCCTCCGGCGGGTCGACGGTCGGCGGGCGCCCCGCCATCCGCCCGAGCCGCACGCAGACGACGCCGAGGAACGCGAGGATCGCGAGGTTCATGCCGAGCACGAAGAGCGTCGCGGGCGTCCACGCCCACATCGGCGCGTCGTCCTTGCGCTCGAGCTGCATGAGCTTCGTGTCGGAGACCATCGCCCGCGTCGTCTCGGACGCGGCCGGGAAGCCGGCGAAGCCGATCGCCGGGTCGGCCGGGAAGCGGACCGGGACGGACAGCATCGTGCGGCCGTCGTGCACGCGCACCATCGACTTCCACGTGCCGCCGAGCGGGACCGGCTCGGTCGTGCGCCAGCTGCCGTCGGGCTGCCGGACGAGGCGGTCGACGTACCGGCCCTTGCCCTGCCACGCCATCGCGTAGAGCCACTGCGGATCGTCCGCCACCGACGGGTCGGAGAAGCGAACGGTGAGGTCGCCGACCTGCTGCGGCTCGTCGTGGTTGGGCGTCGGCCCCTGACGGACGTCGGAGATCGTCATCGTCGCGCGCACGGACGGCGACGACGTGTCGGCGGCGTTGTAGCCCAGGCCGAGGAACGCGACCACCGCGGCGGCCAGCGCGACCTTCGGCAGCGGCCCGCGCGCGAGCGTGCCCGTCAGCCCCTGCGCCATCAGCGCGCCGAGCGTGCCGCCCGCGAGGCCCGCGAGCAGCGCGACCGGGATCGCCTCGGGGAGCAGCGACGCCTCCCACGGCAGCGGCATCGCGACGTGCGACCACCCGTATTCGGACGCGAACCCGATCGTGCCGACCGCCGCGCCGGCGACGACGCCGAACACGAGCGGCGAGCGCGGGTCGCGCCGGAACGCGATCGCCTCGATCAGCAGCGCCTCGACGATGAAGAGCGGCGTCGACGGCATCGTGACGCCGAGCGGCCCGCCGATCGACAGCGACATGAACGCCTGCACGGGGAGCCAGAGCGCGAGCGCGTAGAGCGCGCCGCCGCGGCCGGCGAGGACCCGCGCGAGGACGAGCGCCTGCGCGGCGCCGAACGAGAGCAGCATCGGCTGCCAGATCTGGCGGTACTGCGGGACGCCCCAGTTGAACTCGTGCGTCGCGGCCGCCCACAGGTAGAGGCAGACCGCGCCGAGCAGCGCGGGCAGCGGGCGGCGCAGAACGGTGCCGGCGGCGCGGAACGGCTCCTTGCCCGCGGCGCGCGCGCCCTCCACCAGCAGCAGGACGCCGGCGAGGCCCGCGGTGAGCGTGCCGCCGATGATCATCGTGTGGGTCGGGCCCCACAGCGTCACGTCCTGGCCGAAGATGCGGTGCCAGAGGTCGTCGAGCGGGAACGCGGCCATGCCGAACGCCGAGCCCGCCAGCAGCAGGACGCCGGCGGCGGGCACGGGGCCGAAGCCGGGGACGCGGAGCGCGACCGAGCTGGACTTGCGCGGGTCGTCCGGCGCGAGGCCGATCGCCAGCACGCCCATGAGGAACATGCCGAAGAGGCCGAGCAGCAGCGGGTAGTGCGCGGCGGTGCCGAGCGGGCCCTCGTCGCGGCCGACGTCGATGTGCAGGCCGATGTCCCAGGTGGCGCCGAGGATCGTGACGATCGCGAAGCCGATCGTGCTGACGCCCGGCAGCGCGGCCCAGCCGGGGAGGCCGAGGGCGCGCTCGAACCCGCCCTCGACGCGGCGCATCAGCGGCGCGCGGCCGCGGCGGTAGTTGAAGACCGAGACGAGCAGCGCGAGGGCGACGACGGAGGTACCGAAGCCGACGATCGCCATCTGCTCGAGCGGGGCGCCGCCGCCGGCCTCGGCCGCGGCGGTGAGGGTGGTGAGGGACATCAGGCGGCTCCCGCCAGGTCGGGGGTGGAGGGCTCCGGCGCGTTGTCGGCGCGACGGCGAGCGACGCCGAGCGCGAGGTCCTGGCCGTCAAGCGCGCCGGTGGCCGGGTCGGCCTGCGCGACCGCGTCCGCGATGGACGTGTCGCGCAGCGCCCGCGCCTCGATCAGCGGCTGGAGCACGCCGCGCAGCGCGAGCGCACCGCCGACGTACTTCGGCGCCCACACGCGCCCCTTGCGGCCCGCGACCGCGCGCTCGATGGCCGCGCCCGCGTCGCCGACCGGGACGGTCTCGCGGACGAACTTCGGCATCAGCCGCTCCAGCGTCCGCGACGACGGGTGCTCGAACGACTCGCGCACGAGGTCGGTCTCGATGAAGCCGAAGTACGCGCAGCCGACGCGCGTGCCGGTCGGCCGCAGCTCCTGGCGCAACGCGTTCGTCATCGCCTCGACGCCCGCCTTCGACGCGGCGTACGCGCCCATCAGCGGCGCGTGCGACGCGGCGGCCAGCGACGCGACGTTGAGCAGGTAGCCCTTGCGCGCGACGACGTGTGGCGCCGCGGCGCGCACGGTGTGCAGGACGCCGTGGAGGTTGACCTGCAGCTCGCGCTCGAGCTGGGCGAGCGGCGCGGTCGTCAGCGCGCCGACGAAGTGGAGCCCCGCGTTCGCGACCGCGACGTCCAGCGCGCCGAACCGCTCCACCGTCCCCGCCACCGCGCGCTCCAGCGCCTCCGGCGACGTGACGTCCGCTTCGAACGCGGCCGCGCGGTCCGAGCCGAGCTTGGCGACCAGCGCCTCCAGCCGCTCGGGCTCCAGCCCCACCAGCGCGACGTTCGCGCCGCGGGCGTGCAGCCGCTCGGCGGCATCCGCTCCGATCCCCCGGGCCGCGCCGGTGATCAGCACGGTCCGCCCTTCGATGTCCCAGCTCATCGCCAACCCTCCAGACGTGGTCGGCCAGCGATGTTACAGATCCGTAGCTACACGTGCGTCACAATGCTCAGCGCGCGGGCTCGGCGAGGCGGCGGCGCGGCTCGTCGCGCTCCTCCACCGTCCGCGGGACGACGCGGAGGGTGGCGGTCGCCGAGGAGCCGCTGCGCGTGCCGGCGGGGAGGTCGAGGAGGAGGTCCTCCGCGGTCGAGTGGAGGAGCCAGCCGTCGGCGCGGCGGGTGACCATCCCGCGCTCGGCCAGCTCGCGGACCGCGAGCGTCACCGTCGGACGCTGCGCGCCGACGAGTGTGCCGATCGCCGCGTGGGTGAGCGTGAGCGGGATCAGGACGCCGTCGGGCACGACGCGCCCCCACCGCTCCGAGAGCCCGGAGAGCAGCGCGACGATCCGCACGTCGACCCGCGGCAGCTGGCTGATCGCCTGCTGCGTCAGCGCGCGGTCGGCCCAGCGGGCGGTCCGCTCCATCATCCGCGCCATCAGCCACGGCCAGCGGCGCGCGGCGGCCAGGAAGCGCTCGTCCAGCACCGCGATGCGCGTCTCGGCGGCGGCCCGGCAGACGACGACGCCGCCGGGGACGCCCGCCTCGGCCGGCGTGATCGGCAGCACGTCGCCCGGACCGATCAGCTGGGTCGTCGTGCGCTCGCCGATCAGGCACTCGCGCACGACGAGCCCGGTGACGACGAACGCGGCGAACGCGCCGGTCGGGCGGGTGGAGCCCAGGACGCTGGGGTCCCACGGGCCGGCGGGGACGTCCGCGAGCGGCACGACGGTCAGGCGCCGGGCCTCGGCGGCCTGCTCGGCGTCGACGCCGCGGGCGAAGTCGGGTTCGATGTCCAGGAGGCGGACCGCCTGGCGGATCGCGGGGGCGACCGGGGTCTCGATCGGCGCGGCGACGCGCATCGGGCTCCTCCGGCGAAAGGGGGACAGGACACCCAGGGAGTCGCCCGTCGCCCCGCTCAGGAGCCCCGGCGCCTCACCGTCGTACGACGGCGATCCCCGGGGCGCCTCGGCACCCTGGTGACCGTGAGTCACACGGTAGCGCGGCGGAGGCCTCGTGACGCGACCGCGATCACTGCCCGGGGCTCTCGGGATCTTCCAGCGGCGCGTCGTCCGTCGCGGCGCCGGTGTCGTCGTCCTCCAGCTGGCCCTCGGCGGTCGCCGCCCGGCCCTCGGTCTTCAGCGTCTCGTCGAAGACGAACGCCTCGACCACGACGTCGGGGTCGAACATGACCATCGACTGGTAGGTCAGGACCTTCCGGCCCGTGACGTCCTCCACCATGCCGGTCAGGCGGCCGGCCATCTCGTTCTCGAAGATCTGGCGGAACTCGCGCACCTCGTCCTCGCGCTTGAACTCGAGCATCGTCTTCTCCGCGACGGTCATCCCACCGCGCATGACGATGAAGAGCATGTCGTCGAGCATGTAGGACTTCGCCTGGGTCGGCCCCTTGCCGAAGTACTCCTTCTGAGCCCGCACCATCTCGTCCGAGAGGCGGGCCAGCATGGTGGGGGCGTCGTTGTCAGCCCGTTCTGTGGCGTCCGCGCTCATCCCACGCTGGTACCCGCGCGCCGCGCGACGACACGTCGGCGCGCGGGGCCGGTGGCGCGCCCGTCAGGCCTCGGCCAGCGCCGGGCGGGCAGGCGCGGGCGCGGGCGCCGCGGCGGGGACGGGCTGGACGGACTCGACGCCCGGCCGCAGGTAGGCGACGACGGTGATCCCGAGGCAGATGACGTAGTAGGCGAGGAAGCCGTAGAGCGCGAGCTCCGGCCCGCCGGTCGCGCCGATCGACTCCTTGAACGCCTGCGGGATCAGGAACGAGCCGTAGGCGGCGACCGCGGACGAGAAGCCGAGCGTGGCGGCGGTCTCGCGCAGCGCCCGCGGCCGGTCGTCCGGGTACATCGCGGTGAAGACCTTCGGGACGATCCGGAAGACCGAGCCGTTCGCCATCCCGGAAAGCACGAAGAGGACGAGGAAGCAGCCGAGGAAGGCGGGGAACGAGCCCGCGTTCAGCGCCGCGATCACGCCGGGGACGACGACCGTCATCGCCGCGAAGACGCCGACGGTGACCTTCGCGCCGCCGACCTTGTCCGCCAGCCAGCCGCCGAACGGCCGGGCGATCGAGCCGACAAGCGGCCCGAGGAAGGCGTAGGTGAGCGGGTCGTAGCCGGGGAACTCGCCCTTGATGAGGAGCGGCATCGCGGCGGAGTAGCCGATGAAGGAGCCGAACGCGCCGATGTAGAGCATCGTCAGCAGCCACGTCTGGCGGTGCTTCACCACGCAGACCTGATCGGCGAACGTCGACTTCGTGCCGGCGAGGTTGTCCATGTACCGCCACGCGCCGTACGCGGCGAGCAGGATGAACGGCATGTAGATGAGCCCGGCGTACTCGAGGTGGAGCGCCGCGCCGCCGCCGATCACGATGACGAGCGGGACCATCTTCTGCGCGACCGCGACGCCGATGTTGCCGCCCGCGGCGTTGAGGCCGAGCGCCGCGCCCTTCTTCGTCTCGGGGTAGAAGTACGAGATGTTCGCCATCGACGACGCGAAGTTGCCGCCGCCCAGGCCGGCCGTCGCGGCGGCGAGCAGGAGCGCCCAGTAGGGCGTCGTCGGGTCGGTGACCATCCAGGCGAGCAGGCCCGTCGGGATGAGGAGCAGGAGCGCGCTGACGACCGTCCACGAGCGGCCGCCGAAGCGGGCGGGCGCGAACGTGTAGGGGAAGCGCATCGTCGCGCCGACCAGGCCGGGGATCGAGACGAGCCAGAAGAGCTGGCCGGTCGTGAGGCTGAAGCCGACGTCGTTGAGCTTGACGGCGACGACGCTCCACAGCTGCCAGATCGAGAAGCCGAGGAACTCGGCGAAGATCGACCAGCTCAGGTTGCGGCGCGCGACGGTCCTGCCGGTCGACTCCCAGAACGTCGGGTCGTCCGGCTCCCAGTGCGTGATGGTCCCAGAAGGCATGGGCGGATCCTCTGCGGCAGCGGTGTCTTCGCCGTGACGCGTGTGTTTCGGCTCCGTGACAGGCCGCGCCGGGGTGTGTTTCGGTCAGCCGATGACCGCGTCGAGCGTCGCGGTCGCGCGGCCGTCGTCGAGGGTCGCGGCGGCCGCGTGGAGGGCGAGCTGCGGGTCGGTGTGCGCGCCGCTGGCGAGGAGGCGGACGGCGGCGGAGAGGACGACCGCCTGGCGCGCTGCGCCGTCGTCGTCGCCGCTCAGCACCGCGCGGGTGAGCTGGGCGGTGGCGTCCGGATCGCAGTCGCCGCGCAGGACGACGCCGAGGTGCTCGGGGAGCTCGATCGGGCCGGCGAGCGTGACCGCCGTGGGGCGGCCGGGGCGCAGGACGTCCGAGCCCTCGATGCCGCGCATGGCGATGGCGTGGACGGCGCCGAGCCGGTCGAGCGCACCGAGGAGCTTGGGGGCGTAGCCGCCGTGGGTGTGGCCGACGACGAACCGCTGCGCGCCGAACCAGTCGACGAGCTTCTCGGCGGAGTGGATCGGGCCGCGGAGGCCGACCTCGTCGCGCAGCGCGGCCAGCTCCTCCCACCCGGCCAAAGCTTCGCCGGTGTGCACGACCGCGACGCCGGCGCGGGCGAGCATCGCCTCGGACTCGTCGGTCGTGGGGCGGGCCGGACCGCCGAGGGCGTGGAGCACGTCGG
>DATMVO010000558.1:0-3641 GCA_035563115.1 Solirubrobacteraceae bacterium
GACGGGCGCGGGACGCTGTGCAGCCTGCCGCGCGCCGGACCGGAGACGCGGCGCGCGCCTCTGGGGGCGACGCCGCGGCGAACGTGTGGGCGGTGTGCTGCTGCGGGTCCTGCGCTCACGTCTATCGATCCCTCCGCGGGGCGTCCGGCCCCGTGCTCGGTGTCCTGCTGGTGATGTCCTCCGGGCGCTCGTACGCGAGCTTCCGGGCGGCGCGAAGCCGGGCCGACTTCGCGCGGGGGTTGGCGGCGATCTCCTCGGCGGTCGGCACGTGGCCGCCGCGTCCGAGGAGCTCCGCCAGCGGCTCGCCGCCGCACACGCACACCGGCAGCTGGGGCGGGCAGACGCACCCAACGGCCAGGTCGGCGAGGAACCGCTTCACGGGCCGGTCTTCCAGGGAGTGGAACGAGATCCCTGCAAACCGCCCGTTAAGCCTGAGCAGGTCCCACGCGAGGGGCAGCCCGCGCTCGACCTGCCCCAGCTCGTCGTTGACGACGATCCGGATGGCCTGGAACGTCCGCTTGGCGGGGTGGCCGCCGCCGAACCGCGAGGCAGGCGGGATGGCGGCGGTGATCACCTCCACCAGCTCCTGCGTGGTCTCCAGCGGCCGCGCCCGCACGATCGCGCGCGAGACCTGCTTGAAGTAGCGCTCCTCCCCCAGCTCCTTGATCGCCCGGCCGAGCTGCCGCTCCTCCCACGTGTTGACCACGTCGGCGGCGGTGAGCTCCTGCTCCGGGTTCATCCGCATGTCGAGCGGCGCGTCGTAGACGTAGGAGAAGCCGCGCTCGAGCGTGTCGATCTGCATCGACGAGACGCCGAGGTCCATGTAGACCATGTCCGCCTCGACGCCCTCGCCGGCCAGGAGCTGGAGGCCGTCGGCGAACGAGGCGTGGACGAAGCGGGTCGCGCACGGAGCCTCGGCGCTGAAGCGCTCGAAGTGCTCGCGGGCGAGGGGATCGCGGTCGATCGCGATGAGGAGGCCGTCGGTCCCGAGCCGCTCCGCGACCAGGGCGGCGTGGCCGCCGGCGCCGAAGGTGCAGTCCACGGCGACCTCGCCGGGCTGGGGGTCGAGGGCCGCGACCAGCTCGGCCGCGAGGACGGGGATGTGCGCCTGGCCGGTCATCTCAGCCAGCATGGCTCAGCCGCCCCCGGATGTCCTTGATGTCCGCGACGAGGGTCTCGTTGTACTCCGACCAGCGCTGACGGTCCCACACCTCGAGGCGGTTGCGGGCGCCGGTCACCACGACCTCCTTCGTGAGGCCGGCGTGCTCGAGGAGGAAGGGCGGGAAGCCGACGCGGCCGGCGGAGTCGAGCTCCGTCTCGTGCGAGTTCGCGGCGAAGAAGCGCTCCAGCTTGTCGGCCTCCTCGCTGAGCGGGTGCAGCCCGCTGAGGATCGCGTCCGTGTAGCTGTCGTACGCGTCCGGCACCCACAGGGCGACGCACGGCTCGGTCCCCTTCGCCATCACGACCCCCTCCGCGAGCGCGGCCCGGAAGCGGGCCGGGACGGTGAGCCGGTTCTTGGCATCGAGGGAGTAGTCGAAGGTTCCGCGGAAGGAGGCCATGCGGGTGGGCCGAAACGGCCGCGGGAGAAGTTCACGAGCCGAGGTGGAGGAGTGGGAGGAGCCCCTCCACCCCGGCTCGCGTTTGCGACGGTAGCCCACTATCCCCCACCCTGCAACCCCGAATGCACCCTTTCTCCCACCAAGCCCACGTACCGTCCCCCACAAGCCCCCGAAAACCCCGATGAACACTGGTGGGAGGCGGTGGGGACCTCCGTCGGACGGAATCCGCACGCAATAGGCCTTGCATCCGGGTAGGTTCGGGTTCGTCCATGTACCGACCACACCTCTCACTCCCTCTCCTGGCCGCCACCGGCGCCGCCGCACTCGCGGTGGGCTGCGGTGGGTCGAGCAGCGGCGCAGCAGACGCCGATCCCGCCGCCGTCGTGCCGGCGAACGCCCCCCTCTACGTCGAGGCCGCGGTCAAGCCCGACGGTGAGACGTCCGACGAGATCAAGGCGCTCAGCAAGAAGCTCGCCGGGATCGACGACCCCGGCGCCGAGCTGAAGAAGCGGTTCGAGCAGTCGGTCAACGAGGACGGCGGGCCCAAGTTCTCGTGGAAGGACGACATCGACCCGTGGGTGGGAGATCGTGTCGGGTTCTTCCTGAGCTCCTTCGACGCGGCCGCCGGTGACGGCGAGGGCGCGCTCGTCGCGGCGACGTCCGACGCCGACAAGGCGAAGAAGACGCTGGAGAAGGCGCTCGCCGAGAAGGACGAGGGCGATCCGGCGCCGAAGATCGCCGACCGCAAGCAGGGCGACGTCTCGTACAAGGTCGACACGACCGACGACACCGCGGTCGCGATCGTCGACGACTACGCCGTCATCGGCACCGAGGGCGGCGTCAAGGCCGCGATCGACGCGTCCGCGGGCGAGGGCCTCGAGCAGGCCGACGCGTTCGCCAAGGCGCGCGACCAGGTCGAGGACGAGGCGCTCGGCTTCGCGTTCATCCGCTTCGAGCAGCTGCTCGCCGCCGCCGGCCCGCAGGCCGCCGCGCTCAAGCCGTTCCTCGGCCAGTTCGGCGAGAGCATGGTCGTCGCGCTCGACACCGAGAGCGACGCGATCCAGGTCGAGACCGCGCAGCTGGGCGTGAAGGGCAACGCCGCCGGCGGCAACGGCGACCCGGGCGCCGTCCTCCCGACGCTGCCCGGCGACGCGTGGGCCGCGGTGGGCGTCAAGGACATCGGCGCGCAGATCGAGCAGGGGCTCAAGCAGGTCCAGCAGCTCGGCGCGTTCGGCGGGTTCGACCTCGACGAGGTCCTGGGCCAGGTCGAGCAGGCGTTCGGCATCGACGTCCAGCGCGACCTCATCGCGTGGATGGGCGACGCGGGCGTCTTCGCGCAGGGCACCGACCTGTCGAACATCGGCGGCGCGCTCGTCGTCCAGTCCAAGGACCCGGCGGCCACGAAGGCCGTGCTGCCGAAGCTGCAGAAGTTCATCACGCAGGCGACGCAGGGCCAGGCGCGCGTGCGCAAGCTGGACGCGCCGGGCGTCGACGCGGGCTTCACCGTCCGCTCCGAGCAGGTGCCGCTCCCGATCCACGTCGCGGCGGCCGGCGACAAGTTCGTCGTCGCCCTGACCGACACGGCGCTCGAGTCGGCGCTCGAGCCGTCCGGCACGCTCGCCGACTCGGCGGCGTACAAGGACGCGGCGTCCAAGCTCGACGACGGCATCAAGCCGGCGGCGTTCATCAACGTCGCGCCCGTCGCGTCGCTCATCGAGGGCCTTGGCGCCGGGTCGGACCCGGACGTCGCCAAGGTGCTCGAGGTCATGAAGAAGCTCTCCACGATCACCGCCGGCTCGCAGAAGGAAGGCGACATCGTCCGCGGCCGCGCCGTGGTGGGTGTGAAGTGATCTAGCGGTTCACGGTGCTCCTCCTCCGAGCGTCGCCGCAAGGGACGCAGCGACGAGGAGGAGCACCGCGGGCACGAGCAGGAGCGCCACGACGAGCTGGATCTTCGGCGCGGCGCGGGCGGCCTGGTCGCGGACGGCGCGGGCCTGCTGGGCGCGGGCGTCGGCAGCGATGGTGGAGAGCGCCGGGCCGAGTGGGGCGCCGTGGGTGGCCGCACGGGCGAACGCGGTGACG
>DATMVO010000559.1:0-9127 GCA_035563115.1 Solirubrobacteraceae bacterium
GATCCGGGTCCGGCGGCGACCGGTACGCCGGCCCGGCGGCGGGCTCGCTCGACGACGCGATCTGCGCGGTCGTCTCCACCGCCAACCCGCCGCTCGGCCGCACCCGCGCGGTGGAGATCCTCCGCGGCAGCCGGTCGAAGAAGATCGCCGAGCACTCGTACGACGGCATGCCCGACTACGGCGCATTCGCCCACCTCGCCCAGGGCGAGGTGCTCGGCCGCGTCGACGAGCTCATCGCCGCCGGCCGCCTGCGCTCCACCGGCGGCTTCCGCCCGACCCTCGAGCTCGCGTGAGCGCCCCGCTGCGCCTCGGCGTCCTCGCGTCCGGGAGCGGGACGAACCTCCAGGCGCTCCTCGACACCGTCCACGAGCGCGAGGCGGTCGTCGTCGGCGTCGCCTCCGACAAGCCCGACGCGCTCGCGCTCTCCCGCGCCGCCGGCGCCGGTGTCCCGACCCGCGTGTTCCCCCGCGCCGAGTACGGCACGCGCGTCGAGCGTGACCTCGCCATCGCGGACTGGCTCCGCGAGCTCGACGTCGAGCTCGTCGTCCTCGCCGGCTACATGCAGCTCGTCTCGCCCGACTTCCTCGCGGCGTTCCCGCAGCGCGTCATCAACGTCCACCCGGCGCTGCTGCCCGCCTTCACCGGCATCGGCGCGATCGAGCAGGCGATCGCCTACGGCGCGAAGATCACCGGCGTCACCGTCCACTTCGTCGACGAGGGCGTCGACACCGGCCCGATCATCCTCCAGGCCGCCATCGACGTCCCGCTCCACGCGACCCCCGAGCGCCTCCACGAGCTCCTCCGCCCGCTCGAGCACCGCCTCCTCCCCGAGGCCGTCCGCCTCTTCGCCGGCCACCGCGTCTCCATCGACGACACGAACCCCAGGCTCGTCCACATCACCGACACGGCGACACGCGCGCCGCACTCGCGCGCCGGTCGCTGATCGGTGCTGTTCCGCGGAGCGGGATCGGTACCCCTCGGCGTTCGAGTCCGCCCCGGCCATACGGGCCGCGCAACGCGGGTACCACCAAGCAGGCGTGTACTTCTCGCACCAGTTCCAGCCGCAGACCAACGGCGGCTTCCACCTCGGACACCAGCCGCACTCCTTCGGCCAGGTCATCGTGACGTCGGCGTCCTTGCCGACGCAGAGCCAGTCGTTCACGTCGTTCCCTGGTCTTCCCGGGTATTCGTCGCCCCACGGTCTCCTCTCCGTCCGCCCGGCCTATCTCGACGCGCCGATCACCCCGCCCGAGAAGATGCAGGTCGAGGAGGAGCCAAGCCCGGAGATCGGCGCACCCAGCGACTTCGACGGCCACTTCGACCTCGGCCCGCGGTTCACGCCGAGCGAGCACGCCGCAACGTACGGCGGGTTCGACTCGTTCGTCCCGATGCACAGCACCGATCCGTACGCGGCCTTCTCCCGGACCTACGAAGACCGAGACGTCGTCGAGAGCTACGGGTTCCCCGATCACACGACGTTGCAGCGGCAACGTGCGCTGCGCGACGCCCTGGGCAACCACGCGAGGATGGTCGACTCGGAGGCGAGGAACGACAAGTCGCCCTCGGATCTGCCGCGCGAGCTCGCGACACCGCTGCAAGAGGAGATCGCCAGGCACGCGGCGCTCCACCTGCCGCGCATGAAGCTCGGGAAGATCTGGGACGCGAAGGCCGCGTCCTACAGAGGGGGTAAGGGCGGCTCGGACCTCTACGGCTACCTCCGGTCTTCGCCCCCGGTCACCAAGGAGCTCAAGCGGCTGCAGGTCGTCGACCCGGAGCTGCACCACGCGCTCATGAAGTCCCGTCATCCCGCGTTCGCGACAGCGTCCATGAACCTCTTCATGCTCACCCGCGGCAGCGGGAGCGCCCCGGGGCAGCACGATGCGCTGCATGATCTGATGTCCGCCGGCCTTCAGAGCGGGTTCAACTTCGCCCTCCCGAGCGCGGAGGCGGTGATGGACCATCTGATCGGCACAGGCGCGTACCAGCGCGACCCGCGCACCGGACGGCTCGTCCTCGTGCCGCAGCGACTGGGCTGAGACCCGGGCCGCCTCCGCCCGGCGCTTGTGACGAAGCGCTCGCAGGGAATAGCATCCGCGCATGGAGACCCGGGCGCAGAAGAAGGCCAAGCTCGCCCACACGCCGACGACCGCGCCGGCCGTCCCGTTGTCGTCGTCGGTCGGGTCGCACTTCACGCAGCACTTCCCCGTGCCGTCGCCGTACCAGGGGACGTCGCTGCTCTCGAATCCGATCGGCCCGTCGAGCACCGGGACGATCCCGCTCTGGCAGCCGCAGCAGCAGGTCGTCCTCAACTCGATCCTGTCGAACCTGAGCAGCCCGCCGCCGGCACCGGTCGATCCGCACGTCGCCGCGTTCAAGAAGCAGTACTCCAAGCAGGACATCGTCCAGACGTACGGCTATCCGAGCCAGACGACGGTGGACGAGCAGGACACCCTCGCGCAGTCGATCGGCGACTACGTCAACATGCACGATCCGCAGCTGTCGTCGGCCGATCTGCCGACGAACCTGCCGTCGCACCTGGCCGGCCCGCTGCGTGAGCACTTCGCGAGCATGGCGCCGCTCAGCCTCGGCCACAACCCGCTCGGGGACGACTGGGAGCACGCCCGCTCCTCCTACACCGGCGGCATGCGCGGCATCCCGCTCTACAAGGCGCTGCGCAGCACGCCGATCGTGCGCAACGCGATCTCGGGCCTGGGCATCTACGGGGACGGCGACAAGACGCCCGAGCTCCACCACGCGCTGAAGAAGCAGGACTTCCCGGAGCTGGCGGTCAACCCGCACAACCTCCTGGTCCTGTCGCGCAAGCACAACGGCGATCCCGGCATGCACGACCAGTGGCACGGCGTCGCTGCCGCCAAGGGCGGCAACCGCTACCAGTACGCGCTGCCCGCGGCGAACGTCGAGATGGACCGGCTGCTCAACCTCGGCGCGTACAAGACGCGCAAGATGAGCGGCAAGACGGTCAACGAGCGCGTCAAGACCAAGTCCTGACGCGCCGGGTCGGGGTCACCGGGCGGTCGGCGCGCGCGATCCGCCACCCTGTGGGGGCCCGTGCCGGCCTCGGCCGCGCGTTCCCGGACCCGACCTCGGAGCACCCGCATCTCGATCTCGACCCTCGCCGCGCCCTGGCCGGCGACCGCGCGCCCTGACGCGCCCGCAGACGATCCGTACGCCGAGCTCGCCCGCGACCTGGACGCGATCGTCGACGGCGTCCGCGCCGACCTGGGCGAGCGCGACCGCGCGTACATCCAGCGGGTCATCCGCACCCAGCGCCACCTGGAGGTCGCCGGGCGGATGCTCCTCCTCGCCTCCCGGTACCGCCCCGCGGCGGTCGCCGGCACGGCCGCGCTGTCGCTGGCCAAGGTGCTGGAGAACATGGAGCTGGGCCACAACATCCTCCACGGCCAGTGGGACTGGATGCAGGACCCGGAGATCCACTCGAGCACGTGGGAGTGGGACGCCGCCTCGACCGCCGCGTCGTGGAAGCACGCGCACAACTTCCAGCACCACACGTACACGAACGTGCTGGAGCTCGACCGCGACCTGGGCTACAGCGCGATGCGCGTCGAGCCCGAGCAGCCGTGGCACCCGGTCTACCTGCTGCAGCCGGTCTACTTCTTCCTGATGGCCGCGACCTTCGAGTGGGGGATCGCGATCTACGACATGGAGCTCGACGCGGTCCGGCGGGGCGAGAAGCCGAAGGAGAAGGCGCGCGCGGAGGTCCGCGGGCTGCTGCGCAAGGCGCGCCGGCAGATCCTCAAGGACTACGTCGCGTTCCCGGCGCTGGCCGGCCGGCGCGGGGCCAAGCGGGCGCTGGCGGGGAACGTCACGGCGAACCTCGTCCGCAACGCGTGGGTCCACACGATCGTCTTCTGCGGCCACCTGCCGGAGGGCGCCGAGACGTTCTCCGAGGAGGAGTTCCGCACCGAGACCCGCGGCGGCTGGTACCGGCGCCAGCTGCTGGGCTCGTGCAACCTGGAGGGCTCCCGGCTCTTCCACCTGCTCACCGGCAACCTCTCCTTCCAGATCGAGCACCACCTCTTCCCGGACCTGCCGAGCAGCCGGTACGCCGAGATCGCCCCCCGCGTGCGCGCGGTGTGCGAGAAGCACGGCCTGCCGTACAACAGCGGCCGCCTCGGGCGCCAGTACGGCTCGGTCTACAAGCAGACCCTCCGGCTCGCGTTCCCCGGCGGCGGCTGAGCGCGCTACGCCTGCGACTCGCCCTCGCCGGAGTCGCCGGTCGCGTCCTCCGCGTCCTCGCCCTGCGAGGAGCCGGTGGCCTCGCCCTCCCAGTCGCCGCTGACGCCCGCGTCGGGTTCCATCGGCGGGTTGGCGGCCGCCTTCTTGGCCTCGTCGAGGTGCTCCTCCACCTGCGCGAGGTCGTGCTGCATCTCCTCGCCGCCGCGCTCCAAGTCGCGCTCGGCATCCGTGGTCGGGCGGTCTCCGCGATCAGCGCTCATGGGCGTCCCCTTCCCGCGACGCCGCCTGCCGACACCCGGAGGGCATATCCTCCGCCGCGATGGCGCTTCACGAGATCGCACCGGATCAGACCCCTGGACCCGTGCAGGTGCGACGCGCCCTGCTGTCGGTGTCCGACAAGACCGGCGTGGTGGACTTCGCGCGCGGCCTGGCCGAGCTCGGCGTGGAGCTCGTCTCCACCGGCGGCACCGCGAAGGCGCTCACCGAGGCCGGGCTCACGGTCCGCGCCATCGACGACTACACCGGCTTCCCCGAGATCATGGACGGCCGGGTCAAGACGCTCCACCCCAAGCTCTACGCCGGCCTGCTGGCGGTGCGCGACGCGCCCGAGCACGCGGAGGCGATCAGCGAGCACGGGATCGAGCCGGTCGACCTCGTCTGCGTGAACCTCTACCCCTTCGAGCGCACGGCCGCCCGCCGCGGCGTCGGCGACGGCGAGGTCATCGAGAACATCGACATCGGCGGCCCGACGATGATCCGCGCGGCGGCCAAGAACCACCGCTACGCGACGGTCGTCACCTCGGCCGCCTCGTACGACGCGGTGCTCGAGGAGCTGCGCGGGAGCGACGGCGCGATCTCCTACCCGACGCGCGAGGCGCTCGCCGCGGAGGCGTTCTCCTACACCGCCCGGTACGACACCTCCATCGCGCGCTGGTTCGCGGAGAAGGAGGAGGACTTCCCCGACCTCTACGTGCGCGCGTACGAGAAGGTCCTCGACCTGCCGTACGGCGAGAACCCGCACCAGCGCGCCGCGTACTACACGCAGGTCGGCGAGCGGATGCACGTGCTGTCGATGGTCAAGCAGCACCACGGCAAGCAGCTCTCGTTCAACAACCTCCTCGACCTCGACGCCGCCCGGCGGATGGCGGGCGAGTTCAGCGTGCCGGCGTGCGTCATCGTCAAGCACAACAACCCGTGCGGCGTGGCGGTCGGGCGGACGGGCCAGGAGGCCTACGAGCGCGCGTTCGCGTGCGACCCGGTCAGCGCGTTCGGCGGCATCATCGTCGTCAACCGCACGGTCGACCGCGCGTTCGCCGAGAAGCTCTCCCAGCAGTTCATGGAGGTCATCTTCGCGCCGGGCTTCGACGAGGCCGCGCTCGAGGTGCTCCAGCAGAAGAAGAACCTGCGGATCCTCGAGGACAACGAGCGCCGTGTGCCGCTGGTCGGCGAGCGCGACGTCCGCCAGGTCCTCGGCGGCCTGCTCGTGCAGGACCGCGACTCAGGCTCGGCCGAGCGCGAGGACATGCAGGTCGTCAGCGCGCGCCAGCCGACCGAGGAGGAGTGGGGCGAGCTGCTCTTCTCCTGGAAGGTCTGCAAGCACGTCAAGTCGAACGCGATCGTGCTCGCCAAGGACCTCGCGACGGTGGGGATCGGCGCCGGGCAGATGTCGCGCGTCGACTCCGTGCGCCTGGCGGTCGAGAAGTCGCAGGTCCCTTCTCTCGAAGGTGCCGCGCTGGCCTCCGACGCGTTCTTCCCGTTCGCGGACGGGCCGCAGGTGGCGGTCGACGCGGGCATCCGCGCGATCATCCAGCCGGGCGGCTCGGTGCGCGACGCGGAGGTCATCGAGGCGGTCGACAAGGCCGGCCTGGCGATGGTCTTCACGTCCACCCGCCACTTCAAGCACTAACGGGGCGCGCGGTGGGGTAGCCCCCGCTGCGTGACTGCAAGGAGAATCAGCGCGGCCCTGGTCGCCCTCGTGCTCGGCATCGGGAGCGCGGGGTTCGCCACGGCGTGCAACGACCGCGAGAACCAGGAGAGCGGCAACCCGGGTCAGAAGGACTCGGAGGGCGGCATCTCGACCCAGGCGACCGATCCCGGCGCGACGATCGCGCCTGAGAACTAGCGCCGCGCCGCCCCGGACGACGTCGCGGGCGGGCGCGGTGAGGCGCCCGCCGCCACGTTCCCGCACGTTGCGAACAGCCTTCCCCGCAACGAGCGGGAATCGAGGATTTCCGTCCGATCCGTGCCCCACCATGGCCCGTTCGTGACGGTTCCCGGACCCACCCTTCGCGACTGGCAGGCCCGCGCCCTCGAGGCGATGGCGGACTGGTCGGAAGGCTCCTTCCTCATCTCCGCCGCCCCTGGCGCCGGCAAGACGGTCCCCTCGCTCGCCTTCGCCGCGCAGGAGCTGCGCGCGGGGCGCATCAAGCGGGTCGCGGTCGTGTGCCCGACGTCGCCGCTGACGCGCCAGTGGGCGCGCGCGGCCGCCATGGTTGGCCTCGACCTGCTCCCGGACGCGCCGACGCTGCGTCCGCCCGGCGACTTCCAGGGCGTCGCGCTCACCTACGCGCGCGTCGCGATCGGCGCCGCCGAGTACGCGAAGACGTGCTCGCCCGGCACCCTGGTCATCGCCGACGAGGCGCACCACCTGGGCGAGGAGCTCGCGTGGGGCGCCGGCTTCAAGCTCGCGTTCGGCGCGGCGCCGCGGTGGCTGCTGCTGAGCGGCACGCCGTTCCGCTCCGATCAGAGCGCGATCCCGGGCGTGAAGTACGACGGCGGCGAGTGCGTCCCGGACGTCTCGTACTCGTACGCGGACGCGATCCGCGACGGCGTCTGCCGACGCGTGACGTTCGTGCCCTACGACGGGACGCTCCAGTGGCAGTCCGGCGACGACGTGATCGAGACGTCGTTCGACGAGGTGCTGACCAAGAAGGAGGCGGGCCGCCGCTACCGGACGGCGATCTCGACCGAGCTGCCCGACGGCCTGCCGAAGATCCTCCGCGGCGCGCACGAGCGGCTGATGCACGAGCGGCTGCACGGCGGGCACCCCGACGCGGGCGGCCTCGTCGTGACGGCGGACTCCGAGCACGCGCGCGCCGTGGCGAAGGCGCTGCGCGAGATCACCGGCACCGTGCCGACGGTCGTGCTCCACACCGAGGCGGGCGCGCACAAGAAGCTGGACGCGTTCCGGCGCTCCACCGAGCCGTGGATCGTCGCGGTGAACATGGTGTCCGAGGGCGTCGACATCCCGCGCCTGCGCGTGGGCGTGTACGCGACGGTGGCCAAGACGCCGATGATCTTCCGCCAGATCGTCGGGCGGTTCGTGCGCGTGATCCCCGGGCGCCCGCGCGAGGCCGCATGGGTCTTCCTCCCGGCCGACCGCGGCCTGCGCGCTTTGGCCGGCGACCTGGAGTCGGAGCTGCGCCACTCGCTGCGGCCCGCCGACGACGGGACGACGGGCGAGGAGGCCGAGGGCCTGCTCGACGACGACCTCCTCGAGCGCGCGAACCGCGAGGAGAACGAGCCCTCCGACATGGGCTTCGTGCCGCTCAAGGCCGAGGTCGCGCCGCAGATGGACCTGTTCGCCGGGATGGGCGGCGGGTTCGGCGAGCCGGCCGTCGAGGAGCCCAAGCTGTCGCCGGGCGCGCTGGCGGCGGCCGAGGCGTTCGGCGTGACGCCGGGCGTCGGGCCGGCGGTCACGTCGTTCCCGTCCGCGGTGCCGCCGCCCGAGTCGCCCCCCGGCCCCCCGGCCGACGAGCCGCCCCTCTCGGCCTTCGAGCGCCGCGCCCAGCTGCGCCAGGAGCGCCACCAGCTCGTCTCCAACCTGCGCCGGATGGACGGCCGCTCCCACGCGGAGATCAACGCCGAGGTCAACCGCCAGCTCAAGATCGGCTCGGTCGAGAAGGCCACCATCGACGAGCTCGAGCGCTCGATCAAGCTCCTCCACGACCTGCTCTCCAAGACCGCCAGACGCCGCCGCTCCCGCGGCGCCGCCGCGGCGCGCTGAACGCGCTCGGGACCCGCATGCGCGGGTCCCGTGGAGTGCCCCCGGAGGGATTCGAACCCTCGGTCTTCGCATTAAAAGTGCGCTGCCTTGACCGCTTGGCTACAGGGGCACGCACACCTTAGTCGCGACGCCGGTCCGTCCGGAAGAGCTGCGAACATACGTTCGTGTCCGAAGGCGTCGTGAAGCCCTTCTTCGTCCGAACCGGTCGTCCGCCGCTCGCGGACGGCAAGGAGCGGCTGCTCGAGTGCTCGCGTCACGGCGTCATCGAGCACCGGCTCTTCGATGACAAGGCCAACGGCCCGCGCTGGCGTTGCAAGCGGTGCGTCGGAGAGGCGGTGACGCGCCGGCATCGCAAGCTCAAGACGCTGCTGGTCCAGGCCGCCGGCGGTTCGTGCGTGGTCTGCGGCTACGCGCGGTGCCTGGTGAACCTCCACTTCCATCACGTCGATCCGGCGACGAAGGAGTTCGGGGTCTCCGTCTCGTCGGGGAAGGGGCTGGCGAAGTCGATGGCCGAGGCGCGCAAGTGCGTGCTCGTCTGCGCGAACTGCCATGGCGAGATCGAAGCGGGCCTCGTGCCGTGCCCGCCGCTCGGGACGGGCTGGGTCGTCGAGGAGGCGGAGCTTGTGCCCGAAGTTCCGTCCGGCGCCTAGGCGAACATATGTTCGTATGGAGCAGCTCGTGTTCGCATCTCTCGATCGGCGGCAGGTCGACTCGCCGCTCCGCGTTGCGGGGCGGGTCATGGAGTGCCGCAGGCACGGTGCCTCGGAGCACCGTCTGGGGCGGGCGGCCGGTGGGCCGGCGCGCTGGCAGTGCGTGGCGTGCGCGGGCGAGGAGGGCGTCCGCCGGGTCCGCAAGACGCATCGCATCCTCGTCTCGGCCGCGGGTGGCCGGTGCGCGTGCTGC
>DATMVO010000560.1:0-2889 GCA_035563115.1 Solirubrobacteraceae bacterium
GCTCGATCACCGGCCGCGCCGTCGCGCGCCACACGCCGCTCACGCTCGCCGACGTCGCCGCGGCCAACGTCTCCGCCGACTTCGCCAAGCGGCGCGGCGTGCTCCCCGGCCGCCGGATCGCGATCAAGGGGCTCGTCAGCCGCGCGCCCAGCGGCGGCGTCCTGCGGCTCACGCGCTTCACGTCCTCCTGCTGCGCCGCCGACGCGCTCGCCTTCCACGCGCCGGTGAAGCTCCCGCCCGCGCAGATCCGCAAGCACTACACGATCGACCAGTGGCTCGCGATCGAGGGCAAGCTCGCCCGCGCCCCGAAGGGCGGTCTGATCATCGAGGCGACGCAGGCCACGCCGATCCCCGAGCCCGACAACCCGTACGAGGCGATCTAACCCAGCGGCTCGGTCTGCCCGAGGTAGCCGGGGAACCAGAGCCGGCCGCGGCGGCCGTTGAGGGCGACCCGTGCGCCGTCGAGCGCGGCGTCGTCCGGGGCACGGACCGCGTGCGGCTGGGTGGGCGGCTCGACGAGGCCGGAGGGCGCGAGGAGCGCGTCCAGGCCCTCGTGCGGCTGGACCTCGACGTGGAGCGCCGCGGGCGCCTGCTCGTCGACCAGCAGGTCCGCGACCGTCTGCCCGGCGCCGTCGAGGAGGGCGAACGTGCGGCCGAGCCAGGTGAGCGGCCGGAGCGGCTCGGCGATCCCGACGATGTCGAGCTCGTCGAGGTCCGGCGTGCCGCCGGTGCCGAGCGGCGCCGCGAACCGGCCCGCGACCTCGTCCACGTCCGCGGTCTGCGCGAGGACGCGGAGCGACCCGCCCTCCCGCCACGCCAGCGCCGCGCGCCACCAGCCGCCGGGCACAAGCCCCGCCCGGGCCGCGGCTCGCGCGGCCTCCACGTGCGGGTGGACGGCCGTGTCGAGCACGACGCCGGGGTCGAGCTCGTCGTCGCCGGGCGCCTCGTCCGCGCGCCGCTCGCGCTGGCCGAGCACGAGCACCGGCCCGCCGTCCCCGTCCGGCAGCTCCGTGGCGGCACGGGCGGCGGCCTCGTGGACGAGGTCGGCGAGGTCGTCGTCGACCTCCCAGGCGTCGGGCGTGAGCGGCATGCGCGCACACGGTACGTGTCGCGCCAGCGGCAAGCGGCGCCGCCGCGACCATCCGCGCGTGACGGGCCTTCGCGCGAATCCCGGTCGGGTTTCACGCATCTTCGCGTCGCAGTCGCTACGTTCTGCGGCGTGACCTACGTCATCGTCGGAAGCTGCATCAAGGACGACGTCTGCGTCGAAGTGTGCCCGGTCGACTGCATCCACCCGAAGCCGGGGAGCCCGGACTTCGAGACGGCGGAGCAGCTCTACATCGATCCGGCGACCTGCATCGACTGCGACGCCTGCGTCGAGGCCTGCCCCGTCAACGCCATCTTCGCGGAGTACCAGGTCCCGGAGAAGGACAAGGAGTCGCTCGACCTCAACGCGATGTTCTTCGCGGAGCGGACGGTGGCCCCGTGACCCCGCCGCGGCTGCGCGTCGCGATCATCGGCGCCGGCCCCGCCGGCGCGTTCACCGCCGCGCGCCTACGAGCGCGCGGGGACCGGTTCGACGTCGACCTCTTCGAGCGCCTGCCCACCCCGTGGGGCCTGCTGCGCGCGGGCGTCGCGCCCGACCACGGCGCGATCAAGACGCTCGACGAGCAGTTCGACAAGGCGACGTTCGGCCGCGGCTCACGCTTCTTCGGCAACGTGGAGGTCGGGCGCGACCTCCAGCACGCCGACCTCGCGGCGCGCTACCACGTCGTCGTCTACGCGACCGGCGCGCAGACCGACAAGTCGCTCGGCATCCCCGGCGAGGACCTCCCGGGCAGCCTCCCGGCCACCGAGTTCGTCGGCTGGTACAACGGCCATCCGGACTACCGCGACCTGCAGCCGGACCTGTCGCACCCGACCGCGGTCGTGATCGGCAACGGCAACGTCGCCGCCGACGTGACGCGCATCCTCACCCGCAGCGTCGACGAGCTCGCGCAGACCGACCTGGCCGA
The DNA here is from genome assembly GCA_035563115.1 of Solirubrobacteraceae bacterium. GTDB lineage: Bacteria > Actinomycetota > Thermoleophilia > Solirubrobacterales > Solirubrobacteraceae > CADCVT01. Next base: position 2,016 of record DATMVO010000560.1, read on the forward strand.
CCACGCGCTCGAGCAGCTGCGCGAGTCCAAGGTCGAGCGCGTCATCGTCCTCGGCCGCCGCGGGCCCGCCCAGGCTGCGTTCACCAACGCGGAGCTGCGCGAGCTGGGCCGCATGGAGGGCGTGAACGTCGAGGTGCGCTCGGACGAGATCACGCTCGACCCCGTCTCCGCCGCCTGGCTGGCCGACGAGGGCACCTTCACCGCGCGGCGCAACGTCGAGCGGCTGCGCGCGTACGCCGAGGCGCCCGCCAAGCCGGGCGCGACCCGCGCGATCGAGCTGCGCTTCCTGCGCTCGCCCGTCGCGGTCCACGGCGACGGCCGCGTCCAGGCGGTCGAGATCGTCACGAACGAGATCTACAAGGACGACCGCGGCTCGATCCGCGCCCGCGCGCTCGACGGCACGAACGAGACCATCGAGACCGGCCTCGTGCTGCGCTCGGTCGGCTATCGCGCCGTTCCGCTCCCCGATGTCCCGTTCGACGAGGGCGGCTACGTGCTCCCCAACGAGCAGGGCCGCGTGCTCGACGCGACGAGCCGCGAGGTCGTCCCCGGCGTCTACACCGTCGGCTGGATCAAGCGCGGGCCGACCGGCATCCTCGGCACGAACAAGCGCGACGCGGAGGAGACCGTCGCCTCGATCGTCGCCGACTGGGAGGCCGGGAACCTCCCCGAGCCGGAGTCCAGCGGCGACATCGCCGAGCTGCTCGCCGGCCGCGACGACGTCGTCTCCGCCGAGGGCTGGCGCGAGATCGACGCGCGCGAGAAGGCCGCGGGCCAGGCGAGCGGCCGTCCGCGCGTCAAGCTCGCCAGCCGCGACGAGCTGCTGGGCGCCGCCCAGGGCGTCGCCCCCGTCGAGGCCGCCGTCACCACCTGA
>DATMVO010000561.1:0-7914 GCA_035563115.1 Solirubrobacteraceae bacterium
TAGACCGTCGCGGCCGCGCCCTCGGCCGGCTTCATCTTCCGCAGCAGCGGCAGCGTCGCCAGCACCGCCGCGGCGACGACGAGGAAGAGCGCGGCGTACCCGTTCGTCCCGCCGAAGACCGGTTCGAGCGTGAGGATCGCCAGGCCGGCGAGCAGCGGCCCGGCGAGCAGGCCGATCCCGCGCGAGACGCCGAACAGCGCCGCGCCCGCGCCGTGCGCGCTCTCGGGCAGCAGCCCCATCAGCAGCGCGTACGGCAGCGTCATCAGCGCGACCGCGGCCAGCGCGACGAGCAGCACCACCGGCAGGATCGCGACCGACTGCGTCAGCGCGGGCACGATCGCGCCGAGGCCGTAGACCCACACGCAGACCGCGATCACGCGGCGCCGGCCGATCCGGTCGGCCAGCCAGCCCGACAGCGGCGCGGCGACGATCGAGCCGACGACCACCACCGCGAGGACCATCGACGCGAACGACTCCTTGCGCCCCAGCCCCTGCACGACGAAGAGGACGGCGAACGCGCGCAGCGCCGACAGGGCGGTCTCCCACAGCGCGTTCGCGCCGACGAACCAGCCGACGCTCGGGTGCTCGCGGACGAGCTCACGCAGCGCGCGGTACCCGGTCGACGACGAAGACGAGTCCGTGGCCGCCTCCCGCTCGTGCGCCTCGCGCAGCCGCTTCGCCACCTTCGCCCCGAAGATCGGCGTCACGACCAGCACGACCGCGCACGCCAGCAGGAACGGCGCCGGCCGCCAGAGCCCCAGCAGCGCCGGGCCCGCGACGAACGCCGCGCCGAGGCCGACCGCCCGCCACGCCCCCTGGGCGCCCTGCGCGCGGCCCGCCTCCTCGGGATCCACCACGTCCGGGTAGATCGCGAAGTAGACCGTCAGGTAGGCGAAGTAGCCGGTCTGGAAGACGGCGATCCACAGCGCGAGCAGCCAGAGCGGCCCGCCGACCGCCATCAGCCCGAGCGCCGCGGCGGAGACCAGTGCGGCGACGGCGATGAACGGCAGGCGCTGGCCGCGCCGGTCCGACCACGGGCCCACCAACGGCGGGAGGAGCAGGGCGAAGAGCCCCTCGATGGCGACGAGCGAGCCGGCGACGAGCGGGCCGGCCTCCGCCTCCAGCAGCACGGGCAGCAGGCCCGACACGACGGTGACCGAGAGCGAGAGCGCGAAGGCCGGGAGGCCCAGGAAGGCGAGGAAGCGGCGGTCGGCGGGGCCGGGACCGGCGGGGGTGGAGGCGGATCCGGACGGGCCGGCCGTGGCAGTTGCGGAAGCGATGGGCGGCTGCCTACCCAGGACGTTCGCCGGGCAACTACTATCCGGGCAGTCATGGCACCGGCGACCACGTCAGGCAGCGCGGCGACGGAGGCGTGGACCCTCCTCCAGCGGCTGATGGTCGGCCAGAAGGGCCGCGTCCACACGATCGCGGCCGAGTTCGGCCTCGCGCCGGCGCAGATGCTGGCGCTCCAGGTGCTCGAGCCCGAGCACCCGTGCCCGATGAGCGCGCTCGCCCAGGCGCTGCGGTGCGACAACTCCAACGTGACGGGGATCGTCGACCGGCTCGAGGCGCGCGGCCTCGTCGAGCGGCGCCCCGGCGAGACCGACCGGCGCGTGAAGATCCTCGCGGTCACGCCCGCGGGCGAGGCGCTGCGCGAGCGGCTGCAGGAGCGGCTCCGCGAACCGCCCGAGGCGCTCGCACGGCTGGGCGAGGAGGACGCGCAGGCGCTGCGCGACATCCTCGCCCGGGCGCTCGGCGACGCCTGACTAGGCGGGGACGCGCGAGACGCCGCGCGCCGGCCCCGCCTTACCCGCGACGACCTTCACGGTGCGCACGATCTGCCAGACCTCGGACGACACGCGCCCCGTCGCCGCCTGCTGCTCGGCGGCCGTGCAGTTCGTCGCGGCCGGGCTCACGCGGACGACCAGCCACTTCGAGCGCTTGGTCGCGATGCGCTTGGGCGCGCGGAGGATCGCCACGGCCTCGACCCGGGTCGCGGCCCGGTCGATCGTGCCCCCGACCGGCGTGCCGAGGTAGAGCCGGCCGCCCGCCGCGCGCGCCGTCCGCCGCAACCGCAGGTCCGGATCGGTGTGGAAGGGCGCCGGGCGGCGCTTGCCCACCCGCAGGAGGCTGCCGCGCTTGGTCGGCGGGTTGGCCGTCAGGTTGGAGACGACGGTCAGCGTGACGTCGCAGCCGCCGCCCGCGTCGCGGCGGAAGGAGCCGATGGCGGGCGTCCCCTCCAGCGCGCCGACGATCTGCTTGTAGAGGTTGGGCAGCCGGAACTCGACGTGCGCCTTGTCGGCGACCGCGCTGCGCGGCCGGATGGTGTCGGTCCCGGTGCCGGCCTGCGCGACCGCCGGGAGGGCCAGCGCACCGAGCGCCAGGGTGGCCGTGAGGATCTTCTTCATGCCCGCAAGAACGGGCGCGGCGCGCGAAGGTCGCGCGCCGCGTGTCGTCCGTTGGTCGCGCTAGGCGCTAGGCGCTGGGGACCGGGCGCGGGCCCTCGCCGACGTACTTGGCGGACGGGCGGATCAGCCGCGCCTCGCGCTTCTGCTCGAGGATGTGCGCCGACCAGCCGGCCACGCGCGCGCAGGTGAACATCGACGTGAAGAGGTCGGCCGGGACCTCCGCGGTGTCGAGCACGACGGCGCTCCAGAACTCGACGTTCGTGGCCAGGACACGGTCGGGCTTGCGCGCCTTGAGCTCGGCCAGCGCCGCCTGCTCCAGCGCCTCGGCGACCTCGAAGCGGGCGGAGCCGATCTCCTTCGCCGTGCGGCGCAGGACGCGGGCGCGCGGATCCTCGGCGCGGTAGACGCGGTGGCCGAAGCCCATCAGGCGGTCGCCGCGGTCGAGCAGGTCCTTGACGTACTTGTCGGCGTCGCCGAGCTTCTCGACCTCGTCGATCATCTTCAGCACGCGCGAGGGCGCGCCGCCGTGGAGCGGGCCGGAGAGCGCGCCGACCGCGGACGAGAGCGCCGCGGCGACGTCCGCGCCGGTGGACGCGACGACGCGCGCGGTGAACGTCGAGGCGTTCATGCCGTGCTCGGCGGCGGAGATCCAGTAGGCGTCGATCGCCTTGACGTGGTCGGGGTTCGCCTCGCCGCGCCAGCGGATGACGAACCGCTCCGGGATCGACGTGCCCTTGTCGACCTCGGACTGGGGTACGGCAGGCTGGCCGAGCCCGCGGGCGGACTGGGCGACGAAGGAGAGCGCCATCACCGATGCACGGGCGAGCTGGTCGCGCGCCTCCTCGTCGGAGATGTCGATGAGCTGGCCGAAGCCCCACTCGGGCGCGAGCATCGCGAGCGCGGACTGGACGTCGACGCGCGGATCGCCGGAGCGGACGCTCAGCGGGTGCGGCTCGGCGGGCGGCAGGCCGGGCTCGAGCTGGCCGTCGACCAGCAGGCCCCACACCTGCTCGTACGGCACCTTGCCGACGAGATCCTCGATGTCGACGCCGCGGTAGCGGAGGGAGCCGCCCTCCTTGTCGGGCTCGGCGATCTGCGTCGCGAAGGCGACGACGCCCTCGAGGCCCGACTGGACGCCGCTCGTGTCGGCGGTTGCGCTCATGGATGTGACCTCACTGTCCGGGGGATGCCGGGAACCTCCGGCGGCCCTTGATGTTGCCGAAGCCGGCGCCGGCGCGCCTGGGCGCGCTCCTCCTCCTCGCCCTCCAGCGGCCCGAGCACCCACCAGCCGGCGAGCGGCGCGAGGGCCACGAGGAGGAACGCGACGCGGTAGGAGGCGCCGTCCGCCACCAGGCCGAAGAGCGGCCCGGACGCGGCGCCGAGGACGGCGACGAGGGTGTTCTGCAGGCTCATCGCGGTGCCCGCGCGGGCGCGTCCGGCGATCTCGGCGGCGGCGGTGAACGAGAGCCCGTTCCAGCTGGAGATCGCCGCGCCGCCCACGATGAGGAGCGGGATGAGCGCCGCGTTGGGGAGGCCGTCGAGCGCCGCGCCGAGGCCGACGAGGACGCCGCCGGCCGCGCCGATCTGGCGGAGCGGGGCGATGCGCTTGCCGCTGCGGTCCGACCAGACGCCGGCGCCGATGCGGGCCGCCGCGGCGACGAGCTGGATCGCGGCGAGCACGAGCGCGGCCTGGCCGGTGGAGAGGCCGTGGTCGTCGACGAGGAAGAGGACGATGAAGCTGACGACCGCGGCCTGGGCCATGACGATGAGGCCGGAGCCGAACCCGAGCCGCCAGATGCGGCCGTCCTTCATCGGCGGGCGGGCGTCGAAGCCGGGCGGCGCGGGCGCGGGCGGCGGCTCGCGCATGAGGACGACGGACGTGACCGCGGCGAAGAGGCTGAAGGCGCCGAGCGCGAGGAGGCCGGTGGTGAGGTCGGTCGCGAGGACGAGGAGCGGGAGCGCGAGGGCGGTGATCGCGCCGCCGATCGTGATCGCGGTCTGGCGGATGCCGAGGACGAGGCCGCGCTCGGTGCGCGAGAACCAGCCCATGACGGCGCGGCCGCTGGCGCCGGTCGCGCTGGCGGCCATGAGGCCGGTGAGGAACATGCCGGCCAGCAGCCAGCCGAAGGTGCCGGCGGTGGCGGAGACGGCGAGCCCGCCCGCGGCGGCCGTGAGGCCGAGGCCGAGGACGGGCCGCTCGCCGGTCCGGTCGGCCAGCGCGCCCCAGGGGAGCAGGCCGGCCATGAAGCCGACGGACTGGATCGAGAAGAGGAGGCCGATCTGGCCGAGGCTGAGGTCGAACGCGTCGCGGAACTCGGGGCCGAGCGCGGGGAGGCCCTGGCGCAGGGCGCCGGTGACGAGCGTGGCGACGCAGCCGACGGCGAGGACGACCCAGCGGTAGCGGGGTGCGGGCGTGCCGTCCTCGCTCACGCGGACGCCTTCGCGCGCGCCCGGTGGCGGCGCGCCTTCGCGGCGTTGCCGCACGTCTGCATCGAGCACCAGCGGCGCCGGCCGGCGGGCGAGCGGTCGTAGAACCGCGCGCTGCACGTCTCGGACGCGCAGATCCGGACTCTCGCGCGCTCCTCCGCGCTGCCGAGCATCCGCGCGGCGTCGAGCGCGATCGTGCCGAGCATGCGGCGCGGGGAGTCGGCGGCGGCGCGCTCGGTGAGGCGCGGCAGGCCGGTCGCGCCGTCGAGCCGCAGCTGCGGCCGCTCACCCGCGTGGACGAGCCAATCGTCGATGAGCGTGAGCGCGCTCCCCGGCACCGGCCGCTCCTCGACCACCGCGGTGAGGCACGCGTCGATCGCCTCGCGCAGCCCCCGCGCCTCCTCCACCACGCTCGCGGGCACCGGGACGACGTCCTCCGCCACGCCCCCGTGGACGAGCCACAGCGCGAGGTCGTCGGGCGTGACGAGCGTCTCGACGTTGCGGCGCCAGCGCTCGCGGCGGGTGTTGACGAGGTCGACCGACGGCCGCGCGCCGAGCCAGTACCACCACGGCGCGCCGCTCTCCAGCGGGAGCGTCAGGTCGTCCGGCAGGTCGCGTGGCGCGTTCCGAAGCACAACCCCATTTTAGCGCGCAACCGGTTACGTACGTCGCAAGCGGTTACTCGACAGCGTTGGGATGATGCGCGGCATGTCCCTCCTCCTCCGCCCGGCGGACGAGCTGGCGGGCCTCGTGCGCGCCGGCGAGATCACCGCCCGCGAGCTCGTCCAGGAGTCGCTCGACCGGATCGAGCAGCTCAACCCGCAGCTCAACTGCTTCGTCGACGTGTTCGCCGAGGAGGCGCTCGCCGCCGCCGACGCGGTGAAGCCGGGGGATCCGCGGCCGCTCGCGGGCGTGCCGATCGCCATCAAGAACAACGTCCCCATGGCGGGCAAGCGGCTCACGTTCGCGTCGAACTTCTTCGGCGACTTCGTCGCGCCGATGGACGCGAACGTCGTCCAGCGGCTGCGCGACGCGGGCGGCGCGATCGTCGTCGGCACCACCACGCTCCCCGAGTACGGCATCCAGCCGGTCACCGAGACGCGGCGGTTCGGCGCGACCCGCAACCCGTGGGCGCTGGACCGCACCCCGGGCGGGTCGAGCGGCGGCAGCGCGGCGGCGGTCGCGTCCGGGATGGTCGCGCTGGCGCACGCCAACGACGGCGGCGGCTCGATCCGCATCCCCGCCGCGTGCTGCGGGCTCGTCGGGTTGAAGGCGCAGCGCGGCCGGGTGTCGCAGGCGCCGACCGTGGGCGAGCAGTTCCTCTCCATCGACGGCGTCGTGACGCGCAGCGTGCGCGAGACCGCGCTGGCGATGGATCTGCTGAGCGGGCCCGTGCTCGGCGACGCGTCGTGGGCACCGCCGCCGGCCGAGCCCTACGTCGACGCCGCCCTGCGCGAGCCCGGCAAGCTGCGGTTCGGCCTCTGCCTCACGCCGCCGCTCCCCGACGTCGAGGCGACGCCCGCGCATGCCGCGGCGGCCCGCGAGACGGCGGCGCTGCTGGAGTCGCTCGGCCACACGGTGGAGGAGATCGACCCGCCGATGCGCGACAAGGAGCTGGCGCGGATCTTCACCGCCGTCTTCGGCCCGATGGTCTGCGCGCAGGCGATGCTCGCGTCGATGATGGCCGGCGGGCGCGAGCCGACGATCGACGACGTCGAGGCGCTGACGCTCTGGCTGTGGGAGACGTGCAAGGGGATCGACGCGGTCACCGCGTACGGTGCGCTCGTGCAGACGCAGGGCGCGGCGCGCGCGATCGTGCAGTGGTCGGACCCGTACGACGCGGTCATCACGCCGACGCTCGCCGAGGCGCCGCTGACGATCGGCACGCTCGATCCGGACGGCCCGGATCCGGCCGCGACGTTCGCCCGCGCGGCCGCGTTCACGCCCTACACGCCGGGCTTCAACATGTCCGGCCAGCCGGCGATCTCGGTGCCGGTCGCGCACGACGACGAGCTCGGGACGCCGATCGGCATCCAGCTCATCGGCCGGCCGAACTCCGAGGGGCTGCTGCTGGCGATCGCCTCCCAGCTCGAGCAGGCGCGGCCGTGGGTGGACCGGCGACCGGAGCTGGCGGGCGCGCTGAGCTAGCGCGACGCGCCGAGGACCGCGGCCATCGCGCGCGGCGTGACGCCGAGCCGCTCGGCGTCCGCCGTGCCGTGGCGGGAGACCATCGGGACCTGCAGGAGCTCGGCCTCGTCCCACACCGCGGGCGCCTTGGACTTCAGGAGCGCCTCGGCGGACTTGAGGCCGAGCTTCGCCGCACGCTCGGGGACGGGGAGAAGCCGGCGCGGGCGGCCGGCGGCGCGGAGAACGAGCTCGGCGATCGCGAGGTGGTCGAGCGTGTCGGGGCCGGCGAGCTCGTACCGCTCGCCGCCCGCGCCGTCGAGGACCGCGAGCGCGCAGTCCGCGACGTCCTCCGCCCAGATCGGCTGGAAGAGCGCGCGGCCCCGCCCGGGTACTGGGACGAGCGGCAGCCGGGCCAGCCGTTCGAGCAGCGTCAGGTGCGGGTCGCCGGGCGAGAAGACGAGCGACGGCGCGAGGACGGTGTGGCGCAGCCCCGACTCCCGCACCGCCTCCTCCGCCAGCGCCTTCGAGCGCAGGAACCGCGTGCGGTCGTGGACCGACGCCGCGAGCGCGCCGAAGAGGACGAAGTGCTCGACCCCCGCGCGCTCGGCCGCCTGCACGAGGCGCCAGGTCGCGATCCCGTTCAGCTCCTCGATCGACCCGCGCGCCTGGTCGCGCGCGCTCGCCGCCAGGTGTACGACCGTGTCGACGCCGCGCAGCGCGTTGCGGAACGACGGCGGGTCGGTGAGGTCGCCCAGGGCGATCTGGACGCGCACGCGCTCCGCTCCGAGGCCGCGTGGGTCGCGGACCAGCACGCGCACCGGCTCGCCGCGCGCGATGAGACGCGGGAGCAGGGCGGTGCCGATCTGCCCGGTGGCGCCGGTCAGGAGGAGCACGGCGCGTGTCTGCCGTCGATCCGCATGGTCGTTCTGTAGATTGCCAGGGCACATGGCCT